>NZ_JACOOZ010000008.1:0-172334 GCF_014287775.1 Eubacterium segne
AGACCCCTTGAAGACGACGAGGTTGATAGGTCAGAGGTGGAAGTGCAGTAATGCATGGAGCTGACTGATACTAATAGGTCGAGGGCTTATCCATAAAGGAAGGAAGAGGAGTTATCCTCCGGATGTAAATTTCAGTATGTAGTTTTGAATGTACAATGCATTCATAAATCAGACTTAGGTCTGTGGAAAATATTCCTCGATAGCTCAATGGTAGAGCACTCGGCTGTTAACCGAGGGGTTGTAGGTTCGAGCCCTACTCGGGGAGTTTTTTTATACTATATGGTATAAAAGTTTTGGCTCCATGGTCAAGCGGTTAAGACACCGCCCTTTCACGGCGGTAACAGGGGTTCAAATCCCCTTGGAGTCATTATGTATATGTTAATACTTGTGGAAGAAAAATATACGCCGATGTGGCTCAATTGGCAGAGCAGCTGATTTGTAATCAGCAGGTTAACGGTTCGAGTCCGTTCATCGGCTTTTATTTGGACCTGTAGCTCAGTTGGTTAGAGCAACCGGCTCATAACCGGTCGGTCCTGGGTTCGAGTCCCCGCAGGTCCACTTTTATTTATAAACATTATCCAGCAGTAAATTTTGGGATCTTAGCTCAGCTGGGAGAGCATCTGCCTTACAAGCAGGGGGTCACAGGTTCGAGCCCTGTAGGTCCCATTTGGTTATTATTAAATAACTGTTATATATTATGCCGGCGTGGCGGAACTGGCAGACGCGCAGGACTTAAAATCCTGTTGTGGCAACACAGTACCGGTTCGATTCCGGTCGCCGGCAGTGAAAAGGTATCCATGAGGGTACCTTTTTTCGTGTATATTTTTCACATTAAATTTTTATGACAATTACAGGTTAATATCTACAGGAAGTTAAATTTATTAGTAAACATAAAATGAAAAAAAAGAGGTACAAAATGAAAAAGAAGAAAATAAAGATGACGGCTTTTGTTTTGCTTTTAGCAGGAATGTGTTTTATGGGATTAAAAACAGACAAAAGTGATGTTTATGCAGCAAGTAATAAGGTAAGTATTACAAAGATATACAATTCTAAAGTTGGAAATAAAGTATTATGGAAATCAAAAACAAAGTATTCAGGATATGCTGTATATAGAAGTGTAAATGGTGGAAAATACCGAAAAGTTGATTATGTTAAAAGTAAGAAATATACGGATACAAATATAGAAACGGGAAAAACTTATAAGTATAGAGTTAAACCATATAAGTTAAATAAAAAGAAGAAAAAGGTGTATTCGTCATATAGCAATAAGAGTAAAAGTCTTAAGGCACTGCCATATGCCGTGCAGACAGCGTCAGCAATTTCCATGGATGATTATAATTTACTTACATGGAAAATTAGTGATACAGCATCCGGTTACAATATTTATAGAAAAAACAGCAATAACAAATGGGAATTATTAACAAGTAATAATGCTTATGATTATGGTTTGTATGATGATTATGATATTGTTAAAGGGAAGAAGTATACCTATAGAATTAAGGCTTATGAGATTGTAAATGGGGTTACTTATGAAAGTTTGCCATTAACATTAACTAAAAAAGCACAGATTAAGGGGATAGATGTTTCCCACCATAATGGAGTAATTGACTGGAGTAAGGTTAAACAGTCAGGTGTTACATTTGCCATGATTAGATTAGGTTATGGTACAACAAAGGGTG
Source organism: Eubacterium segne (assembly GCF_014287775.1). Classification (NCBI taxonomy): domain Bacteria; kingdom Bacillati; phylum Bacillota; class Clostridia; order Eubacteriales; family Eubacteriaceae; genus Eubacterium; species Eubacterium segne. The sequence continues at coordinate 1,680 of NZ_JACOOZ010000008.1, forward strand.
GAACCATAGACAGACAGCTTGATTATAACTATAATCAGGCAAAGAAGAATGGAATAAAAATAGGATTTTACCTGTATAGCTATGCTGACAATGTTGCTGAAGCGAAAAAAGAGGCAATTTTTACAGAGAAGCTTTTAAAGAAATATAATGACTTTGATTATCCGGTGGCTTTTGATTTTGAAAATACATATAGAAATAAGGCAAAATACAAAAGTTCAAATACTAAAATAATAACCACATACTGCGATTATTTAGAAGAAAGAGGATATGATACATGTATATATTCTTATTTGTCCTTTTTCAAAAATTCAGTGGATTATAACAAAGTTTCAAAATACGGATTGTGGTTGGCAAGATGGACTTTTAATCCTTCAAAATATGAGGATTATGGGTTGCCTAACGTTGAAATGTGGCAGTATTCAGATAATGGCAGAGTAAATGGTATTGGCGGTGCCGTAGATTTAAATATAAATATTATTGCCAGGTAGTTTAGGATACTTAGATTAAATATTAAGCAAAATCATATTAAACAAAATGGTGCACTACAAATAAAAATTGTTGACATATATCAATTGGTGGTGTAATATATATAAGTCGCAATCATCAGAAAATGATTTTTGCGGGTTATGTGCGTGTAGCTCAGCTGGATAGAGCGTCTGGCTACGGACCAGAAGGCCGAGGGTTCGAATCCTTTCACGCACGTTAAGCAGTTCCATTATGGGACTGCTTTTTTTGAATAAAAACAAAAAAGTTTGCCATACTACTTATGTGACAAATAAAAAAATCAGGAGGTAGTCATGGCAAAGAAATATTCGTCAGGTAAAAACGATGCATCAGGTTATAGTAGCATGCAGAATGCATACAACAGCACATCAAAAAGCAGTGCAACAGATAGTGCATCAAAAAGCAGTGCAACAGATAGCACATCAAAAAACAGTGCAACAGATACCACATCAAAAAGCAGTGCAACAGATAGCACATCAAAAAATAAGGCAACAGATGGTACTTCTAAAAACAAGGCAGCATATAATACATCAAAGAATAAAGCAACAGATAGTACTTCTAAAAACAAATCAACAGACTGTACAGATTGCAGATAGTTAAGGTTAAGACCCTATAGCAGTAAGTGGCTATAGGGTTTTAACATATTGTAATAAGATGAATAAACTAAAAGAAAAAAGTGATGGTAACCAATGAACAGATTTGACTTAGTTTCCATTGATACTGCAAGAAAAAGGGCTATGGAAAAAGGATATATAGTGGTGGATTTAAGAAGCAGAAGTGAATTTGACAAAGGACATATTGAGAATGCAATAAATATTCCAGAGGGTGATATTAGAAAAATCGACAGTTTCGGTAGAAAAGGAGACATATGGATTTTGTACTGTAGAAGAGGCAGTTTAAGTTTCAGACTTGCCAGTGAAATGGCAAACCAGGGATATAAGGTTATGGCAGTGGTAGGCGGATATAGAATGTAGTTGACATTGTTTTTTTATCAGATTATCATTAAGTAGATAAAAATAAGGATTTTGGTGAATTTTATATGGATAAATTACATTTAATCGTTCCATGTCATTTTGGAGTGGAATCGGTTTTAAAGAGAGAAATTATAGATTTAGGATACGAAATAGAGAGGGTTGAAGATGGAAGAATCACTTTTTCGGGAAATTTATTGGCAATATGCAGGGCTAACGTATTTCTAAGAACTGCTGAACGTGTAATGATTCAGGTTGGAAGAGTAAAGGCTCAGACATACGACGAGCTTTTTGAGGCAGTTAAGGCATTAAAATGGAGTGATTTTATACCGGAAAACGGAAAATTCTGGGTAAAAAAAGCCAGTTCTGTTAAAAGTAAATTATTTAGTCCCTCAGATATACAAAGAATAGTAAAAAAGGCAATTGTGGAGAATCTGAAACAGGAATATGGTGTAAGCTGGTTTAGTGAAGATGGGGCAAGTTATCCTATCAGAGTGTTTTTTTATAAGGATGAGGCAGTTATTGCATTGGATACATCAGGAGAATCACTTCACAAAAGAGGATACAGATATTATACCTCAAAGGCACCTATTTCCGAAACATTGGCGGCAGCACTGATTATGCTTACTCCATGGAATAAGGATAGAATTTTGGTGGATCCTTTCTGCGGATGTGGAACATTTCCTATTGAGGCGGCTATGATAGCAGCTAATATTGCACCGGGAATGAACAGGGAGTTTACCGGGGAAACATGGACTAATTTTATAGATAAAAAGTTATGGTATCAGGCTGTTAATGAGGCAAATGATAAAATAAATGATGATATAGAAACAGATATACAGGGATATGATATTGATGGGGAGATGATTGAATATTCCAGAAAAAATGCTATAAATGCAGGAGTGGAACATTTAATTCATTTTCAGGAACGTCCTGTTTCAGGATTAAGCCATAGGAAAAAATATGGATTTATAATTACAAATCCCCCTTATGGCGAAAGATTAGAGGAACAGAAAAGTTTACAGAAGATTTATACAACTTTAGGAGAAAAGTACAAAGCTTTGGATTCATGGTCGGCATTTATCATTTCATCTTATGAAAATGTAGAAAAAGATATGGGAATAAAAGCAACGAAAAACCGTAAAATATATAACGGAATGATTAAGACATATTATTATCAGTTTATGGGACCGAAGCCTCCTAAAAACAAAAATAAATAGAGGTTGTTAATGAAAAAAAAGAGAATACTTGTAGTATATATTCCACTTATTGCAATTTTAGTGGTTATAATTGCAGGTTTTTCCTACTCAAAACAAAGTGTACAAAAAAGTATTTCTTTTGATGGGGAAAAGACACAGGCACCGATTTTAGATACATGGAATCGGATTATGGCTAAAAGTGCAAATAAGGATGAAATAAATGTTATAGTTGATAAAAAAGAAGTTAAATATGTAAATAAAAGGGCGTACATGAGTGGTAATATGAATCTTATGATACCACTTGATATAGTTATAGAAACATTTAATTGCGCTGCAAATGTGTATGGTGGCGAAAAAATTGTTATCGAAAAAGGAAGCAGTATAGTAGCACTTTATTTAAATACCAAAAAAATGATTTTCAATGATAATGAATATAGTTTGGATGATAAACCGGTTACTAAAGATGGAACAATTTTTGTGCCGGCAAATATATTTGCAAAGTGTTTTGCCTATGATTATAATTGGAACAGCAAAAGTAATACAGCTTCATTTACAGGCAAAAAAGGCACTAAATCTTATTTGCCAAAGCGTTACAGCTATTTAGATAAAAAAAGAGCTGTGCCGGCAAAAAATCAGGGAAATTATGGTACATGCTGGGCCTTTGCCACACTGACGGCAATTGAAACATCACTTATGCCGGAAGAGCAATATGATTTTTCAGAGAATAACCTTGCCAGAAGTAATGATATGTCAGGAGAAATCCAGGATGGTGGCGATTATATTATGTCAATGGCATATCTTATGGCATGGAAAGGACCGGTGTTAGAACAGGATGACCCTTATGGAACTCAGGAAAAAACTACCGGTTTAAAGGCAAAAAAACATATTCAGGAAGCACAGATTTTACCGGAAAAGGACTATGACCAGATTAAGGAAATGGTGTATAAATATGGCGGAGTAGAAAGCTCCATGTATATGTCCCTTAATAATTCCAAATCAAAATCAGTTTATTATAACGAAAGTGAGTATGCTTATTGCTATAAAGGAAAAAAGAAGCCTAATCATGATGTAGTTATAATCGGATGGGATGATAATTATTCAAAAGAGCTGTTTAACGACCAGAGTATTCCGGGAGATGGTGCATTTATATGCATGAACAGCTGGGGGGAAGATTTTGGATATAAGGGAACATTTTATGTTTCATATTACGATGACAGAATAGGAACAAGTAATGTTTGTTATACAGGCATAGAAAATACAGACAATTATGATAATATATATCAAAGTGATATTTGCGGATGGACAGGCTCCATGGGATTTGAGGGCAGTAGTACAGTGTATTTTGCCAACGTATACAATCCTTCTGAAAACGGGAAGCTTCAGGCGGTGGGATTTTATGCAGTGACCCCCGGAGTGAAGTATGAGGTATTTGTGGACAGCAAATTTGAAGGAGAAAATTCCTTAAGTGAGAGAACCCATACAGCAGCAAGTGGAACTTTGAAAAATAAAGGATATTATACAATAAAATTAGATAAGCCTTATAGTGTAAAGCAGGGACAAAAATTCAGTGTAACAGTGAAAATAACTAGCGGGAAGGACAAAAAAATCTTTAAGCTGATTCCTGTTGAAATGAATGGAAGTGATGACAGTTATAATGTGGATTTAACGGATGGAGAAGGATATTTCAGCTCTACGGGAAACAGATGGCAGTCTTCGGAAAAACATGATTGCAATATTTGTTTAAAGGCATATACAGACAAAAAATAAAGGAGAACAAACCAATGAAGAAGGTAATATTTGCAACAACAAACAAAAATAAGGTTCGTGAAGTCAATATGATGATGAAGGATTTTGACGTGGAACTTCAAACTATGGGAGAGGCAGGCATTAACATTGATATTGTGGAAGATGGAAAAACCTTTGAAGAAAATGCCATTATTAAGGCAAAAACCATAATGGAAATAACAGGAGAAATAGCTATAGCTGATGATTCTGGTTTGGAAGTGGATTATTTAGATGGAGCACCGGGAATATATTCTGCAAGATTTTTAGGAGAAGATACATCTTACGATATAAAGAATAACTATATAATTGATAAACTAAAGGATGCCAAGGGAAAAGAAAGAAGTGCAAGATTCGTTTGTGCAATGGCAGTGGCTTTCCCAAATGGAAAAATTAAGACATGTAAAGGAACTATTGAGGGGCTTATTGCATATGAACAAAAAGGAACTAACGGTTTTGGTTATGATCCTATAGTTTATGTGCCGGAATATGAGATGACAACCGGTGAAATGGCTCCTGAATTAAAAAACAGCATAAGCCATAGGGGTAAGGCATTAGAACAAATGAAGGAAATCCTGAAAGCCGGATTGGAGGAAGAATGTTAAAAGCTATAATTATAAGTGATTCTCATGGAGATTTAAAAAATGTGAGAAAAATTGCCGAAAAAGAGCATAATATTGATTTGGTGATACATTTAGGTGACCTTTTGGGTCAGGACGAACAATTGGCGGAAATTTTTAACTGTGAAATAAAAAAAGTTAAGGGAAACTGTGATTATTATTCTAATAATCCGGTTTCTGATGTGGTGGAATTTGGTGGAAACAGGATTTTTATAACTCACGGACATAATTACGGAGTGGATTTCGGGCTGGATGGTTTAAGTTATGCAGCAGAGGAAAATAAATGTAATATAGCACTTTACGGGCATACTCATGTACCGGATAGCTCTATAAGGGGGAAAATAATCATTGTAAATCCCGGAAGTGTATCAAGACCAAGACAGTTAGGTGGAAGACCTACATATGGGGTTATGAAGGTAAATGGAGAGGGAAAAGCAGATATCAGAATAGAGTACGTTTAGCCCTATTTTAAAAGGGATTTCGGGGTATGAAAAAAAATTGTAAAAAAAAAATAAAAAAAACGCTTGACAATTTTAAGGGTTTCCCATATAATTACTCTTGCGCTGTGAAAAATAAGTAACGCGAACACGGGGTGTGGCTCAGCTTGGCTAGAGCGCCTGATTTGGGATCAGGAGGTCGCAGGTTCGAATCCTGTCACCCCGACTGTGTGCGGGTGTAGTTCAGTGGTAGAACACCAGCCTTCCAAGCTGGATATGTGGGTTCGATTCCCATCACCCGCTTTTAACATTTTTTAAAATGTTTGTGTCCGTAGCTCAGCTGGATAGAGCAACGGCCTTCTAAGCCGTGGGTCGGGGGTTCGAATCCCTTCGGGCACATTTCTGGATTAGACCAGAGCATGGCATGGTGGCTATAGCGCAGTTGGTTAGCGCGCCAGATTGTGGCTCTGGAGGCCGAGGGTTCGAATCCCTCTAGCCACCTTACACAATGGGCTATCGCCAAGCGGTAAGGCACAGGACTTTGACTCCTGCATTCGCTGGTTCGAATCCAGCTAGCCCAGTTAAAGGGTTAGTAATAACTTATAAAATTAATATGGGCCACTAGCTCAGATGGTAGAGCACTTGACTTTTAATCAAGTTGTCTGGGGTTCGATTCCCCAGTGGCTCACTAAGTGTAGGTTCGTGCCTACACTTTTTTATTGCTAAGGCAAACATATGGTAAGTGTTTGTATAAAAGCGGAAAATTAAATAGCTGCGGGTGTGGCGGAATTGGCAGACGCGCTAGATTTAGGTTCTAGTGGGCAACCGTGCAGGTTCAAGTCCTGTCACCCGCATTTAAAATTAAAAAGTAGTTGTCTCTTTATGAAATATAGTTCAAAAAGGGATAACTTTTTTGTTTATTATACCTCTTTTATCGACATAATTTATTTGCTATAATGGAAATCTGAAATTTGAAAGAGAAACAAGGGAGAAAAAATGAAGAGGATTGTGATTATTGGGGCGGGACCGGCAGGCCTTACAGCTGGTTATGAACTACTGAAAAAAGGTGGATATGAGGTTGTTATATTAGAAAAAAGCGATAGAATAGGTGGAATATCCCAGACTGTACGTTATAAGGGCAACCGAATGGATATAGGGGGACATAGATTTTTCTCGAAGGACGATAGGGTAAATGAGTGGTGGCAGAACATAATGCCTACTCAGGGAGCACCGTCATTTGATGATAAGGTGTTAGGCAGAGAGAAAACTTTAGCTGACAAGGGACCTGATCCTGAAAAAGAAGACAGGGTAATGCTTGTAAGAAACAGAGTGTCAAGAATTTATTATTCAAAGCATTTCTTTGACTATCCGATTTCTTTAAAATGGAGTACCTTAAAGAACATGGGATTTGGGACTACAATTAAGGCAGGTTTTAGCTACCTTCATTCAGTATTTAGAAAACTACCGGAAGATAATTTGGAGAATTTCTATATAAACAGATTTGGACGTGTGTTATATTCAATGTTTTTTGAAGGGTACACAGAAAAATTATGGGGAAGACATCCAAGGGAAATATCAGCTGACTGGGGAGCACAGCGTGTAAAGGGACTATCCATAACAGCCGTTATTAAGGATGTATTTAAGAAAATTCTTCCAAAGAAAAATGACGGAGAAGTGGAAACATCACTGATTGAGGAGTATGTTTATCCTAAATTCGGACCGGGACAGCTTTGGGAGGCTGTGGCAGATGACATTGTAAAAATGGGTGGAACTATTGTAAAAAATAGTGAAGTTAAGTATTTAAACACTGAAAATGGAAAAATAAAAAACGTTGTTTGTTTAGAAAATGGACAGGAGAAGGTTTATGAGGGAGACATATTTATGTCTTCTATGCCTGTTAATGATTTAATTGCAGGAATTAAAGGAAGCGATATTCCGGATATTGTTGCAACATCAGCAGCAGACCTTCCTTTTAGGGACTTTGTAACTGTAGGTCTTTTGCTTAACAAATTAAATCTTAAGAATGAAACAAAGATTAAAACATTAAACAACATTGTGCCGGACTGTTGGATATATGTTCAGGACACAGGGGTAAAGCTTGGAAGAATACAGATTTTTAATAACTGGTCACCATATATGGTAGAAAAGCCTGACGAAAACGTATGGATTGGTCTTGAGTATTTTTGCAGAGAAGGGGATGAATTCTGGAACATGAGTGACGAGGAATGCATTAACATGGCAATTAATGAATTGGTTTCAATGGACGTAATTGACAGAAATGACGTTATTGATTCTCACAGAGAGCGCATACAGAAGGCATATCCTGCATATTTTGACGGATATGATAACATGGATAAGATAATTGATTATTTAAATACTTTTGATAATTTATTCTGCGTAGGAAGAAACGGACAGCACAGATACAACAACATGGATCATTCTATGGTTACTTCCTTTGAGGCGGTTAAGGATATTATTAATGGCATACATGATAAAACAAATGTATGGAATGTAAACACAGATAAAGAGTACCATGAAACAAAGGAGCAGTAGGAGGTAAAGATGCAGTATCTTATGTTTGTAGTGGGAATAGTGGTTCCAATAATTTTACTTACATTATTCTTTAAAAAGAAAATATATTTGTCCTATAACAAATATATTTGTTCAGCTATAATAGCGGTTTTAATTGCTTTAGTGTTGGAAGTATTTACTTTTAACTTTAATAGTTTTGAAAATACCAGAAGTGATAAAATGACCGTGTCTGCGGATATTAAGACTTCTGAGGTAAAGTCAGATGGGTATTTAAGCCCTGAGTTATACGGAAGCATTACCAAATCTGCATCCACTGAAAAAAATATATACACATTGGAAATGCAGGGCGTTGATGCTAAAGTAAATAATATAGACGTTATACCGGATTCTAACGACAGGGCAATAGAATGTAAGGTTTACTATTCTGATGAAGCTGTAAATAAATATACTGAAAGTGGTGATGAAAGTGTAATTGTGCCGTCAATGAAATCCACGGGACATATGCACCCCCATTTTGCCGGAAAGTGTCGTAATCTGAAAATTGAATTAAAGACAGATTTAAACAGTGAAATAAATTCAATTCAGGTTAAATTGAATTACCCGGCAAAATTTTCATTTGATATTTTCAGGGTACTTTTGGTTGCTGCAATATGCTTTATGGGATTTGTAATATATTTTACAAGAGGAAAAGGATGTTTGCAGTTTAACAGAAATTCAAACCGACAGTTTGCTGCAATTATGGGACTGGTTGTAGTGGAAATTGTATTTACGGTATTTTTGTCAATTGCCGGGAATTTACAGTTTAACGAAAATGGAAAAATCCAGAGTATTAATTTTCAGGATACACAGGACCCGTATCAGGAACTTACATTGGCAATAACTAAAGGAAAGGTTGACCTTAATAGTCTTAATCCGGAAACGGAGATTCAGGAAATGCGGGACATTAAGGAACTACAAAAACTCCAAAATCCTTATGACTGTAGTCAGCGTGATGGATTAACATATAAGTGGGACAGGGCATTTTATAACGGAAAATATTATTGCTACTTTGGAATAGTGCCTGCACTTGTGTTCTACCTTCCCTATTATCTGGTAACAGGGCATATGCTTAAAACAAAAATTTTAGCACTTTTGCTAGTAGTGATTATAGAAATGCTTATGGCGGCGTTAGTTTATGCCATAGCAAGTCAGTACAAAAAAAGACTTAACCTGTGGGTGGTTATGGCTGCAATACTAGGTTTTACAAATGTGTCAATGGTTCTGTTTTGTATAAACGGAAGTAAATTCTATGAAATAGCAGCTGCCTCGGCGTTAGCTTGTGCATTGGCAGGACTTAATTTTATAGTGAGGGCTTTTGATAACAAAAAAATGACAGTGGGAAGCCTTTGCGCAGGGGCAGCTTTTATGGCGTTGTCAGTTGGATGCAGACCTAATTTTATTCTTGTAAGTTTTGTGGCAGCATGTCTTATGTTAAATGGGCTTGCTAAAAAAGGCGGATATGTTGCAAGTGGAAATAATAAGATAAAGACATATTTAAGCTGTGTTTTCTCAAAAAGCAATATAACAGCCATATTAGCCATTATTGTACCTTATGTTGTTGTAGGTTTGGGACTTATGTATTACAACTACATAAGATTTGATTCGCCTTTTGAGTTTGGAGCAAAGTATCAGCTTACGGTTTTTGACACGGGATATTATGGCATGACGGATTTTGGAAAGATTCCGTTAATGATTGCAAGGGCATTACTTATTCCACCTACTATCAGTGCAACGTTCCCTTATGTAAATGCAGTATCAGAAAGCAGCAATTATTTGGGATATTATTACGGAATGAGCTATATGGGAGTTCTTGCTCAACCTATAATGTGGACAGTTATTCTTCTTGGATGGTCCATGAAGCGTGGAATAAAGGATATGGGACATAAAGCTTTTGTTATGTTATCAGTGATTGTGGGAATTTTAATGTGTTATGTTACCACAGCAATGGGCGGAACATCCCTGAGATATTCCGTTGACTTTGCATGGTTATTCTTTATTCCTGTTATTTACATTGTGTTTGACATGTATGACAGGGGAAGAAACAGAAAAATTACAAAGTATATTTTAGTTCTTGTTGGAATATTGACAGTGGCAACAGTTATGATAAATGTACTTTTATGTATTTCACCGACATGGAGTAGTATAAGCAGGAAGGTGCCGGAAATTTTTTACAGAATAGAAGAAATGGTGGTATTTTGGAAATAAATAAGCGGTGGGGAATTTAATTCCCTGCCGCTTATATTTTTGAAAGATAGCTATTGTGATAGTGTCCGTCATTTGTCACATCTTTTCCAAACCATTTAGGAGGAACAAAGGAGTTAGCATCTTCAATGGAACTAAACTCAACCTCAACTAGCAGCATACCTGCAAATTTCCCCTCAAATATATCAAGTTCAGCAGTGTGACCGTCTTCTAAAGGTATAAGAAAACGTGTTTTAGTTATGATATTGCCATCGGCTTTTTCCCGGAGGTGGTAATAACTCTTTTCATTTAAAGGAAGATTATATTCTTCCCTTGCCATCATGCCACCGCCTTTATAAGTTAGAAAGTACTCATCATCCTGCTTCCTGATGCGGACTACAGGGGCAGTATTTAAATATGCCTGTTCTATTTTATGACATTTGTAGTCGTTTAAATTTGCGGGCAAATCAAGGGGAAGATATTTTCTCTCAATTTCCATTGGCTTCATAAATAAAGACCTCCTTGTACTAATTTGTATACTGATATTGTAACACAAAAGTTAATAAACCTTACGGCAAATAATAAATTTGTTAAAAATTCTTTATAACTTTGACACACGGCAGGTGTATGTTATACTTGTTTTTGAATTCATATGTTAGGAGGAATAGTGGATAATGAAGACAGTATATGCATTTTTGGCAGATGGAATGGAAGAAGTGGAAGCTTTGATGGTAATTGATTTGTTAAGAAGAACAAAGAAATTAAATGTTGTTACGGTTTCCGTTAAGGATGATTTGTTAGTGGAAAGCTCCCATAAGATTAAACTTTTTGCTGACAAAAACATTAACGAGATAGATTTTGAAAAAGGAGATTGCATTTTCCTTCCGGGAGGAATACCGGGGACACCTAATCTTGCAGCCTGTAAGAAACTGACAGATAATATAGTTGAATATAACAGACAGGGTAAATGGCTTGCAGCTATATGTGCAGCACCAAGTATTTATGGACAACTTGGTTTGTTAAAGGATGTAAATGCAACAAGCTATCCGGGTTTTGAAGATAAGATGGATTGTAAAAATTATGGTGGCAGAGTTGTAACAGACAAGAATTTTGTTACGGGAAAAGGACTTGGAGTGGCATTGGAAATGGGACTTGAACTAATAAGCGTGTTGGTGGATGAGGAGACAGCAGGACAGGTGGCAGCTGCAATACAGTTTGACAGATAAAATAAGCATAAAAGGTCAATTCAGCCAAGCCTGAATCACCTAAGCTCGAATACGCTTTGCTTCTTCTCGCTTCGTTGATTCAGCAAAGTAAAATAATCAATTCAGCCAAGCCTGAATCACCTAAGCTCGAATACGCTTTGCTTCTTCTCGCTTCGTTGATTCAGCAAATATAAAATAAACAAAAAGCAAAATTGGCTGCAAGCAGCCTTTTGCCTTTTGTTTATTTTATGCTTGGCTGAATTGTTCAAAAAAACTTAGTGACATAGGGGGATTTTCGTGATATAATGTTTTTCTGTGTCAGGGGATATTATGCCCTTATGTTATGTTAAAAAATAAATTTTAAGAATGGATAATTATGGGTGGAGCTCACACCCGGTTAAATCTCAAGGAGGAAGAATAATGAGTTTACAGGTAGAAAAGTTAGAGAATAACACAGCAAAACTTACAATCGAGGTAGAGGCTTCAAAATTTGATAAAGCTATTCAGAAAGCTTATCAGAAAAATAAGAATAAATTTAACATTCCGGGATTTAGAAAAGGAAAAGTACCATATGCTATGGTTGAAAAGATGTATGGTGCAGCAGTATTTTACGAGGATGCAGCTAATGAACTTATTTCAGGAGCTTATGCACAGGCAGCAGAAGAATCAGGATTAGAAATTGTTGCACGTCCGGAAATTAACGTTACTCAGATTGAAAAAGGCAAGCCTTTCATATTTGAAGCAGAAGTTACAACAAAGCCGGAAGTTAAGCTTGGTAAGTACAAAGGAATCAAGGTTGAAAAGGCTGATGTTACAGTAACAGATGAAGAAGTAGCAGAAGAGCTTGATAAGGTTAAAGAGCAGAATGCAAGACTTGTAGCAGCAGATGATAAGGCTGTTGAAGACGGAGACCAGACAACAATCGATTTTGAAGGATTTGTTGATGGAGTTGCATTTGAAGGTGGCAAGGGAGAAGATTATCCTTTAACAATTGGCTCACATTCATTTATTGACACATTTGAAGAACAGCTTATTGGAAAGAAAGTTGGAGAAGAAGTTGAAGTTAATGTTACATTCCCTGAAAACTATCAGGCAAAAGAACTTGCAGGAAAGCCTGCTATGTTTAAGGTAACAATTAAGGAAATCAAAGTTAAGGAATATCCTGAATTAGATGATGATTTCGCTCAGGATGTTTCAGAATTTGATACCTTAGATGAATACAAGGAAGATATTAAGAAGAATCTTACAGAAAAGAAAGAAAAAGAAGCTGAAGCTGAAAAGGAAAGCAAGGTTATTGAAGCTATCGTAAATGATGCAGAAATGGATATACCTGAAAAGATGGTTGAAGCACAGGCTGAACAGATGCTTGAAGAATTTGCACAGAATATTGCTATGCAGGGAATTTCATTTGAACAGTATTTACAGTTTACAGGTGCAACAGTTGACCAGATGAAGGAACAGGTTAAGCCACAGGCACAGGCAAGAGTTGAATCAAGCCTTGTTTTAGAAGCAGTTGTTAAGGCTGAAAACATTGAAGCTACAGAAGAAGAAGTTGAAGAAGAAATCAAGGAAATGGCCGGAAGATACAACATGGAAGCTGACAAGCTTAAAGGTTTATTAACAGATAGCGACAAGGAAAATCTTAAGAAAGATATTTGTGCAAGAAAAGCAGCTAAATTTGTTGTAGATGAGGCTAAATAATTTAATTATTAAGCAGGAGGTATAGCAATGGCATTAGTACCTTATGTCATAGAGCAGAATTCCAGAGGTGAACGCTCATATGATATTTATTCAAGATTATTAAAGGATAGAATTATCTTTTTAGGAGAGGAAATAAATGATGCAGTGGCTTCTACAGTTGTTGCACAGTTATTATTCTTAGAGTCAGAGGATCCGGGCAAGGATATTCATATGTATATCAACAGTCCGGGAGGTTCTGTTACAGCAGGAATGGCAATATATGATACAATGAATTACGTTAAGTGTGATGTATCAACTACATGCATTGGCATGGCGGCAAGTATGGGTGCGTTCCTTTTATCCAGCGGAGCTAAGGGAAAGAGATATGCCCTTCCAAATGCTGAAATTATGATTCATCAGCCATTAGGCGGAGCACAGGGTCAGGCTACAGAGATTCAGATAGCAGCAGAGCATATTTTGAAGACTAAAAAGAAATTAAACGAAATTCTTGCAGCTAATTCAGGAAAGCCGGTTGAAGTTGTTGAAAAAGATACAGACAGAGATAATTGGTTAAGCGCTGATGAAGCAAAAGAGTACGGTTTGATTGACAATGTAATCAAAGAAAGATAAAGATAAGAATAAGGCACCGCAATTGTGGTGCCTTAACTTGGATTTTATGTCAAAACAGTGAGGTAAACATGGCAAATAAAAAAATTATTGATGAGAAATTATATTGTTCATTTTGCGGTAAGCCGGAGAGTCAGACAAGAAGACTTATTGCCGGACCGGAAGGTGTGTATATTTGTGATGAATGCGTTGAAATATGTGCAGGAATCGTGGAAGAAATGTACCATGAAGAGGAATCCGGTGCTACACAGGAGATAAATCTTTTAAAACCAAAGGAAATTAAAGAATTTTTGGATCAGTATGTTATAGGTCAGGATGAGGCAAAAAAGGTTTTGGCAGTTTCAGTATATAATCACTACAAACGTGTTTTATCAGACAAGGAATTAGATGTTGAATTGCAGAAATCCAATATTCTTTTGTTAGGACCTACAGGTTCTGGAAAGACATATTTAGCTCAGACATTAGCAAAGATATTAAATGTTCCATTTGCCATTGCAGATGCTACAACTCTTACAGAGGCAGGATATGTTGGTGAAGATGTTGAAAATATTTTGCTTAAATTAATTCAGGCAGCTGATTATGATATTGAAAAGGCTGAGCATGGAATTATATATATTGATGAAATAGATAAAATTACAAAAAAATCAGAAAATGTTTCTGTCACAAGAGATGTTTCAGGTGAAGGTGTACAGCAGGCATTACTTAAAATATTAGAGGGAACAGATGCCAGCGTGCCACCACAGGGTGGAAGAAAGCATCCTCAGCAGGAACTTATACCTATTAATACTACAAATATTTTATTTATTTGTGGTGGAGCTTTTGACGGATTAGATAAGATTATAGAAAAGAGATTAGATAAAAGTGCAATTGGATTTAATTCACCGGTTCGTGAAAAAAATGACCACAAGACAGATGAATTATTCAAGCAGGTTATGCCGGAAGATTTAACTAAATTTGGAATTATTCCGGAATTTATAGGACGAGTTCCTGTTACGGTTTCATTGGATTTCTTAGATGAAAAGGCATTAGAGAGAATACTTACAGAGCCAAAGAATGCATTGGTAAAGCAGTATAAGAAATTATTTGAATTAGATGGAGTTAAGCTTACATTTACAGATGAGGCAATACATGCCATAGCTAAGCTTGCAGTGGAAAGAAAGACAGGAGCAAGAGGACTTAGAGCCATTATGGAAGATGCGGTAATGGATATAATGTATGAAACACCATCTGATGACACCATTGAAGAATGTATAGTCAACGAGGATGTTGTAAATGGATTAGCAGATGCAGAAATAAAGTACGCACCTTCAGGAACTAAACCTAAAACAAAGAAAAAAAGCGGAAAAACCGCATAGGTATCAAGGAGAAAATATGTCAGAAAATACTTTTAAAATACCGGTTATACCTCTTAGGGGGCTTACCATATTGCCGGGAACGACAGTTCATTTTGACATTAGTAGAAAATCATCAATTGCTGCCGCAAATGCTGCTATGATGCAGGGACAGCGATTGTTTGTTACAGCACAGAAAGACCCGGTGGAATCAACACCGGGTTTTGATGGAATATACAAAATAGGTACTGTTGTATTAATAAAGCAACTTAATAAATTGCCGGATGGAATTACAAGTGTAATGGTAGAGGCAAAGAATAAAGCTGAAATTCTCACATTATATGAAGATGGGAAATATTTTGAGGGAGATATAAAGGAAATTCCACAGGAGGAAAATCTTTTATCTGAAAACGAGGAAGAGGCCTTTGTAAGAGAATTAAAAGAAACCATAAGAAAATATGATGCAACAAACCATGGGCTGACGGAACAGGGAATAAGAAATGTTATGAGAATAAATAATCTGTCAACTCTTATGGAACAGTTACTTTTAAGAATAAAAGTAGATTTTAGAGTAAAGCAGGAATATTTGGAAAAAAATGACTTAGTGTCTAAATTTGAGACAGTTATGTCATTTTTAAGAAAAGAAAATGAAATCGGACAAATAAGAGCTGATATAATTGAGAAGGTTAAAGAGAGACTTGACAAAAGTCAGCGTGAACATATTTTAAGAGAACAGATTCAGGTTATAAAAGAAGAATTAGGGGAAGATTTCTCTGCAGATGCAGATGAATTGCAGGGAAAAATAGAGAAGCTTAACGCATCTGATGAAGTGAAGGAAAAGTTAATGAAGGAACTTTCAAGGTACAGAATGTTTGGTGGAAATGCACCGGAAGCTAATGTAATAAGAACATACATTGACACAATGCTGGATATGCCTTGGAATAATCAGACAGTGGAAAACCCTGATTTGACTAATGCACAGGAAATCTTAGACAGAGATCATTACGGACTTAAAAAAGTAAAAGAAAGAGTTCTGGAGTTTTTGGCAGTGAGAAATTTAACGGAGGCTAAAGGCACAAGTCCCATTATTTGTCTTATAGGACCTCCGGGAACAGGAAAAACATCTATAGCTCACTCAATTGCAGAAGCTTTAAACAAAAAATATGTTAGAATAAGCTTAGGTGGCGTGGACGACGAATCGGAAATCAGAGGACACAGAAAAACATATGTGGGAGCAATGCCGGGAAGAATAGCAAAGGGACTTAAAATGGCAGGCAGTGCTAATCCATTAATGCTGTTTGACGAAATAGACAAAATGGGAAGAGGTTATCACGGAGATCCGGCTTCAGCCCTTCTTGAGGTTATGGATTCAGAACAAAATTCATCTTTTAGGGATAATTATTTGGAAGTTCCCCTTGATTTGTCAAAGGTATTATTTATCGCCACGGCAAATGATATAAATACCATACCGGAGCCTTTAATTGACAGAATGGAAATGATTGAAGTTGAAGGTTATACTGAAAATGAGAAGTTCCACATTGCAAAAGAACATCTGATTAAGAAGGCATATGAGAAAAATGGAATAAAAAGGTCAAATCTTTCCATAACAGATGAGGCCATAAACAGTATTATAAGATTTTACACAAGGGAAGCCGGTGTAAGACAGCTGCAAAGGGAACTGGAAGAAATATGCAGAAAAGCAGCAAGAGATATAGTTCAAAATAATAAAAAGCATTTAAAGGTTACATCAAAAAATATTGAAAAATATCTTGGAAGAAAGAAATTCGATGAAGATTTGGCAAATGAGTCAGATGATATAGGAATAGTAAGAGGTCTTGCCTGGACGGCTGTAGGTGGAACTACCCTTCAGATAGAAGTAAATACAATGCCGGGAAAGGGAGAACTTAAGCTTACGGGACAGCTTGGTGATGTTATGAAGGAGTCTGCTGTAATTGCACTGAGCTATGTTAGAAGTATTGCAGCGGATTATGGTGTGGATAAGGAATTCTTTAGTGAGAATGATATACATATTCACGTTCCGGAAGGGGCAGTGCCAAAGGATGGACCATCAGCCGGAATTACCATGGCAACGGCTATTTTGTCAGCTGTGTCAGGTATTAAGGTAAAATGTAAGGTGGCAATGACAGGAGAAATTAATCTTCGTGGAAATGTTATGCCAATAGGAGGATTAAAAGAGAAGCTTTTGGCTGCTAAAAATGCAGGTATTAAGAAGGTTTTAGTCCCTAAAAAGAATGAACCTATGGTAAAGGAGATTTCAGAGGAAATAACTTCAGGTCTGAAAATTGTATATGTAAGTCATATGAGTGAAGTTATTAAGGAGGCTCTGAGCAGGTAAATATATGGTTATAAAAAATGTTAGTTTAGAGACGGTATGTGGAATTACAAGTCCTCTGCCACAAAATAATATGCCGGAGATTGCCTTTGCAGGTAAGTCAAATGTAGGAAAATCATCACTGATAAACAGTCTTGTAAATAGGAAGGCATTAGCAAGAACATCATCCCAGCCGGGAAAAACACAGACAATTAATTTCTATAATGTTAATGAGGAAATGTATTTTGTGGATTTACCGGGGTACGGGTATGCCAGTGTGTCAAAGGAAGTAAAGGAAAAATGGGGTGTAATGATAGAAAACTATCTTCATACTTCGGATATGTTAAAAGCAGTTTTTCTTTTAATAGATATAAGACACGAGCCGTCAGCTAATGACATAAATATGTACCAGTGGATATTAGCCAATGGATATGAACCAATAATAATTGCAACAAAGCTTGACAAAATAAAGAGAAGCCAGATACAAAAGCATGTTAAAATGATAAGGACAGGCTTAAACGTAGTAGGTGGAACAAAGATACTACCATTTTCGGCTCAGACAAAGCAGGGAAAAGATGAAATTCTTGATTTGATTGAAGAAATAACAAGGAGTTAGAAATGGCATTAGAACCGGAAACTTTATATAAATTAATTATAATGCATATGCTTAATAAGGTGGATTTCCCACTGACTAATACCCAGATTGCCCAGTTCTTTCTGGAGAATGAGTACACAACTTATTTTTCCGTTCAGCGTTCCATTAATGAGTTAATAGAAAACGGATTTGTGTTTTTAAATGTTAATAGAAATACATCTTATTATCATTTAACTTCCGAGGGAAGGGAAAGTCTTAAGTTTTTTGAGAATAAAATTCCCAACCAGATAGTTGATGATGTGGATATGTTCCTTATTGAGAATAAATATGAATTAAGAAATGAGGCAGGAACCGTTTCGGATTATTACAGGGCTGCAAATGGAGATTATATTGTACATTGTCAGGTAAAAGAAGGAGACAGTACATTAATTGAACTTAATATTGCAACTCCTGATAAGGATATTGCCTCAAAAATGTGTGCAAATTGGCAGGACAAGGACACCAGCCAGAAAATATATCAATATGTATTAGATAATCTGACGTAATAATTTCACATAAAGGTAAAGTCAGTTTAACAGCAAAATAAACAAGAGATGGAGGAAAATATGTCGCATATAGATCAGAGTAAAATAAGAAATTTTTGCATTATTGCTCATATTGATCACGGAAAATCTACTTTGGCAGACCGTATAATAGAGATGACAGGGCTTCTTACAAACAGGGAAATGCAGGCTCAGGTTCTTGATAATATGGACTTAGAAAGAGAACGTGGAATAACAATAAAATCTCAGGCAGTTCGTACTGTTTATAAGGCTAAAGACGGTGAGGAATATATTTTTAATCTTATTGATACACCGGGCCATGTGGATTTTAATTACGAGGTATCACGAAGCTTAGCAGCCTGTGATGGTGCAGTATTGGTAGTTGATGCGGCACAGGGTGTGGAAGCACAGACTCTGGCAAATGTTTATCTTGCATTAGACCATGACCTAGAGGTTTTTCCGGTAATAAACAAAATTGACCTTCCATCAGCTGACCCGGATAGGGTAAAGGCGGAAATAGAGGATGTTATAGGACTTGATGCAGAGGATGCACCACTTATTTCAGCCAAAACAGGACTTAACTGTGGTGAGGTTTTAGAGGCAATTGTTAAGAATATTCCGGCACCGGAGGGAAATCCGGAGGCTCCCCTTAAAGCACTTATTTTTGACAGCTTATATGATTCATACAAGGGAGTTATTGTATTTTGCCGAATAAAAGAGGGTACCGTAAAGCCGGGAATGAATATAAAAATGATGGCAACAGGAGCTAAAGCAAATGTTGTGGAAGTAGGATATTTTGGAGCAGGTCAGTTTATAGCCTGTGATGAATTATCAGCAGGAATGGTTGGATATATTACGGCAAGTATAAAAAATGTCCGTGATACCAAGGTTGGTGATACCGTAACTGATGCAGACAGACCATGTGATGAGCCACTTCCGGGATATAAGGAAGTTAATTCAATGGTTTACTGTGGTGTATATCCGGCAGATGGAGCCAAATATCCTGATTTAAGAGATGCTTTGGAAAAACTTCAGCTAAATGATGCATCCCTTAAATACGAACCGGAAACATCAATAGCCTTAGGATTTGGTTTCAGATGTGGATTCTTAGGACTTCTTCATCTTGAAATTGTTCAGGAGAGACTAGAGAGGGAATACGGACTTGATTTGGTAACTACGGCACCGTCAGTTATTTATAAGGTATACAAGGAAAATGGGGAGTTAATAGAACTTACCAACCCAACTAATTTGCCGGATCCAAGTGAAATAGAACATATGGAGGAACCTATTGTAAGTGCCGAAATAATGGTAACTACAGAGTTTATAGGCTCTATTATGGAATTGTGTCAGCAAAGACGTGGACGATATATAGGAATGGAGTATGTGGAAGGTTCAAGAGCACTTCTTAAATATGATATTCCGTTAAATGAAATAATATATGATTTCTTTGATGCATTAAAATCCCGCTCAAGAGGGTATGCCTCATTCGATTATGAATTAAAAGGATATGAAACAGCTAAGTTAGTTAAGCTTGACATTCTTATAAATAAGGAAGAGGTGGATGCACTATCCTTTATAGTTCCGGAGGCTTCAGCATATGAGCGTGGCAGAAAAATGTGCGAGAAACTGAAGAATGAAATTCCAAGACAGCTTTTTGAAGTACCGATTCAGGCAGCAGTAGGAAGTAAAGTTATTGCAAGAGAAACAGTTAAGGCAATGAGAAAAGACGTGCTTGCTAAATGTTATGGTGGCGATATTTCAAGAAAGAAAAAGCTGTTAGAAAAGCAGAAGGAAGGAAAGAAACGTATGCGCCAGGTTGGAAATGTGGAAATACCACAGTCAGCATTTATGGCGGTTTTGAAATTAGATGAGGAGTAATGTACTATAAGAAGATAATATCATACTGCACAGTTTTATTGTTTACAGTAATTATATCTGCTAATGTAAACACATTAACTTATGCCAAAAGCATTAAAGCCGAAACACCAAAGAATGTTGTAGTTAAAAGGTATATTACAACAGCATTAAAAATTAAATGGAGTAAGGTAAAAAAAGCCGATGGTTATAGGATATACAGATATAGCAGTAAAAAGAAAAAATATGTCAGTATAAAGACGGTTTTTAATAATGAAAAGACCTGTTGGATTGACAAAAAATTAAAAGTCCATAAAGTGTATAAATACAAAGTGTCATCTTTTAAAGTACACAAAGGGAAGAAAAAGTTTAGTAAAAAATCCTACCGGGTGTCAGGGAGAACCTATAGAATTAATGACCGATTAGTAAATGCCGGAGAAGTATTTATTTTGGGAAATAGTCCTATTAGTATAGGACTATGTAGCGAAAATGAGTATCAGGTATTCATTAATCCTGACAGAAAGGTTAAAAATAAAAAGGCAAAACCGTTTTCTAAAGAAGTTATATGGAGTAGCAGTGATATTTCTCTAGTGAAGGTAAATAAGATGGGGAAAATTACTTCCTTTGATAAAGAAGGAACGTGCTATGTTTATTTAAGGGCACACAATGGGGTGCAAAAAAGGATTAAAGTTAAAGTAGTTAATTTTGCAAATCCAAAGAGTTTTTCGGGTTATGAGGGAAACGATTCTTATGTAAACGAGTTATTGCTCAATTATAAAAAGGAAGTATGCAATATTGCAACTTATTTCACGGTACATACAAAGCAGGGTGTAAACGGATGTATAAAAAGTGATGACGATGGAAATATTGTAGGAATCCCGGATATGGAGAACATTTCAGCAATTCAAAATGATATCAACAAATTGTTGACACAGTTTCCCCTTGTAATAAAAATATATTATAATGGGGAAGGAGCAGTAAAATTTAAACTGTGCTTTAATGCAGCAGGAACTTCATATAGAGATATCATTTATGATAAAAATAATGAATATGAGGAGTCGCCACAGCAGATTGCACCCCATTGGGTATTACGAAGGTCACCGGGGCGCTAAATCAGTTTATTACAAGAAAATCAAAATGGTCTCTTATACAGAAAGGCAATTATAATTATGGATAAATTAGAAATATATGTTCATATACCCTTTTGTGCTAAGAAGTGCGATTATTGTGACTTTTTATCTATGAGAGGGGATTCGGTAACTAAAAGAGAGTATGTTTCTGCATTAATTAATGAAATTAAATTAAGTAAGGATAGAATGGAAGGGTACCTTGTCGATACAATATTTATCGGTGGAGGTACTCCTTCCATATTAGAAGGAAAATATATTGGAGAAATAATGGATGCCATAAGACAAAACTGTGTGGTGGATGAGAATGCAGAAATTACCATTGAATGTAACCCGGGAACTCTTGATAAGTATAAATTGAAATACTATAAGGATTTAGGGATAAACAGAATAAGTATAGGTTTGCAGTCAGCTAATGATGATGAACTTATGGCAATTGGAAGAATACACAATTTTGATAAGTTTTTGGAAAGTTATAAGTTAGCCAGAGAGGCAGGATTTTCTAATATAAATGTAGATATAATGAGTGCACTTCCGGGACAAAGCATTGAAAGCTATAGAGAGACTCTTAAAAAAGTGACAGACTTAAATCCTGAACATATTTCTGCTTACAGTCTTATTGTGGAGGAGGAAACCCCGCTTTATGACAGGGTGGAGGCAGCAGAGAATGCAGGATATAGCATATTACCTGATGAGGATACGGAGCGGGAAATGTACTATGAAACCGGAAAATTCCTAAAGGATTCAGGTTATATGAGATATGAAATATCTAACTACAGCAAGGTGGGATATGAATGCAGGCATAATATAGGATATTGGAAACGAAAGGATTATCTGGGATTTGGATTAGGGGCGGCATCGTTATATAAAAATACCAGATATAGCAACATCGCAGGTTTAAGTCAGTACATTTCTGTTATGTCAGGTGGCAATTTGGAGGAGAATGAAAATTTCTGGGGAGAGACTATTTATCAGGATGATATATGGGATATTCAGGAAGACCCTCTTACTGTGATTCAGGGAAAAATCCAGAAACTTAGCAATAAAGATATGATGGAAGAATTTATGTTTTTGGGACTGAGAATGATGGAGGGAATATCTGTGGATGAATTTGAAGAAAAATTTGGAAGAAAATTTGAGACAGTTTATGGTAATGTGGCAGATAAGTTAATAAGTCAGGGATTATTAAAGAAAAATGATAATAGGATAATGCTTACAGACAGGGGAATAGATGTAAGTAATTATGCAATGTCTGAATTTTTACTGTAGGAGGCTCTATGAACAAAATACTGGTAGTTGAAGATGATGAAAGTATTGCAAAAATGATAGAAGTTACGCTGGATATGGGAAATTATTCCTGCGATAAAGTGTATGACGGAATAGCTGCAAAGGAAAAAATAGAAAATAATAAGTATTCCCTTATTCTTTTAGATGTCATGCTTCCGGGAATAGACGGCTTCTCCTTAATGAAGTATATAAAACCCTTAAAAATTCCAACTATATTTATAACTGCAAAACAGGATGTAGTGGACAGGGTTCACGGACTTAAGTTAGGGGCGGAGGATTACATACTAAAACCTTTTGAGGCAATGGAACTTTTAGCCAGAGTGGAAGTGGTTTTAAGAAGATATCATAATGAAGAGGATGTAATTGAATACCACGATATTAAGGCAGATATTACTAAACATCAGGTAACCTGTAATGATGAAATTATTAATCTTACTCCAAAAGAGTTTGATATTTTAGTGTTTTTCTTAAAGCATAAGGATATTGTTATAAGGAAAGAGCGGTTAATGGCAGAAATATGGGGATATGATTTTGTGGGAGAAACAAGAACAGTGGATACCCATGTGCAGCAGGTAAGAAAGAAAATGAAATTAAAAGAAAAATTAGTTACTATTCCAAAGGTAGGATACTGCCTGTACAGTTAAATCAATAGGAGTGGCATATGAAGATATGGCAGAGAATATTTATAGTGACAATGTTCATTGTTACGGTTTTTACACTGGCAATGGGACTTTTACTAATTGGAAACCAGTATAAATATCAGATAGATGCAGAAATAAATAATTCCAAAAAGTTCCACGAAAATGTTATGGCATCAGTAAATGTTGAAGTGCAACGACAGATGCAGGAAAAAACCAAATCGATTTTAAGTGATCACGAATTTTTAGAGGCATATAAAGCCGCCTATGAAAGATTTGAGGATTTAGGTTATGGGTTGAAATTAAGTATGGACGGGGAAAACATAATGAATAACTATGACTTCTCAGATGACATAGTTAATAAGAATATGATTAAACAGGAAAGATATGCAGGATATGAAATAGTACACAAAAGTGATTATTATTTTCTTATAATGGAATCTGAAAACAGTATTTATGGCAGAAAAATAAAATGCGACACGGAGTATGATATTACACATATTTACGGGGCTTATTTTGCTCAAAGGGACAGGCTGAAGGTACTTACCATAGTATTTTCCCTGCTTTCGGGAATTATTCTTTTAGTAACTATCAGATTTTTACTTAGACCTGTAAAAAAACTTCAATGGGGAATACATAGTATATCTGACGGAGATTATGGAAGACAGCTTGAGGTAAAGGGGAATAATGAAATTACAGAGCTTACAAAAGATGTTAATCAGATGTCCGAAAAAATAGCAGATGATAACAGGGCAAAGGAAGAAATGATAGAAAGCAGGCAGGTATTTATTGACAACATGGCTCATGAAATGAAAACTCCTCTGACTGCAATTTTAGGATTTTCGGATATACTGACTATTAAGCAGAATCTTACGGAAGAACAGATAAAGGAATATTCAGGGTATATTTATAAAGAGGCATTAAGGTTAAAAACAATGTCAGGGAAGCTAATGGAATTAGCACAAATAGAAGAAAAAAACGTGAAGGGTGAATGTGTTGATATAGGCAATATTCTGGATGAAGTAATATTATCGGAACAAATTGTTTTGGAAAAAAGTAATATAAAGATAAATAAAAAGATTGTAAATAAAAATGTTATGGTTGATAAGGATTTAATTAAATCTGTTTTTTATAACATTTTAGATAATGGCGCTAAGGCTACCACGCAAAATGGTGAAATGGATGTAAGTATGTCTGTGGAAAATAATAAGGTTGTAATAAAGATTCAGGATTATGGCATAGGGATTCCGAAGGAAGATGTAAAGAAGGTTATGGAACCGTTTTATATGGTAGACAAATCACGAACACGAAAAAGTGGTGGGGCAGGTTTAGGTCTTGCACTGTGTAAAAAGATTATTGAATTAAGTAATGGTGAAATAGAAATATCCAGTGACATAGGTAAGGGCTGCCTTGTTACAGTAACACTTCCTGTTTATGATTTAGATTGATGAGGTTAAATATATGAAAAAGAATATATCGAATATAGTTACAATCTTAGCAGCACTGATAATAGTGGTAGCAGGTGTTGAAGCTATAAATATATATGCATCCCATGAAGAAAAAACAAGAATTAACAAGGTTGGAAGCACATTTTTACAGTTAGATAATGACATCAGCTTAGAGCGTAAGGTTTTTAACAGTGAATGCATTATAACCGGTAGCTATAAAGAAGTTAAGAATTTTAATAAGTTCAGTGCCATAACAGATGAGATTATAAAGGAATATGCTATGGATACCCGGACTGAAAAAACAGGTTATACCAATGGTGACAGCTACATTATTAAGTTAAAGGATAATTCTCAGGAAATTAATGTTTTTATCAATGAAAAAAACAGGGCAATAGAGTTTCAAAAAAGTATGGTGGAAATCAATAATGCAGGTGAAAGGGAAGAGGGATTTGTAAAAGTACAGGACGACAGAGACAGCACCGGCTCAGAGCTTTATTCTCTGATAAATGCAATACTTAAGGGATGTATAAAAGAAAATATGGTATCACCTAAATTGGATACCATAAAGAAAATAATGGGTGACTTCAATGGGGAAGAAATTTTCTGGCATGGTGATAAATTTTATATTCCTTTTAGAAATAATGAAAAGTATATTGTGATAATGTATGATTACAAAAATAAGGAATATTGTGGTGGAAAGTTAGTTTTAGGAGAATAAGAGAAGGCTCTAATTTTTGCAAAAATTTTGCATTTTTTTAGAGCTTTTTTTAATGCCGGCATATTACCATATAAGTGTTAAAGAAATCGCATAATTGATTTTATAAGGAGGAATTATGAGAAAAGGTAAGAGAATGCTTATATTGGCAATGGCAGGAATTATAGGAATGTCATTACTAGGTGGATGTTCAGGCAAAAAAGTGGAGGATAGTGGACAGGATAACACTGATGAAATTCAGATTACGACAGGACTGGATAAAAATGTCAAAGGAGAAGTTTCCGTAATGGTATGGTCCGGTGACGGTGAATATTATGAGGACATCGGAAATCCTAAAAGCACTGCAGGTAAGAAGCTTTCAGACCCTACAAAAATTGTGGCACAAAATGTAGCCCAGCTTTATGCAGTGGCAAAGAAATTTAATGAGGTTTATCCGGGAATAAAAATTAATGTGTGGTCAAAAATTGGTGATCCGGATCAGTATAACACTCAGTCATGGGAGCAGGAAATGGAAAACTTTCAGGCAAAGTATGGAAAATATCCGGATGTATGGGCATCAACAGACGTAACCGGGGATATAAAGAAGGGGCTGGTTGCAGATTTGTCAGTTTATAAGGATGACGAAACATATAAAAAATACAATGAAAGTCTTATGAAAAGCATTAATTATGATGGATTTCAGGGAGGTCTCCCGTCATATACAATTCCGGGAGGAATTTGGGTCAATAAGGCGTTGGCACAGGATAATAATATAAATGTTCCAAAGCCTGACTGGAATATTGACCAGTTTACAAGATTTATTTCTAAGGCAGATTGTAAGGAGTTCTGGGGATCAAAGGGAACACCTATAGAAGTTTTGGAGCTTGGAACAGATAATATAAATAAGAAGATTTTAGAAGAAAATAAGGTTGAGTTAAATAGTGAACAGGTAAAGTCACTTCTTAAATATCTGCCTAAATGGGCTGAAAAGTCTATAGATGTGGCAGCCGGTTCAGGAAAAATAACAAAAGATATAGTTAAGGAAAATGGTGGATACAGCTGGACGTATTTTACAAACAACAGAACATTAATAAATTTTGAAGACCCATGGTATTTAACATCAGGTGCTGATGAGGATGCAAAGGATAGCCCTTCATATATTAAATCAGCAGATTGGGACATATATCCATATCCTTCTACGGATTATTGTGAAAATACAATTAAAATAATTATGGATCCTATATGTGTACACAATTATGCACTGGATGATAAAAATAAGGAATGGAGTAAAGAGGAAGAGTTAAAGCGTGATATATCCTATACCTTTGCTTCTTTCTGGACAGCTTCTACAGATGCAAGAAAGGCAATTTATGACCAAAAGTGGAGTGATAACGGTCAAATAAAATCGGCAGCAGGAGATTCTTTCCCTGTTGTAACAGGAACAGATTATGATGAACAAATGAAAATGTGGAATGATTTGCCTGCACATAAATCCTATAAAGATAAAGATGGATTTAATGAGGTGTTAAAAATATGGAATGAAGGACGATACTGGGATGTAATTGATAAATGCTGGACGTCAACAGTAACTGAAAAGGGAGATACGGTAAAGACCATGGAAGAGTGGTTAAGATGTGGTGATCAGCAGGTTGCCGGTGCATGGTTTACTGAAAAGAACTGGGCAGACAGTGTAAAATCAAGATTATCTGACTGGGACAGCAAAATAAATGGAAAAATTGTTACAGCAGATAAACAGTTAAAAGATGCATTTAAGAAATTGTATGGAAAATAAAAATAGAAAAGCACAAGATTAACGAAAATAGGCTGTCGCATTAGCGGCAGCCTATTTTGGCATAAAAACTAACAGCAAGACTATTAACAGTCCGACTGATACTTCATTTACTTAAAAACTCTGACAGAGATCTGTTTAAGTACGCTTTTTCCCATTAGCTTAGTAGTTTATCCACAGCATCCTGTAATTCAGGATGCTGTCTGTATTTTTCAATTAATTCCCGCTCATGATTGGTAATATGAAACTGCTTTTTATCACTATAACCGAAGGTGCCTAAAATATCATCAATGTTGTATATTTCACAAAGAACTAAAAGAGTGTCGGCATCAGGTTGAGCCTGTCCGCTTTCCCATCCGTAAATTGTTTTGGTAGCTACTGTTAAAGACCTTTCATTTAACAGCTCAGCCACTTCATTAACTGTCAGTTTGTTATTTTTTCTATATTTTTTTAGCACCTTTGCTATCATTTCATTTTTCATTTAAAACATTCCTTTCAAAATAGAAATTATAGATGTTATGCTTTGGACACTTACATCATATTATAAATTTTATCTTATCCTACCCCAAAATATGCGTCAACAAATTCTTACTAATTGAGAAAAGTTAGAATTGAAATTCTTTACAAATAAGAATATAATGCTATATAAGTAAAAAAGTCTTAGAAGTTAAGAAATGGGGTACAACATTGAGCGTTTCAGAAAAAGTTTCAAAATACATAGAATCTAATAATTTGTCCTTTCTTCAAATTTCGAAAGATACCGGAATAGACGAGAGAAAACTGCGGGGAGAGATTAAACCTTTAGAGGCAGGAGAGTTTTTGGAATTGTGCTTTTATTTAAATGTCAAACCGGAAGAGTTTATGGAGTAAGGTAGGAAAGAACAGTGCTTAGATACAAATGCAAAAAGGATAACATTATTACAAAAAACAGTATCTGTCCGGTGTGTGGCGGCAGAAGTAAGTTAGAGAGCTCAGATATATATTGGTGTCACAACTGTAAGGTGCCATTATATGAAAAGGTGTGCAAATGCTGCAATACGCAGGGAGAGAGAATAACTACGGATATCCGCCCGGTTTTCCCACAGGAGAGGCTTTTGCTGGAATTAATATGGAATAAGGCTCCCGGAACCTACGAAAAGTCATCAGTTTGGAATTGCTCGGGGAATTACTATTACATTGATGGAAAGCGTATAAGATTTTCCGTTAAGGATTTAAAAAATATAGATGCTGATTTGGTTAGAAAGAGATACTTTCAGGAAGAAAAAAATATTAACCGGCAATATTTTGATGAGTACATAGACAGATTTGTTAAGGCAAATAGTGACAGATATGAATTTATAGTTAAGGAAGCTACGGATTATATAAGGGGGTCTGTAAAAGGTTATACGGTAATGGATATGTTTGTGTCTTTTTCGGGAGGAAAAGACTCTACAGTTACGTCGGATTTAGTTATAAGGGCTCTTAGCGAACCGAAAATCTTGCATATATTTGGGGATACGACTTTAGAATTCCCGGAGACCATTAAATATGTTGAGAGATTTAAAAAAGAACATCCTAAAACTCCGGTTTTGTCATCTAGAAATAAGGACAAGGATTTTGAGGAACTTTGTCAGTTAGTTGGGCCGCCAAGTCGTGTTATGCGTTGGTGTTGCACAGTGTTTAAGACAGGTGCCATTCAAAGAAAAATAAAATCCCTGTTTAAGAATAAAAATAAAATCATTACTTTTTATGGAATAAGAAGAAGCGAGTCAAAAAGCAGAAGCAAGTATGAGAGGGAAACGGAAGGCTCGAAAATAACAAAGCAGATTACCATATCTCCCATTATTGACTGGATGGATTTTGATGTATGGTTATACATTTTAACCACAAAAATTGATTTTAACAATGCATACAGGCTGGGCTATGCCAGGGTAGGATGCTGGTGCTGCCCGAATAATAGCGGATGGTCAGAATTTTTATCTAAAATTCATATGAAGGAGCAGTCTGATAAGTTTAGGAAGATGCTTATTGATTTCGCTATAAAGATAGGAAAGCCTGATGCCGAAGTGTATGTGGATGACGGAAAATGGAAGGCAAGGCAAGGGGGAAACGGCGTAGAATATGCAGGAAAAACAGCAGTTTCTTTTGAACCCTGTGCATTAGAGGAAAATGCCTTTAATTACCAGCTGCTTCGCCCTATAACGGAGGAATTATATGAATTGTTTAAACCTTTTGGATATATAAATTTTGATTTGGGAAATAAAAGGTTAGGTGAGGTTTACGTTACAAGGAAAAATGCCATGCCGGTATTAAAACTTCAGGGACGAATAGGCAGTAATACATTAAAGGTAACTATTGTTGATTATCACATTGATGGTGCAAAAAGCGTAAAAACTGCAGAAGAAAAGGTAAAATGCCAGATTACAAAATATCAGATGTGTATGGGTTGCCGTGCCTGTGAAAGCATATGCAAGTATAATGCAATTGTTATTAAGGAAGGAAAAGAAGGCATTAGTTACAGAATTTTAGACGATAAATGTAAGAGATGCATGGAGTGCGTCAACCATTATACAGGGGGATGCTACATGAGAAAGGTACTTGCAACTAAGAAGGATAAATAGATTAGGAGGCAGATTGTGATAAAACTGAAAGGCCACGAGACATTTGCCATTCGTGAGGGATGGCTTAGTAAAGGCTTAATAGAAGTGGATAAAAACGAAAAGGTATTTTCTAAGAATTTTGGAGCAGACACTCTGGGAGTGGGAAGTAATATGGCAAAGGCTATCAGATATTGGCTAAAAGCAGGAGATTTTACTAAGGAAACAGGAAAAAGTCAGGTTTCGCTTACTGAAATTGGAAAAATAATACTGAAAAATGACAGATATTTTGAGGATATATTCCCTTTGGAAATTTTCCATGTAAATCTTGTTCATAACAGGGAAAATGCAACCTCATGGTATTTAACTTTCAATAAGATAAATGCAGAGGAATTTGATAAGGATGAATTGTTTGTATTGCTGGAAAATGAAATTCATAAAATGGGGGTGGAGGATTTTTCCGTACGTTCCCTTCAGGATGATGTAAATGTATTACTTAATATGTACACAAGGGAAAAAACACAGGATTACGACCCGGAGGAAAAGCGTATTTCACCTTTTTCTAAAATCGGTTTAATAAAGAAAAATGGAAAGAAATATATAAAAACGGCACCGGATTATACGGTTCTAAGCCCTATGGCGGTTTTGTATGCCCTAAAAAAATATATGGATTATAAAAATACTTTATCCTTAAGAATTGATGAGGCTGTAAACGAACCTTTGTCACCGGGAAAAGTGTTTAATTTAAAGCGGATTAAAATGAATGAATACTTAGATAAGTTAGAGGAAGAGGGCTATATCACCTTAAACAGAACAGCGGGGCTTGATATGATATACATGGAAAATAACATTACATTAGAGCAGATAATGGAGAAATATTATGCATAAATTAACGGACATGATACATATTGACAAAAGATTTCAAACTTCAATTAATCTTGAACTGGATTTAAATAACCCGGAAAAAATAGTAAGTTATATTCCAACGGTGTCTTCCGTGGATGTTTTAAATGAATATGCAGGACATATTGTTGAAAACAGAAACAAGGCAAATATTCTTATTGGCCCATATGGTAAGGGAAAATCTCATTTGCTTTTGGTTTTTATGGCATTAATTAGTGGAAATAAAGAAGTTTTTGAAAAAGTTATTGGGAAAATTAAGGCAAACAAATTAAATAAAACTTCCAATATTGAACTTTTAAAGGGAAAAAAGTTTTTGCCGGTTATTATTTCAGGCACATATGAGGATTTAAACCGCGGTTTTATTGAAGGATTAAGGGAGGCTTTAAAAAGAGAGGGATTAAATGACATTGTCCCGGAAACATATTATACAAAGGCATATGAGTGTATCAGGGAGTGGAAGGAAAACTACAAAGATACATATAGGGCTTTTGTGGGAAAATTAAGGGAAAATAATTATGAAATCGGGGAGTTTTTAAAGAAGCTGTCAAGGGAAAACAAAGAGGCAATGGATTTATTTGAAAAGATATATCCAATGCTTACTTCAGGCAGCAGGTTTAACCCTATATATGAAACTCTTGCCATAAAGCTTTACAGTGACATAAAGGAAAAACTGGTACGAATAAAAGGATACAGTGGAATTTATGTTATTTTTGATGAGTTTAGTAAGTATGTGGAAGGACATCGGCAGGACACTTTTTCAAGAGACATGAAAATATTACAGGATATGTGTGAATTGGCTCAGAAAAATGAAGAGTACCAGCTCCACATTACTTTTGTTGCCCACAAAAGCATAAAAGAATACGGAAAAGACATGCCGGAAGAAATGATAAACGCTTTTATGGGAGTAGAGGGACGTTTAAAGGAAGAGCGTTTTGTAGTATTTCCAGCAAATAATTATGAAATTATAGGACATGTTGTATCAAAAAGCAAAAAAGAATATGAGTCATTTTTAAAAGAGAATGATACTTTTAAGGAAATAATTGAAAAGTCATATAATACACCGTATTTTCAAAGCAATTTTACAATGGAAGAATATATGAAAATAGTGGCTTGGGGAAGTTTCCCACTTTTACCCCTTACCTCTTACTGCCTTTTTAATATTAGTGCCAAGGTTGCCCAAAATGAGAGAAGTGTATTTACATTTCTGGCAAATGATGAGCATGGAAGTCTTATTAACCTGCTGGATAAAAACGAAATGTTAGGGGTGGATGTGGTATATGATTATTTTGAAAATCTCTTTAGGGAAAATAAAGGTATGCCTGAGATACATAATGAATGGTTACAGGCGGACTATGCCTTAAATAAAGCAGAGTCAAAGGAAGAAAGACGGATAATTAAAACATTGGCGGTGTTTAGAATCATAAGAAAGCCGGACGAATTGCCTATAGTAAAAGAAAAGCTATGGTTAGCATCAGGGCTTAACAGGGAAAGCTTCAATAAGACTGTGGATAAATTAGAGAAAAAAGGTCTTATTATTTTCAGAATAAAAATGGGTACCTATGCCTTTAAGCATAACGTAGGTGTTGATATAGAAAAAGAGATAGAAAAGGTTGTAAATTCTTTCACGGGAAAAGTGAATATTCCAAAGGAAATAGAGAAAATTTCCGAATTAGATTTTGCTCTTCCTAAACAGTACAATCAGAAGTTTACCATGACCAGGTTTTTCAGATATGTGTTTATGAGTCCTGAACAGTTTCAAAAGGTAACGAAGGCGGAATATCTTTTTGAGGAATACAGGGCAGACGGCATTATTGTGGCTATAGTAAATGCAGGAGAGGATGACACAGAGAAAATTATACATCAGGTAAACAAATTAAATGATAAAAGAATTGTGGTTATTTACCCTGAAAACAGGTTTGTTCAGGATAAAAATATCAGAAAACTTCTTGCAGTAAAACAGCTTATTAAAAATGACAGGTTTATTGAGGATAATCAGGTTTTATTATCAGAGCTTAAGTTATATGAAGAGGATTTGATTTTTGAAATAAACAGCTTTTTAGAGAAAAGCTATATGCCTGAAAATGGGGAGTGTAGAATTTTTTACTGCGAACCGTTACCTGAAATAAAGTCAGAGAGAGCCTTTAACAGATTTTTAAGTGGAATATGTAGCAGCTACTACAACATGGCACCAAAAATCAACAATGAGCTTATTAACCGTACAAATGTATCAGCGCAGATTAAAAAAGCACGTCAGAAAATAATTGATAATATTCTAAATAATGATGACTGCATAGGATACAACAAAGGAACAAGTCCGGAAGCTACCATTTTCAGGGCTACTGTGGTTCATACAGGATTATTAGAAAACAATAATGAGAAAACGGTGGATAAGGGCGTAGAGCTGATAAATAAGGAAATTGACGGATTTATTATGAAATCAGCGGGAGAAAAAGTATCTTTTAAGGAACTTTATGATGTTTTAGAGGGAGAAAGCTTCGGTGTCAGAAGGGGAGTTATACCTATTTATTTAGCAAGAAAATTTATGGCAATGGAAGATATGCCTGTTGTTTATTTGTCTGATAAGGAAATCGAAATTACAAGTAATGTGTTTGAAAATATAAATTTAAATCCTGACAGGTATTTTTTATACACGGAAAAGGAAAGTCTTGAAAAAGAAAAATATTTAAAGGCAGTTGAAAATATTTTCCATATGGATAATGTTTCAGGACAAAACAGGCTGGGAAATATTGTTGCTAAAATTCAGGAATGGTACAGGAATCTCCCGCAGATTACCATAAATACCAAAAGAAATTGCGTTGGAAGGGAATATTACAGATTTAGAAATCTGTTTAGAAATATTGAACTTAATCCAAGGGACATTCTCTTTGAGGAAGTTTTAAACATATTAGGTGGAGAAGAAAAAAGCTTTGAAGCCTGTATAGTTAAAATGAAAAAGATAGTTGAATATCTTAATTCCTTTGCCTTAAGGGAGAAGGAGGACGTTGTCAGAAATATTAAGAAAATCTGGAGCGTCGCACCGGGAGAAAGTTTGGCACCATGCCTTAAGGGCTGGTATAAAACCATAGAAAATAATGCCTTTAAACAGGTGTGGAATGAAAATACATCAGGTTTTATTAATGTTATAAGGGACTTGGATATAAATGATGAGTTAGAGATTGCCAATTGGCTGGCAAAGGCAGTAAGTGGAATTTATATTGAAGACTGGAATGATTTTACAAAAGATAAGTTTTTAGTTTCTATAGAAGAAATTAAAAATAGTCTGGAAAGTTTTAACGGGGAAGAGGATAAAGGTGAAAGTAAATTAAGCTTTACAGACAGAAATGGAAATAAGGTAGAGAAATATTACGATGCAAATTTAGACGACAGTACAGGGTATTTCTTAAAAAATGCCATAACAGAGGCGTTGGATGAGTTTGGAGATGCACTGGAAACAAAGGAAAAGCTGTCAGTTTTAATGCAGACCATAGAGGAATTATTAGAGGGGTAATAAATTGATATATTTGGATAATGCAGCAACTACATATCCTAAACCGGAAGAGGTATATAAGGCAATGGATTTTGTCAACAGAAATCTGGCAATGAACCCGGGACGGGGAGGATACAGTAAGGCGAAGGAAGCGGAAAATATAATAGATGAAACAAGAAATAAACTTCTTAAGTTAGCAGGAGGCAGTGACGATTATAATGTGGTACTTACCCCTTCAGCAACTATAGCCTTAAACGAAGTGATTATGGGACTTTCCTTTAGGGAGGGGGAGAATGTTTATGTTTCTGCCTTTGAGCATAATGCCGTAATGAGAACTTTGCATGCTGCAGAAAAAATATATGGATTTAATATAGTTGAACTGCCTCTTAATGAGGATTTAACAATAGATATTGAAAAAACAAAGTATATGTTCTCCAAGGATATTCCGGGAAAGGTATTTGCATGTCACGTGAGTAATGTGACAGGTTATATATTGCCTGTTAATGAAATAGCTAACCTTGCTAAGGAATACGAAGCCACAGTGGTAGTGGACGCATCCCAGTCATTGGGATTAGTTCCCATAGATTTGGGGCAGACACATATTGATTATATGGTGTTTGCAGGGCACAAAACCTTGTATGGACCTTTGGGAATAGGCGGATTTTTTATAAAGTGTGGAAATAATTTAAGGAAATATATATCAGGGGGAACCGGAACTGACTCCCTTAATCTGGAGATGCCTGATAATGGCATTAAAGGATATGAGCCGGCAAGTTTTAATGTGGTGGCAGCAGCAGGACTTAACGCAGCTCTTGATGAAATAAAGGATAATGAAGCAGTTGAAACATTATTTTTAAGGGAAAAAGAGCTGGAAAATTATTTGGTAAAGGAACTTGAAAAAATACATAACGTTAAATTGTATGTAACAGGGAATGTTAATTCCGTTGGAATTGTACCTTTTAATATAGAAGGCTATAAGGCATCTGAAACAGGAATGATTTTGGATGTGGATTATGACGTGGCAGTGAGAACAGGATATCATTGTGCTCCACTAATTCACAAATATTTAAAGGATACTGATTACATGGGAGTGGTAAGGGCAAGTATTGGAAAGTTTACCACAAAAGAAGAAATAGATGGTTTTGTAAAGGCTGTAAGGGATATAGCAGAGGAATACTAAGGGGAATTTTTTATGAGCTTTAAAGATGTAGAAATAAAACAAGAATACCGTTCTTTTAATGATAATATGGTGGAAGATTTTTATTATCCTTTATTAAGTAAGGCAAAATTATATGAAAGGGCAGTGGGATTTTTTTCATCCACAGCATTAATTGAAATATCAAAGGGCATATCAGGTCTGGTAGAAAACGGAGGAAAAATCCGGTTGATTGCTTCTCCTAAATTATCCGGGGAAGATGTAGAGGCAATAGAGAAAGGGCTACAGCAACGGAAAAGTGTTATTACAAACAGCATTAATAAAGCTATTTTGGAACCGGAAAACGAATATGAGGAAAGAAGGCTTGATTTGCTGGCTAATCTGGTAGCTGCAAATGTTCTTGAAATAAAAATTGCAGTTGTGGAAAATGAAGCAGGTATTGGAATGTATCATGAAAAAATGGGACTGCTATATGACTATGAGGAAAATATTGTAGCGTTTAGCGGTTCTATGAATGAAAGTACCACGGCATTTTCATACAATATGGAAAATATTGATGTTTATAAATCATGGGAGGGGGAATCGGAAAGACAGCGGGTAATGAATAAAAAGGTTAACTTTGATGCAATGTGGAATGACTATGAACCTCACATACGTATAATGGATTTTCCGGAGGCTTCAAGGGAGAAACTTTTTGAATATCGAAAAAGCAGTGAAATAGATTTAAGTTTAGACAGAAAAGAAGACTGGAATCAGTCAGAAAATAACGGGAGAAAAGAACTAAAAGAAGGGCCGGCTTTTCCTGAATGGTTTAGCATAAGAGATTATCAGAAAAGTGCCATACAGCAATGGGAGATAAATAATTACATAGGAATATTTGATATGGCAACAGGAACAGGTAAAACCCTGACAGGATTATCGGCAGTTGTAAGACTATACCAACATGTAAGAAAAGGACTTGCTATATTTATAGTGTGTCCTTATCAGCATTTAGTAAGTCAGTGGGTAGAGGATATAGAAAGCTTTAATATAAAGCCGGTTATATGTCACAGTGCTTCACCTCAAAAGCATTGGGCATCCAGGTTAAAGGATGCATGTATGGCATTAGAATTTGGTGCATCGGACTATATGTGTGGGATTTTCACCAATGCAACCTATTCATCAAAAAAGGTTCAAAACATAATAGAAGATGTAAAGGATAAGGCCTTATTACTGGTAGATGAGGCACACAATTTTGGAGCAGAGAAGTTAAGTAAGTGCCTTGATGAAAAGATACCATACAGATTGGCTTTGTCTGCAACATTAGAAAGGCACGGAGACAGTGCAGGCACGGAAAAGTTATTTAATTATTTTAAAAATAAATGTATTGAGTATTCCCTAAAGGATGCAATAGAAAATGATATGCTGGTGAGATATTACTACCATCCTGTGGTGGTTTCTTTTGAATCGGAAGAATTAAATGATTATCTGGAACTGACAAAGAAGATAGGAAAATTAATTTTAGGGAACAAAAAGAAGGAAATAAGTGACCAGGCAAAAATGCTTTTAATAAAGCGGGCAAGATTAGTGGCAGCAGCAAGGCAGAAGGTTGATGCATTAGTAGATGAAATGAAAGACTATATGGAGGAAAATCATATATTGGTATATTGCGGAGCTACTACCATGAAAGATATAGACTACAAAGAGGGAAAGCCTCTTGAAGAAGAAAAAAGACAGATTGACATTGTAATGAAACGTTTAGGCCTTGAGCTTAATATGAAGGTGGCGAAGTTTACCTCTGAGGAGGATGCACAAAAACGTGAAATTTTAAAGAGAGAGTTTGATGAGGGAGAGAGCATTCAGGCATTAATTGCCATAAGATGTTTAGATGAAGGTGTAAACATACCAAGTATCAGAAAGGCGTTTATTTTGGCAAGCAGTACAAATCCCAAAGAATATATACAGAGAAGGGGAAGGGTACTGAGAAAATGTCCCGGAAAGAAGTATGCAGATATATATGATTTTATAATGTCACCTATCCCATTAGATAGGGTGGATTCCTACAACGAATCAATTGTAAAAATGTCAGCGTCTCTGGTAAAAAGAGAAATTGAAAGAATGAAGGATTTTGCCGCATTAGCTGAAAATTCCAGTGAAGCGGATGAGATTATATATGAACTAATGGATAAATACCAAATAAACTATTTAGATGAGGAGGAGTTTTATGAGTGAGAAATTACAGGAGGAAACACAGTTAGATGAAGAGATACTTTGGAAAATAAAGTACGATATTTACAAATTAGAAGAAGATAATTTAAAGACAAAACAGAAAACCGACAGTGGCATGGTTGACGCTATCAGAAAAATTATAATTGATGCTTTGTCAGATAAAAATTTTTAGGGGGAACAATTTATGCTTATAAAATCATTAAAGTACAAGAATTTCAGACAATTTAAAGGGGAAAACAAAATAGATTTTTCCTGTGATAAGGACAACAATGTAACAATTATTTTAGGAAATAATACATTTGGAAAAACTACATTGCTTCAAATGTTTAACTGGTGCCTTTACAATAAAGTAATGTTTAGACGGCAGGATAATCCGGACATGCTTTTAAATCTTGATGTGGCAATGAATATGTATAATGGGGATTTAGACCAGGTTATGGTAGAGATAGTATTACAGCACCAGAATACTGAGTATACCATAACACGAAAGCAAGCATATAAAAGGATAGAAGGAAAAGTTACGGGATTAATGCCTATGCTGACAATGTCTGCAAAGAATTTAAGCACCGGAGGAACCGATCCTGTCGAAAAAGATGATAGCAGGAAAGAGATAATAAACAAAATCATGCCGCAGGAATTATCAGGATATTTTCTATTTGACACTGAGCGGGTTCAAAATGTGGCAGAGAGAAAGGATTTGTCTGAGGCAGTAAAGGGTCTTTTAGGCTTAAATGCCATGGGAAATGCCAGAAAACACCTGGGAAAAGTAGAATCAAAAACTACGGTTATCGGTGGATTTTACAATGATTTAGGGACGCACTTAGGTACGGAAAAGGAACAAAGATACATTAAAGAGGTTCAAAGAGCGGAGGAAGAAATAACTAAATATGAAGAAGTAAAAAACAATACTGAAGATGAGATGAAAAAATATCAACAGATTAAGGAGGAATTAGAAGATAAAATAAGATCGTTAGCAGATGCAACAAAGCTTCAGAAAGAAAAGGAACAGTTAGAACAGAGAAGAATTTTGGATGACAATGAATTAGAAAGCGAATGTGATGCCTATGTGAAACTGTTTAGTGACAGGTTTGTTTTCTTTATGGCACAGCCGTTATATAAAAAGGCCAAAGAAGTTTTAGAGGACGCTGACATAGAAGATAAGGGAATAAGAGATATAACTGCTGATTCCATAAAGGAGATTATTAAAAATGGAAGATGCATATGCGGAACTAAAGTCGAAAATGGCAATGAAGCATATATTCATTTAATGGAGCAGTTAAAATATGTTCCGCCGGAATCAATAGGAACTACCGTGGCAAATTTTAAGAAAGAAATTAATTTGTTTAACAGACAAAACAGAGACGACGGTTTTTATATGTCTTTACAAAGCAAAATAAAAAGAATGATTGATATTACGGAAAGAATAAATGAAGCAAATGACAGAGTTAAGCAAATTGAAAAAGAAATTGCAGGTAAAGAAGATGCAGGAAAATACCAGTTTAGATTAAATAAGACTAAAAATAAATTAAAGGATTTAGCTGAAAAAAGAGATAACTGTATATCCACAATCTCAAAAAATAAAGAGCAGAGAGATCATGCTAAAAAAATAATTAATATATCTGTTGCCAGAAATGAAAAGAACAAAGAGATAAACAGATATATGGCATATGCCGAAGCAATTAAAGAATGGTTTGATGATTATTATATTAGTGAGGAAATGCAAATAAGGGAGAAACTTGAAAATAAGGTAAATGAGATATTTAGCAGAATGTATAGTGGAACCCGTGTGTTAAAAATTGATGACAAATACAGGACAACCTTGTATACAAAGGCAGAAGGCTCAGACGAACTGGTTACTTCCGGTGAATCTGAAGGTCTTATAAGGGTTAAAAACTTTGCCTTCATTGCAGGACTGGTGGATTTGGCAAAAGAGCAGAAAATTCAAATTGGAGATAAGGAGATGAAAGGGGAATCATATCCATTGATACTTGATGCACCTTTCTCTAATGCTGACGAAATTCACATAAAAAATATTGCCAGGGAATTACCGGGAGTTGCAGAGCAGGTAATAATGTTTGTAATGGAAAAGGACTGGCGTTATGCAAAGGAAGTTATAGAAGGAAAAGTCGCAAAAAGCTACGTACTGGAGAAACATAGTGATACATATTCAGAGATAATCAAGGAGGATACGAAATGTCAGATAACAGAATAAGACTATTTGAAGGTGACGTTCTTTTAAGGGGAAAACATTCTGCCTACGTCAAATTTTTGGTAAATGATGCTAAAATATTTGACAAGTATATTGATGTGTATCTTTGCGGTGCTGTTGTAGGATATCTTTATAATGTTAAGGCTCCAAGGGATAATTCAATTCAGGATACCGGTAAAATATATGCTGATGCGGTATCTAAGCATAAGCAGGACTGTATGTTTTTATATAGACTGATTACATTATTAGACGGAGCAAAGTCAGATGAAAAAGAATGTATAAACAGAGCCTTCAGATATGACACTGATGATGGAAAAGCAGAGGAAACAAAGGAGTGCTTAGAAAGGTTTAATGCCTATGCCAGAGGCGGTATTGAAAAATTATATGATGATTTAAAATCAGGTGCCACAAACAGACGGGATTATATTAGAAACAGTATAGATTATGCTAAAAAGTTTAAGGATGAGTTAGATGATTCAGGTGTATCCTATGAGGAGAAACTTAAACGTGAAATTAGCGGGGGACGGAATATATAAAAACTGTTGACTTTTATTTTTTTAGAGAATATAATAGTAGGGCATGCGTAAAGGGGACAGTGTGCCTTTTTGTATGTAAGTGTAACAGATTAACACGTAATTCTAATAACAGGAGGTGAAATAGGAATGCCTACATTTAACCAGTTAGTAAGAAAAGGACGTCAGACAGCAGTTAAGAAGTCTACTGCTCCAGCTTTATTAAAGAGCTACAACTCTTTGAATAAGAAGATGAACGACACAGCTTCTCCACAGAAGCGTGGTGTTTGTACAGCAGTTAAGACAGCTACACCTAAGAAACCAAACTCAGCTCTTAGAAAAATTGCCAGAGTTCGTCTTTCTAATGGTATCGAAGTAACAAGCTACATCCCAGGTGAAGGTCACAACCTTCAGGAGCATAGCGTTGTTCTTATCCGTGGTGGTAGAGTAAAAGACTTACCAGGTACAAGATATCATATCATTAGAGGTACTCTTGATACTGCAGGTGTTGCAAACAGACGCCAGGCACGTTCTAAGTATGGTGCTAAGAGACCTAAAGCAGGTAAGTAATAAGCACATTACGAATAGTAGGAATGACTTTTATAAGTCAGTCACAGGTTGAATGAATGTGTAACGGTTATTAGAGTTATGTAGATATAGAGTCTAAAGCCGTGAGCAAGACACAATCTAAGTGAGTACCTATGATCTAATCGCATATATCTTTGATATTATGCAAAACAAGAATTTCAAATAAAGAATATTTTTGGAAATTCTGGAAAAATTGATTAAGGAGGGAAGCAACAATGCCACGTAAGGGACATGCTCAGAAGAGAGAAGTATTAGCAGATCCAATGTACAACAGCATCGTAGTTACAAAACTTATCAACAACATTATGTTAGATGGTAAGAAAGGTGTAGCTCAGAAAATCGTATACGGAGCATTCGAAAAGATTGCAGATCAGACAGGAAAAGATGCTATCGAAGTATTTGAAGAAGCTATGAACAACGTTATGCCAGCACTTGAGGTTAAGGCTAGACGTATCGGTGGTGCCACATATCAGGTACCTATTGAAGTAAGACCGGAAAGAAGACAGGCTTTAGGTCTTCGTTGGATTACTTTATATTCTCGTCAGAGAAGTGAAAAGACAATGGTGGACAGATTAGCTAACGAAATTATGGACGCAGCTAATAACACTGGTTCATCAGTTAAGAAACGTGAAGATATGCATAAGATGGCTGAGGCAAACAAGGCTTTTGCACATTATCGTTTCTAATAAAGTTCAATTATTTATTGAGAATATGCAGCATTGCATGACATATAAGGCAATTGCCTAATAGACTAAAAATAGGAGGAAAAAACCTTGGCTGGAAGAGAATATCCACTGGATAGAACAAGAAACATTGGTATTATGGCTCATATCGATGCAGGTAAGACTACATTAACAGAACGTATCTTATATTATACCGGTGTAAACTATAAAATTGGTGAAACTCATGATGGAGCTTCTACAATGGACTGGATGGAGCAGGAACAGGAAAGAGGTATCACAATTACTTCAGCTGCTACAACATGTCATTGGACATTGGAAGATCATCATAAGCCAAAGGCTGGTGCATTAGAGCATCGTATCAACATCATTGATACACCGGGCCACGTTGACTTCACAGTTGAAGTTGAACGTTCACTTCGTGTATTAGATGGTGCTGTAGGTGTATTTGATGCTAAGGCCGGTGTTGAACCACAGTCAGAAAATGTATGGCGTCAGGCTGACACATACAATGTACCTCGTATGGCGTTCATCAATAAGATGGATAAAATGGGTGCAGATTTCTTTTATTCAGTTCAGACAATCATTGATCGTTTAGGAAAGAATGCTATTCCTGTACAGATCCCAATCGGTAAAGAAGATGACTTCATCGGATTAATCGATTTGTTTGAAATGGAAGCATATTATTACAAAGATGATAAGGGCGAAGATATCGAAATCACAGCTATACCTGATGACTTAAAGGATCTTGCTGATGAATGGCACGAGAACCTTGTTGAAAAGGTATGTGAATTAGATGATGACCTTATGATGCAGTATCTTGAAGGAGAAGAACCATCAGTTGATGATATGAAGAAAGCTCTTAGAAAAGGTACAATAGCTTGTGAAGCAGTTCCAGTATTCCTTGGATCAGCTTACAAGAACAAGGGTGTTCAGAAGATGTTAGACGGTGTTATTGAATATATGCCGGCTCCAACAGACATCCCTGACATCACAGGTGTTGATGAAGATGGTAACGAAGTAGTTCGTCATTCATCAGATGATGAACCATTTTCAGCTTTAGCATTTAAGATTATGACTGACCCATTTGTTGGTAAGTTGGCATTCTTCAGAGTTTACTCTGGTACAATGAACTCAGGTTCATATGTATTAAATGCAA
This sequence comes from Eubacterium segne, assembly GCF_014287775.1. Taxonomy (NCBI): domain Bacteria; kingdom Bacillati; phylum Bacillota; class Clostridia; order Eubacteriales; family Eubacteriaceae; genus Eubacterium; species Eubacterium segne. Next base: position 44,572 of record NZ_JACOOZ010000008.1, read on the forward strand.
CTAAGAATAAAAAAGAGCGTGTTGGACGTATTGTACAGATGCATGCTAACAAACGTACAGAAATTGATAAAGTATATTCAGGTGACATCGCAGCAGCTGTTGGCTTCAAGGTAACAACAACAGGTGATACAATCTGTGATGAAAAGTATCCTGTTATCCTTGAATCAATGGAATTCCCAGAGCCGGTTATCGAGCTTGCTATTGAGCCTAAGACAAAGAATGATCAGGGTAAGATGGGTGAAGCTTTATCTAAGTTGGCTGAAGAAGATCCAACATTCCGTGCTCATACTGATCCTGAAACAGGTCAGACAATTATCGCAGGTATGGGTGAACTTCACTTAGACGTTATCGTAGATCGTCTTCTTCGTGAATTTAAGGTAGAAGCTAACGTTGGTGCACCTCAGGTTGCATACAAGGAAACATTTACAAAGCCTGTTGATATTGATAGTAAATATGCTAAGCAGTCAGGTGGACGTGGACAGTACGGTCACTGTAAAGTTAAATTTGAGCCTATGGATCCAAACGGTGAAGAAACATTCAAGTTTGAGTCTACAGTAGTTGGTGGTAATATTCCTAAGGAATACATCCCGGCTGTTGGAGAAGGTATCGAAGAAGCTGCGCAGTCAGGTATTATCGCAGGATTCCCTGTACTTGGTGTACATGCTACAGTATATGATGGATCATACCATGAAGTCGATTCTTCAGAAATGGCATTCCACATTGCCGGTTCTATGGCATTTAAGGAAGCTATGCAGAAGGCGGACCCTGTATTACTTGAGCCTATCATGAAGGTTGAAGTAACAATGCCTGAAGAATACATGGGTGATGTTATCGGAAGCTTGAACTCAAAGCGTGGACAGATTGAAGGTATGGACGATATTGGTGGTGGAAAGATTGTTAGAGCATTCGTTCCATTAGCAGAAATGTTCGGTTACTCAACAGAACTTCGTTCAGCAACTCAGGGACGTGGTAACTATTCAATGTTCTTTGAAAGATATCAGGCAGCTCCAAAGTCTGTTCAGGAGAAGGTTGCTTCTAGCAGAGCAAAATAATTCAAAATATAACAGCAGAAAATTGAATATAGCAAAGCAATGCTTAGGCTAGATACAAAATTTTCGAGATTATATATTTAAAAGGCTTGAAAATATCTCCATTATAAAATATAATGGGGATAGCCTTGTGAATTGGCCGATTAAGGTCAAACAAAAATAATTTATATATTAATTTAGGAGGATTACTAAAATGGCAAAAGCTAAGTTTGAAAGAACAAAACCACATTGTAATATTGGTACAATCGGACATGTCGATCACGGCAAAACAACTTTAACAGCTGCTATTACTAAGGTACTTGCAGAAAGAGTTGAAGGAAATGAAGCTACAGATTTCGAGAACATCGATAAGGCTCCAGAAGAAAGAGAAAGAGGTATCACAATCTCTACAGCTCACGTTGAATATGAAACAAAGAAGAGACATTACGCACACGTTGACTGCCCAGGTCATGCTGACTACGTTAAGAACATGATCACAGGTGCTGCTCAGATGGACGGTGCTATCCTCGTTGTTGCTGCTACTGACGGTGTTATGGCTCAGACAAAAGAGCACATCTTACTTTCACGTCAGGTAGGTGTTCCAAAGATCGTTGTTTTCTTAAACAAGTGCGATATGGTTGATGACGAAGAGTTATTAGAATTAGTAGAAATGGACGTTACAGAAATCCTTGATGAATATGGATTTGATGGTTCACCAATCATTAAGGGTTCAGCTCTTAAGGCTCTTGAAGATCCAGCTTCAGAATGGGGCGACAAGATCATGGAACTTATGGATACTGTTGATGATTACTTCCCAGATCCAGAAAGAGATACAGATAAGCCTTTCTTAATGCCAGTAGAAGACGTATTCACAATCACAGGTCGTGGTACAGTTGCTACAGGTAGAGTAGAAAGAGGAACACTTCACTTAAATGATGAAGTTGAAATCATTGGTGTTAAGGAAGAAACACAGAAGACAGTTATCACAGGTATCGAAATGTTCAGAAAGCTTCTTGATGAAGCTCAGGCTGGTGATAACATCGGTGCTCTTTTAAGAGGTATCAACAGAGACCAGATCGAAAGAGGTCAGGTTCTTGCTAAACCTGGTACAGTAACATGCCATAAGAAGTTTACAGCTCAGGTTTACGTATTAACAAAGGATGAAGGTGGACGTCATACTCCTTTCTTCAACAACTACAGACCACAGTTCTACTTCAGAACAACTGACGTAACTGGTGTTTGTAACTTACCAGCAGGTGTAGAAATGTGTATGCCTGGTGATAACGTAGAAATCACAGTTGAACTTATTCACCCAATCGCTATGGAGCAGGGTCTTGGATTCGCTATCCGTGAAGGTGGTAGAACAGTAGGTTCAGGTAAGGTTGCTACAATTATCGAATAATACGATATGTTGGCGAATAGCCTATAAATAAAGGGACTTAGGAGTTTTTCCTAAGTCCTTTTTCTTTTAGTGGTACTAAAATGGTACTACTTTGTTTAACTTTTCTGCTAACTCATCAGCTCTGGAAGGGTATAAATGACTATAAGTGTTAAGGGTAGTTTCAACTCGTTCATGCCCTAATCTTTCAGAAATCAGTAATGGATTAATACCCATATCAATTAGTAAACTTGCATGTGAATGTCTAAAATCATGTACTCGTATCTTTTTTAGTCCTGCCTGTTCACTTTTCTTTTTGAGTTCCTTATAAAGAATAGCTTTGGTATATGGAAAGACACGGTCGGTCATCTTATAGCCATAAATTCTTTCAATATAATTACTTAAATCTTTAACCAGTAATTGGGGAATAGTTATTTCTCTGTTACTCTTAGGTGTCTTGGGTGAAGTAACATTGACTTTTCCACCTTTGAAATTTACAGTCTTATTAATTCTAATTATCCCATTATCTAAATCCAAATCATTATATGTTAGTGCTAATAGTTCTCCTATACGCATTCCGGTGTAATATAAAGTTTGAAACATTGTATACTTTGTAATATCATCAACAAGTGCAATAAACTTAAAATATTCTTCTTTAGTCCAGAATGTTATTTTGTTTCGTTTTCTTTTCCCCATACTTCCAGCTAAATGACATGGATTTTCTTTTAAATTATAAAATTTTACAGCAAAGTTTAAAGTAGCAACAAGCAGGTTGTTCATTCGTTTAAGGTATGCATCCGAATATCCCTGGGAAATCTGTTTATTTTGCCATGCCCTTATATCAGCAGGAGTTAATAAATTAATTGGTTTATTGCCCAAATATGGAAGTATTCTATTGTTCAATAAATGTTTATGACCATCATAAGTTACTTCTTTTAGTCTGGTTTTTATGTCTTTTAGATATAATTGAGCTAGTGAGTTTAAAGTCATATCAGGTTCGCCCTGCATTTGCAGCAAAAACTCACGTTCCCAATTAACAGCATCTTTTTTTAGTTTGAAGCCACGTTTCTTTTTTTGCTTTTTTTCTCCTGTGTAATCAATGTAATAAGTTTTCACATAGTAAGTGTTTCTAGTTTCATCTTTAAAAACTGCCATATTGTATCTCCTTTCTTCCCTAAAAAGGATATAAAAATAACACCCAGCATTTGACCGGGTGCTCCAAAGATGATACAATATTCTTGTTCAGGGAGTATGTATTCATGCTCTGGAGCCGGTCTTAAATGGCTGGCTCTTTTTATTACATTTTTAATCCGTAACCCGAATTACAAAAATTTGTATATTGAAAATTGCTCATTGAATCGGGTAAGGCATTAAGAGTTTTAATTATTTGAGTATAATTAAAACAAGGACAAATATTGTAGATTCGAGCATATGCATCAATTCTTTCTTTCATAGCACGTTTATCAAGGATCCACTGGGTTCCTACATGATTATAAAATGACCACCAAGGTGTGTTGCATGCACTTATTTGGAGCCTATGACATCCAAAAGGATTTTCAGTCATATAGCTAGCACCGTAGCAATATTTGTTATTTCCTATTCTGCATTTATCACCATAACAGCGATTTAACTTACCAATTATTTTTCGATCTGTTAAATTGCCATTTACTATAACAAATGTTGATTTCCATGAACCAACCAATTCATACAACATAAGATATGCTATAAAATCAGTGGGTTTGCAAGAATAAATAGCTTGATGAAGAATAACTCCATTATCTATTTGCTCATGATATTGTGGAGCATTTTTTGCTAACACAACAGCTTTTGCATAGTTTTCAGATGTAGATTTACCAAATGATATAGAAATATGCCAGTCTGGAAAAATAGTGTCAGACTTATCTATGCTAAATGACGGTGTAGCAGTAGTTTTTGGTGATACTATTTTCATAATAGAATTTATTTTAGATAACCATTTCATAGCGTTTACTCCTTAATAATATTATAATTTAATGAACTATCAACTCTAAATAACCAATGGGGTTTCGCTTTAAATATTTTTTATTATGCCAATACTAGGATAGTTAAATTGTATAATGTAATTGTCTAGTTCTACATAATTACCATATTTGTTCTGGTACGCATGAATTGCTTCTTTTAAATAATCAGTTGTAACATTTAAATAATCTGCAATATCATACATATTCTGACAATGATGTTCAAAAGCATCAATTAACCCACAAAGTCCAATTAGTTTGTTGTATCCCCACAATCTGGCTCTTAATTCCTGCTTCCTATTTGAAGTGGAATGTACATCAATTAGATTTCCGCAGGAAGTAAAATGATGCCCTAATTCTTCTGCAATCGTACCGATTTTTTCATTGGTGGCTAGTTTGTAGTTGATTGCAACAACGCCATCAGAATATAGCCCTTTTATATTGTCAGAAGAAAAATTGTATTCAACAACATCAACGTCTTGTTCGTATTCACATATGATTTCTTCGTATTTAGTCAATTTTCTCACCCCTTTTCTTTCGTGTTTCCATATTATCATAAGAAGAGACCTATAAATGGGACTTGTTCCTGCTGTTTTATATTTATCTGCAATTTTTAGCGACCTCTATTAATTGTTCAAGTTTTTTTCTATCCCATAACTTTATTCTTGTTTTGTCTGAAGTCTTTTTTGCGGAATCAGTAAAGTATCTGTTGGTTAAGACCACACCGACATCACATTTATACATTTGAATACCGGTATAGGCTTGTTGTACAGCACTGTTACCAATATTGCTTGAATAGCACTTGCACTGTATGCCGTATTTAATTTCTTCTTTTTCTGCTAAAATATCTATGCCATCATCAACACTATCTTGTGTAACTACTATATTTGTAAAACCGTTTTGTTCTAATAAACTTGCGCAAAAATACTCAAATTCATGTCCATCCATTAAATCGTAATCTTTATTAGCACACTCTGGTATAGAAGTAGAATTGCGAGCTATAATCATATTATTATGGATTTTCGACGAATCCGTTGAAAAATTATAGTGATAAGCAATATAATCCCAAATAATATTTTCATCTACCAACATTTCTCGTACATCAGTATTGGCATCTAGAGGAGCTATGTAGTGTAATTCGTATAATTTGTCCATAATTAGAGAGGCTTTTCGAGAACCAATCCTATATTTTCTCATTATCATGGGAACTGATATATTCCCGGCCTTAATGGTATGTATAGGTGTATGTGTTGGTATTTGTTCTTCTATTTTTTTCTTCTTATTAGGAAAGCTCATGAGTATTTCCTCTTTTTATTTCATAAATTTATTTATTATTGTTTCTATTCTTGACAAATTCTGCAAATTGGCGAATTTCTTCCAACTCTTCTTCAGTGTATTCATCGCCATCGAAATGTGCTGCTAATGTTGTTGGAGCAGTAGGCTCATCGCTAAAATACTCAACTGAAACTCCTAATTCTTTCGCTATTCTTATTAAAACTTCTATGTCAGCTTTTTTGCTGTCTCTTTTTATCATTGAATATATAGTTGTTGGAGCAATGCCTATCTTATTAGCAAGCTCATTTGCATTTATATTTTTCTCTTGCATCAATTTATTCATTTTAGAACCGATTCCCATATTGTTCACCTCTCTTTTATTTATCTTTATATTACACGTTTTGCGTAAAAAAGTAAATAAAAAAATGTGCAAATGCGTAAAAAAGTGTTGACAATATACGCAAAAGAGTATATATTGTAAAAGTGAGCTACGCAAATGCGTAGACAACAAAAGAAAGGAGTATTAAAAATGCCTTATTTGAATTTAAAAGGTGAGATGGCAAAAAGAAATGTTCATATAGAAGACATTTCAAAATTGTTGGATTTGCACAGAAACTCTGTGGCGAACAAAATTAACGGGAAGTCTTCATTTTCAATCAGCGAAGCGTTTAAGATTCGTAATGCTTTTTTTAAGGGTGAGGACATTGAGTATCTATTTAAAAAAGAATAGGAGGTGATAGATATGCCTGAAAAACAATTTATGGGAGCAAAGGATATTGCTCAAACAATGGAGTGTAGTCTTTCATTTGCATACAAAATAATTAAGCAGATGAATGCAGAATTGAAAGAGAAAGGCTACATTACAATGTCAGGCAAGGTTCCAACTAAATATTTTAATGAAAGATTTTATTCATAGAAGGGAGTGATTAAATTGATTGGAGCAATTAACAGCTACCGGGATTTGCGTGACATTTGTAGAAAACATTCAGGTAGTTGCAGGGACTGTCCTTAAGGAAAAGAAAAGGACATTATGGACACACATTGTCCAAGATTGACTGAAACAAGAAGTTGGTCGAATGAAAAAATAACCGATATGGTTGGAAAGGTTAGAGGATAAGGATGATTATTGTAGACAAAAACAAGGTAACAATGGCAGGTCCTGATGAATTAATTGAATGTGAGGCAATGATATTTGTGGAGGCTGTAAAGAGGCATTTTATTAAAAAGCATGGTGAAAACATAGGAAAGGAAATGTTTGAGATGTTGCTGGAATGTTCTGTGATGTCGGATGAAGAAGCTGAAAAGCGTGCAAGAGAAAACAAAAATAAACTGTCAAGAAAAGAAAATGAAATGTTGAATAAATTCATACATTTAATGTTCAGTTAGGAGAGCTTATGGAAACAAACAAAAGACTTGAAGTAAGAGAAGTAAAAGAAACCAAAAAAGAAGAGCCTGAATATACACCACTACATTCAAGCTCTCACAAAAACAATACACCTAAAGATTACCACGTTTTACAGGAAAAGTACAGAGTTGCAAACAGATACAAGAATCTGATGATAGGTATCGTTGTGGCAATTGTAATGTGGTACAACAATTGGATTTGTATTGACAGTATTCCAATGAAGCTGTTGTATTCAGCAGGAATGGTGTTAGCAATGAGTTTTTTGTGTGGAGCAGTTGATGAAATATTAATGGAGGAATAATAGATGGATAGTATAAAAATAAACAGTTTGGAATTGGAAAATGTAAAGAGAATTAAGGCAGTTAAATTAGAGCCAACGGAAAATGGTTTAACTGTAATAGGTGGAAACAATGGCCAGGGTAAAACATCAGTACTTGACAGTATAGCATGGGCTTTAGGTGGAAACAAATTTAAACCATCAAGTCCTGAAAGAGATGGTTCGGTCATTCCGCCAAATTTACATATTGAGTTGAGTAATGGTTTGGTGGTTGAAAGAAAAGGAAAGAACAGTGACTTAAAGGTAACGGATCCAAATGGAAACAAAGCAGGTCAGTTGTTGTTAGACACATTTATTGAAGAATTAGCATTAAACTTACCAAAGTTTATGAATGCCAATGATAAAGAAAAAGCAGATACATTATTAAAAATTATTGGTGTTGGAGACACTCTTTATGCATTGGATGAAGAAATTAAGACATTAGTAAACGAAAGGCTCTTGATTGGGAGAGTTGCTGATCAGAAAAAGAAATACGCTGATGAACAGCCATATTATGATAATGTCCCAAGTGAATTAATTTCACCTCAGGAGCTTATCAGACAGCAGCAGGAAATACTCGCCAGAAATGGAGAAAATCAGAAAAAACGTGAAAAGGTAAGTTTATATGAAGCACAGGTAAGCTTAAAGGATGCATCTGTTAAGCAGCTTGAAGGACAGATTACTAAACTTAGTATTAAACTTGAAGAAGTAAGAAAAGAAAAAGCAGAGTTGGAGCAGAACCTTGCAATAGCTAAAACTGATGCATTAACACTTCAGGATGAATCAACAGCAGAACTGGAAAATAATATTGCAAACATTGAAGAGTTAAATCGTAAAATAAGAGCAAATATGGATAAGGAAAAAGCTGAAGAGGATGCAAAAATCGAAAAGACCAAGTATGATGCATTAACCACACAGATTGAAGACAAGAGAAAGGAAAGAATTAATTTGTTAAATAATGCGAGTCTTCCACTTCCTGAATTATCAATTGAAGATAATGCATTGACCTATAAGGGACAGAAATGGGATAACATGTCAGGTAGTGAACAGTTGAAAGTAGCTACTGCCATAGTAAGAAAATTAAATCCTAATTGTGGTTTTGTTTTAATAGACAAGCTTGAACAAATGGATGTAAACACTTTAAAAGAATTTGGACAGTGGATTGAAAAAGAAGGCTTGCAGGCAATTGCAACAAGAGTTGGCGCAGGAGACGAATGTTCAATCATTATAGAGGATGGATATTCAAACAATATTGACAAGAAAGAAGAATCCGTACCGAAATTTCAGGAAGGAGTATTTTAATGGAAATTATCAGAGGAAAGATTAAAAGTGCAAAAAAAGTAGTAATTTACGGACCTGAAGGAATTGGTAAATCCACATTTGCCGCACAGTTTCCGGAGCCACTATTCATAGATACAGAAGGCAGTACGGCAGAATTAAATGTTGCAAGAACAAAAAGACCCTCAAGCTGGACCATGATTATTGAACAGATAAAGGAAGTAATGAATACACCCGGTTTATGCAAAACATTAGTCATTGACACTATTGACTGGGCAGAAAATCTTTGTATTGAGCATGTGTGCCAGACAAGAGGCAAAAAGGGAATTGAAGATTTTGGTTATGGTAATGGATATGTGTATAGCAAAGAAGAATTTGGAAGATTTCTTAATCTTTTATCTGATGTTAAGGATAAAGGAATCAATGTTGTATTAACAGCCCATGCGCAGTTAAGAAAATTTGAACAGCCGGATGAACTTGGAGCATATGACAGGTGGGAGTTGAAGCTGGGGAAGAAAACGGCATCTCAGACGGCACCATTGATTAAAGAATGGTCGGACATGTTATTGTTTGCCAACTATAAGACAATTGTGGTTGCCACAGACGACCAGGGAAAGAAGCATAAAGCGCAGGGTGGAAAAAGAGTGATGTATACAACCCATCATCCTTGTTGGGATGCAAAAAACAGATATGATTTACCTGAGGAGACAGCATTCGATTATTCAGTTATTGCGCCAATTATTGAATCTTCTTCATCTGTAAAGGAAGAAAATACTGTATCAACACAGAATGTTAATATCAATAATTTAAATGTTAATAACACAAATGTGTCAAAGGCAAATGATAATAAAGTAAGCGAACCTAAGAAATCGACATCAGTACCCGCAAATGAAAATAAAACAGCTGACTTAGGCTCAGATGCCATGAGAAAGTTGAATGATTTGATGGTGGCTTATAACGTTAATGAAAAGGAAATTCAGGAAGCGGTGGCAAGCAGGGGATATTACCCGATTGACACACCAATACAGAATTATGATGAAGGTTTTGTTAATGGCTGCCTGGTTGCAGCATGGAATCAGATATATGCAGTTATTAAAAAAACAAAGGAGTCCAGAGGAGAATTTGTTAGTGCAGAACAAAGTGAATTACCATTTAATTTTTAATAAAAGGAGGAAAGAGAAATGTCAGAAGTAATTGAAAGAGAATTAGGATGGGATGATGAAATAGAAAAGGATGGTCCGGAGTTTGTTTTGCTTCCCGAAGGTGATTATTCTTTTGAAGTAGTAGGATTTGAAAGAGCAAGACATAATGGAAGTGAAAAATTGCCAGCGTGTAACAAGGCTGTTTTAACAATCAGGTTGACATCTGATGATGGAGAAAAATCAACAACAATTAAACATAACTTATTTTTACATAGTAAGACAGAAGGAATGTTATGTGCCTTTTTTACTGCCATAGGACAGAGAAAAAAGGGAGAAAAAATAAACATGAACTGGAATCTCGTAATTGGCTCTAAAGGTCGTTGCAAGGTAGGTATTCACAGTTGGAAAAATGATAAAGGTGAAATCAATCAGTCAAATCAGATAAAACAGTTTTATGAGCCAACACCTGAAACAGCAAGTGGATGGAAGCCGGGACAGTTCTAATGGAATTAAGACCGTATCAGAAAGAATCTATGGAGTCTGTTTTTGAACAGTGGGAAGAAGTTGATAAAACATTATTGGTTCTTCCCACCGGATGTGGCAAAACAATAGTGTTTGCAAAAATTACTGAACAATGTGTAAAGGGTGGAAAAAGGGTTCTTATTTTGGCTCATCGAGGGGAGCTATTAGAACAGGCGGCAGATAAAATAGCAAAAACAACAGGACTTGGATGTGCAACGGAAAAAGCAGAGCAGTCAAGTTTGAACACATGGTACAGAATTGTAGTTGGCTCAGTGCAGACATTAATGAGAGAAAAGAGACTTAATCAGTTTGATAGAAACTATTTTGATGTGATTATCATTGATGAAGCACATCACTGTATATCAGACAGCTATCAAAAAGTATTGCAACATTTTAGTAATGCAAAAGTTTTAGGAGTAACAGCAACTCCTGACAGAGGAGACATGAAGAACCTTGGTTCTTACTTTGAATCACTGGCATATGAATATTCATTGCCAAAGGCTATTAAGGAAGGTTATTTATGTCCAATTAAAGCACAGACTATACCACTTAAACTTGATTTGTCAGGTGTAAGTCAGCAGGCAGGAGATTTTAAGACGAGTGACATTGACACGGCATTAGACCCATACTTATATCAAATTGGTGATGAAATGAAAAAATACTGTATAAACAGAAAAACTGTAGTGTTTTTACCTTTGGTTAAAACAAGTCAGAAGTTCACACATATTTTAAATGAATTGGGATTTAGTGCAGTTGAAGTAAACGGTGGAAGTGATAACAGAACAGAGGTTTTACAGGACTTTGATAACGGAAAATACAACGTGTTGTGCAATTCAATGCTATTAACAGAAGGTTGGGATTGTCCAAGTGTAGACTGTGTGGTTGTATTAAGACCAACAAAAGTAAGGGCATTGTACTCACAGATGGTTGGACGAGGTACAAGACTTTGTGAAGGAAAGACGGAATTATTGCTTCTGGATTTCCTTTGGCATTCTGAAAGACATGAGTTATGCCATCCTGCACACTTAATCAGTGAAAGTGAAGAAGTAGCAAACCAGATTACAAAAAACATTGCTGAAGCAGGTTGTCCGGTGGATTTGGAAGAGGCAGAAGTTAAGGCACAGGAAGACGTTGTGGCACAGAGAGAGGAAAGCCTTGCTAAACAGCTGAAAGAAATGCGAAACAGAAAAAGAAAGCTGGTGGATCCACTGCAATTTGAAATGTCAATACAGGCAGAGGACTTAACCAATTATGTTCCGGCTTTTGGCTGGGAAATGGGACCCGCTACAGACAAGCAGGTAAAAACATTGGAAAAATTGGGAATATATCCTGATTCAATAGATAACGCAGGAAAAGCAGCAAAAATTTTAGACAAACTGGATAAGAGACGAATGGCAGGATTAACTACTCCTAAGCAGATTAGATTTTTAGAGAGTAGAGGATTTTTACATGTTGGAACATGGCAGTTTGATACAGCCAAACATCTGATAGACAGAATAGCGGCAAATGGTTGGAGGATTCCAAATGGAATTGTACCACAAGAGTATATTCCACAATAAGAGGATTTAGTGATGGAACAGCGATATGATTTATTAGAATTAATTAAATACATAAATCCGGCAGATTTGGAATACCAGGAATGGGTAAACGTTGGCATGGCTTTGAAAGAATCAGGTTATACAGCTAATGATTGGGATTCATGGAGTAAAGCTGACAGTAGATATCACCATGGAGAGTGCTTTAGAAAATGGCAGTCTTTCCATGGTAGCTCCAGTCCTGTTACAGCAGGAACTATCGTTCAAATGGCACGTGAAAACGGATGGGAGCCTAAAAGAAATGATTATGAACTTGATTGGGATGGAACTATTGGCAGCAAAGAGGATATGGTTGTTATCCAACAGGGATGGGTTGAAGGTAAAGAAATAAAGGAACCTAAAAACTGGAATCCGGTTAAGGAGCTTACAACGTATCTTGAAACATTGTTTGATTCTACCGAAAACGTAGGATATGTAACACAGACTTGGGAAAAGGAAGGCAAATTTTTGCCGACTAAGGGGTGCTGGGATCGAACTTCAGGAAAGTTGATTCAGGAACTGAACAAGTGTAATGGTGACATATGTAAGGTAATTGGTGATTATAACGATAAAGCAGGTGCGTGGATAAGATTTAATCCACTTGATGGAAAAGGTGTAAAGAATGATAACGTATCAGATTACAGATATGCCTTGGTGGAGTCTGATGTAGTGGAACTGGAGAAACAAAATGCAATCATTAGAGAATTGGAATTACCCATTGCCTGCCTGGTATATTCAGGTGGGAAAAGTCTTCATGCAATAGTAAAAATTGAAGCCACTGACTATACAGAATACAGAAAAAGAGTTGAATATTTATATGCGGTATGCAAAAAAAATGGACTTACTGTAGATACACAAAATAAAAATCCAAGCAGACTGTCAAGAATGCCCGGAGTAATCAGAAATGGCAAAAAACAGTTTTTAATTGATGTAAATATTGGAAAGGAATCATGGGAAGAGTGGAAGGAATGGATAGATGGAATCAATGATGATTTGCCAGACCCTGAAAGCCTAAGTGAGCAATGGGATAACATGCCCGAACTTGCACCACCTTTGATTGACAATGTATTAAGACAAGGGCACAAAATGTTGATTGCAGGTCCATCAAAAGCAGGAAAGTCTTTTGCATTAATAGAAATGTGTATAGCAATTGCTGAAGGCAAAAAATGGCTTGATTGGAAGTGTGCAAAGGGAAAGGTAATGTATGTGAACCTGGAGTTGGACAGAGCCTCATGTCTTCACAGATTTAAAGACGTATATCAGGCATTAGGATATGAGCCCCAAAATCTGTCAAATATAGACATTTGGAACTTAAGAGGTAAATCAATACCTATGGACAAACTGGCTCCTAAACTGATAAGAAGAGCAGCTAAAAAGAACTATATAGCCATTATTATTGACCCTATTTATAAAGTTATAACAGGTGATGAAAACTCAGCTGATCAGATGGCTAAATTTTGCAATCAGTTTGACAAGGTATGCAATGAATTGGGATGTGCGGTTATATATTGCCATCACCATTCAAAAGGTGGCCAGGGAACTAAAAAATCAATGGACAGAGCTTCAGGCAGCGGGGTGTTTGCGAGAGATCCTGATGCATTATTAGACCTGATTGAATTGGAAACTAATGACGATTTGATATTAAACAAAACCAATAATGTCATGTGTGATGTTATTGTACAGTATTTAAACGAAAAAGTTGATAACTGGGAAGATTTCATTTCACAGGATGATATGTGCAGTAGTGCACAAATGAAAGCAAAAGCGGAAAGGCTATTAACACCGGCACAGTGGAAAGAACTCACAGAAAAATTGACTGTAAGAGTAAGTCAGGTGGAGCATATGAGTGCTTGGAGAGTGGAAGGAACTTTGCGTGAATTTAACAAGTTCCAACCTGTTAATCTATGGTTTGATTATCCAAGGCATGTAGTGGATAAAACAGGAGTTTTAAAAGATATTAATCCGGACGATGTTAATCCTAAACAGACATGGAAAAAGAACTTTAATAAAAACAAAAAAACACCGGAAGAAAGAAAAAAGGAAAGAATACAATCATTAGACCAGGCATTTGAAAGTTTGGCAACGTTTAATGAGGATAATACAGTTGACATAACATCATTGGCAGATTCAATGGGAGTAACTGAAAAGACCATCAGAAACAGACTAAAAGAACATGGTGGATTTTGGATAGACGAAGGGAAAGTTGGCAAAAAATAGGTGTCAGGGAAAGGAAAATCTCGGAGAAATTTCCCGAGAATTTCCCTGACCTTTTGGAGGGAAAAAGTCGGTAAACACCGAGAATTTCCCTCAGAGGGAAAAAGTCGGTAAATTACCGAGAATTTCCCTAGGGAAATATATATTACTACGTAATACGCGAGAAAAATTTCCCTCGTCAATGGGGAAAGTAGTTGTGCGTTAGCTTTCGCACAACAACTCCTTCCCCTGACATTGACAAAAAGGAGTTGAGTAGAGTGAGAAGTTTGGACTACACATTTTTGAAAACGGCAAAGGTAATGCCACCACTAAGACATAAAAACAGAACCGGTGATTTTGATGTGATGAACAGTGACGTGTGCGAATGGCTTATTAACATTCCTGAAGTAAGGCAAAAAGTTTTTGACATGGCAATTAATAAAAAATATATCAAGTACAATAGCAGCACGGGAAAATGGGAGGGTGCGGACTATGGCAAATAAATGTGAGTTTTTTATGCCAATGGTTCCACCGACTAAAACTTATCAGGAACATAAAGTTGCAGTGGTTAATGGTAAGCCTGTTTTTTATGAACCACAGGAACTAAAAGAAGCTAAGAGTAAGCTGATGGCATATCTGGCAAAAAATGTTCCGGATAAAAAATTTAACAGAGGAGTAATGTTGGTTGTTAAATGGTTATTTCCCAAAGGTAGTCATAAAAACGGTGAGTACAGAACAACAAGGCCTGATACCGATAATTTACAGAAAATGTTAAAAGACTGCATGACTAGTTTGAATTTTTGGGAAGATGATTGTTTGGTGGTATCAGAACACGTTGAAAAGTTTTGGGCAGATCTTCCGGGAATATATATCCTGATACAGGAGGTGCAAAATGAATAAATTTATAACTGTTTACAACATTATGCTATTTGTTTGGCATGCAGTGTCAGAATACAAAGATAGGGATATATCTGATGATGCAGTATGTGAAGAAATGGTAAGAGAGTTGAATGGCATTTGTAGAGCGTATCCAGAAGAACATGAGAAATCATTGGTTAGGACAATTGCAACAGCAATAATGGAATACATATACGAAAAATAGACTAGAGATAAAAATGTTAAGAAATGTTAAGGAGGAAATATGAGGGCAATAAATATACTGCTGATAGCTTGGTTTATATTCTTATGGATTTTACTTAAGTCTAAGGGCAGAGATTAAGAAGAAAATGCACATTGACAATTGAATACTGGTAGTTGCAATGATATAATTTGTGTATTACAAAAGGGAAGGGGAAAATGATGGATTCTCAAAAATATGATGCGGATAAATTAAGAAAGATAATTGAAACAACTTTAAGCAATTATGCGAATATGATTAAAAGACTTGAACGTAAAAAGAATATTGCAGAAATAATGTTAATATATTATAGTGTTTTCTTAATAATTGGAACACTTACGGGAAAATATTTTCCGCAACATTATAACGTTGTATGGAATGAATACTTTAATATAATATTATCCATAATTGTGTTGATTTTTTCTTTAGTTAACAAAAATGCAAATTATGCCTCAAGAATTGATTCATTAATTGATTCATTAAACGGTTTAAAAACAATAAAAAGAAAACTAGATAATGATTCAGTTGAAAAATATAACGAGAAATATAATGAAATTGTTGATAAAACGGAAAGAAGGAATGATACAGATTTTTTTAGGACGGTCAAACAGTTATGCAAAGAATATAAAATCAGTTGGGTGAAGAAAAAAAGAAAACACGAGAAGCCTTTGAAAGATCAAGAGACAAAGAAAAAACAAGAAATAAAGGAAAAACAAGAAATAAAGGAAAAACAAGATAAAGTTATTAACAATTATTTAAGCGAAATAAACGTTATGGTTGAAGAATCGAAAATAATATTTGAATATTTCTTAGATGTTATTCTTTTTATAATTCCTATTATTATTTTTGTATTTTGTTTTGCAAAAAAATAGCAAATACTTTTACCAACTACCAATATTCGGTGGTTGGTTTTTTTATGCCTGAAAGGAGAGATAGAAGTGGAACAAAATCAAAAATTCGTACAAGACATACAAGAAGCTGGGGCTAAAATTCAAGAGGCATTTGAAAGGTTAGGTTCAGCACTACAAAAACTTGCAAATAAAGCGCGTGTTATTATAGCAATTGCAAATTCAATAAATTGTGATGCAACGTTAAGAAAATGGTATGAACAATTAGAAACAGCTAGAGGAAGCAAACGTAGGCGGCTACGAAGAAAAATAAAAAAGAGAGTGAAGAGACATATTAACGGATGAATGCATGGAAAGGATGATGATAGTGGAACAGACAGCAAAGGAATACTTGAAACAGGTAGGCAATATAGAATTGCAAATCAAAGAGTTACAGGATGAAATCAAAAGGCTAAAAGAGCTGGCGGTTAGTATTGGAGCATTAAATTGTGACGAAAAGGTTTTAAGCAGTGGTGCACAGGATAAAATGGCTAATACCGTGTGCGAGATAGACGAAAAAGTACGTGAACTGGATGAAAAGGTAAGGGAATTTGTGAGAATACGTTCAAAGGTTATGGAGACTATACATATGCTTAGAAACGACGAATATGAGCACATTCTGTACAAACGCTACTGCCTGATGAAGAAATGGGAAGAGATAGCATTGGAAATGAATTATAGTTATCAGTGGGTGTGTAAACTTCATGGAAGAGCATTAAAGGAAATTGAAAAATTACTAAACTGTTGATAGAAGTTTATATTGACCCGTGCTAAAATAGTATTGTGATAATTTGATAGATGACATTTTTGTATCGTCTTGATGGTTTCCCCCTAGTATTTTGTATTTTTTTCATGAAGGAACGGTCTTTTGGCTGTTCTTTTTCTGTTGAAAATTGTCACATTTAGATATATGATAAAAGAAAAGATTTGGAGGAGATGAATATGCCAGGATGGGATGATGTATTAAAAGAAATGAATGAAACACTTTCACCGGCAGATTATGTGAGGAGAAAATATTTAAAACAATTATCAGAATTAACAGGTAGAAATGCCATAGCGTATTATTCGGCATTTTTAAATAAGCCCAATATACCAAATACAGATATTAACGATTTGGATATGACAGGGTTTATGAATACCTTAAAGGATATTAATTGTTCAAGGGGATTGGATTTAATTCTTCACACACCAGGTGGTTCGCCTACTGCTGCAGAAACAATTGTAAATTATTTAAGAAGTAAATTTGGTAATGATATAAGAATAATTGTTCCACAAATTGCAATGTCTGCGGGAACTATGATTGCTTGTGCGGGAAAGGAAATAATTATGGGAAAACAATCGAGTCTTGGACCGATTGATCCTCAATTTAATGGAATACCAGCATATAATATAAAAGAAGAGTTTGAAGAGGCTAAAAAAGATTTAGCTATTAACAATGAAAATGCCCAATATTGGGCAATAAAATTACAGCAATATCCAGCTGCGTTTATGAAAACTGCGATAGATGCAATTGAGTTATCTAGCAAATTGGTAAAAGAATGGTTAAGCAGTTGTATGTTTGAAGGAGATCAAAGTGGAATAGTGGATGAGATTGTGGCACAATTAAACGAACACGACAATTCAAAAAATCATGGAAGACATTTTAGTATAGACTTTTGTAAAGGAATAGGACTAAAAATTATTTCTATGGAAGAAAACGAAGAACTGCAAGATGCTATTTTAACAGTGCATCATGCTTATATGCTGTCAATTTCTGGAAGTGATGCGATAAAAATAATTGAAAATCAGAATGGAAAAGCAGTGATAAGTCGTGAATAGTGTTGTATATATTTTAAATTTGGGGTACAATAACAAGGCAAAAGGAGGGAAAATGAATGGATAATTATTCAGTTGACGAATTATATGCTAAGTTGGGAATAACCTCTAATGATAAGCAACCCGTAAGAAACCAGATTAATACAGGAAAAAGATATGAACAAATTCAGACAAATTACTCTTTTGGGTTGGGAAAAGTTCCTAATAATTCATTGAGCAATAGTATACGAATTAAGAAATAGTTTTTTTAATATGAAAGTAGGAGACATCTTTAGGGTGTCTCTTTTTTATACAATATTAAATCAAGAGAAAGGAGTGGTTGTAGTGACAATTAAAGAACAGATATTTTGTGATGAACTTTTATCAGATACTGAATTTAATAAAACCTTGGCTTATAAGAAAGCTTATCCAAGTGTTAAGAATGATAATGTTGCAGCTGCAGCTGCTTCAAGGCTGATGAATAAACCGGAGATTAAAGAGTACATAGATAGGCAACTATCTAAATTACATAATGAAAGAACAGCAGATGCTCAGGAAGTGCTTGAATATTTAACGTCAGTGCTTAGAGGGGAAAGTTCTTCAAGTGAGTTAGTAGTTGAGGGAATAGGAGATGGATGCAGTGAAGCAAGAACAATTGAAAAGCCACCATCAGAGAAAGAGAGATTAAAAGCAGCCGAACTTCTTGGCAAGAGATATGGACTGTATACAGACAAGGTGGATGTAAACAATGAAGCAGAGGAAAAGAAAGCAGAAAAACTGGATAATATAGCCAGCATATTAGAACAGATGAAGCCTGTAGGAAAGGGTGATTAGTATTGTTACAATTATCACCTAAATTTAAAGAATTTATTCTGACAGAAACAAAGAGGGATTTCCTTGAAGGTACTACGGCAGCAGGAAAGACCACTGTAGGAATATTTAAGTTTATGCTTATGGTGGCAAAGAGTGATATTAAGTATCATGTAATCGCTGGAGCAGACCTTGGAACTGTTGAAAAGAATGTTATTAACAATGAGAGAGGACTTTTAGACCAGTTTGATGGTTTAGCTGAATATTATCCTAAAGGTCAAGGCAGAATTGGTTTATCACACATTAAATATCAGACACCAAACGGTGAAAAGATAATATATGTGTGTGGTTATGATAATAAAGCACGTTGGAAAAAGGTATTAGGTTCACAACAGGGTTGTGTTTACATTGACGAAGTTAATACTGCCGACATGGAGTTCTTAAGAGAAATTTCACATAGATGTAAGTATATGATGACTACATCAAACCCTGATAGTCCGGACTTACCTGTATATAAAGAGTTTATTAATCACAGTAGACCTTTAAAGAAATATATCAAAGATTATCCGGAAGAGTTGTTGGCAGAGTTAAATGAACCTGAAAAAGTTGGTTGGGTTCATTGGTATTTTACTTTTTATGATAATGCCAGTTTAACGGAGCAGGATATACAGGACAAAATAGATGCAGTTCCGGTAGGAACCAAGATGTACAAAAACAAGATATTAGGTCTCAGAGGAAAGGCAACAGGTCTTGTATTTAGTATATTTGATAGAAAACATCATTTGATTACGGTTGCTGATGCAAAAGCATTTATTAGAAACAGAGCAGATAAGAAACAAACTGAATGGTTTGAAATATTTACAAGTGGATTAGACACGGCTTATTCAACTAAAAGTCCTGATACCATTGCAATGAGTTTTGCAGGAATTACAAATAAAGGCAGATATATTGTTTTGGACGAAAGAGTTTATAACAATGCGGAAATTGGTACTCCTATAGCTCCATCTGATACTTCAAAGAATTATTTTGATTTTCTTGAAAGAAACAGAAAAGAATGGGGACTGGCAAAACACGTATTTGTCGACTCGGCAGATGCAGCAACAATTACAGAATTAAATAAATTCAAAAGGGAACACGCACAGTGCTTATATGTGTTTAATCCGGCATATAAGGCTGTGAAAATTATAGATAGAATTATATTACAGCTTGGTTGGATGAACTTTAATAATGATAAAGGTATTCAGCCAAGTTTTTATATTGTAGAGACTTGTAAGGAATATGTAAAAGAGTTGGAGAAGTATTCTTGGTTAGAGGAAAAGGACCAGGAACCGGAAGATGGAAATGATCATATGGTCAACTCTGTTCAGTACAACTGGATTCCATACAGAAAGAAAATAGGAGTTAAAAAAGAATGAGGTTAGTGGATAGAATGAGAGATGGAATAAGACATTTTTTGAAAATACAGGATGCTCCAAATCAGACATTTATTATTAGAGAACAACTGAATTTTGCAAGTAACTGTATAAAGAATCTTTTGTGGTATCGTGGTGACAGTTATGAACTGACACAGTTTTACCAAAACATAAATGGAGGCTCTGATGGAATAAAGTTTTGGGCAGCATGTTCAACTGTAGGCAGAGAGATAAGAAAAATACATACAGGCTTACCGGGAATTATTGTAGACAGGCTTACAGATATTATAATCACTGATTTTAGCCAGATTACATTTATAAAAGATACTGACAAAGAGATATGGGACAATATAGCTAAAGACAATAACTTTAAAAAGGTTCTGAAAAAGGCTGTATCTAAAATGCTCATATTAGGAGATGGTGCATTTAAAATCTCTCTTGATAGTAAGGTCAGTCAATATCCAATAATAGAATTTTTAGGAGCTGATAAGGTTGATTATTTATATAACAGGGGAAGAATACATGAAGTTGTGTTTACAACAGAATATAGTCATAACAATATGGACTACTATCTGAAGGAACGTTATGGATATGGTTATATCAAATATGAACTTTATCGTGGAACTGATGAGGTAAGTGTTGCTATAGACACTATTCCGGCATTGAGTGGGTTAGCTGATGTGGAGTTTGATGAAACAGTAATAATGGCTCATCCTATTATGTATGGTGAAAGTGCCAAATGGGAAGGAAGAGGCCAGTCAATATTTGAAAAGAAAACAGATGATTTTGATGCATTGGACGAAGCTTGGAGCCAGTGGATGGATGCCTTAAGAAAAGGACGAAGCAAAGAATGGATTCCAGAATCAATACTTCCAAGAAATCCGAATACAGGTGCAATAATTAAACCTAATGCATTTGATAATTCATATATTGCCAAGGGTGACGATATGTCGGAGAATGCTCAAAACAAGATAGAGGTTACACAACCAGCTATTCCGCATGAGTCATATCTTGCTACATATGTTACAGCATTGGATTTGTGCTTACAGGGATTAATAAGTCCTAGTACTCTTGGCATTGATGTAAAGAAACTTGATAATGCTGAGGCACAAAGAGAAAAGGAAAAGACAACCCTTTATACAAGAGGAAATATAGTTGATATTTTACAAGATCAGTTACCATTATTCATTCAGAAGGTGTTTGATGTTATTAATCTAAGTCAAAACAAAACATTAACAGAGGTTAAATGCACGATTGATTTCAGTGAGTATGCTAATCCATCATTTGAAAGTCAGGTAGAGACAGTTGGAAAAGCAAAGACACAGGGAATAATGAGTGTTGAGGCTTCCGTTGAGGAACTGTATGGTGACACTAAAGATGAAGAATGGAAAAAGAATGAAGTAGCAAGGCTAAAAGCAGAGCAGGGAATATCAGATGAGCAGGAGCCGGCACTAAATATGGAGGGAAAGATAACATATGAAGGTAATAGTGGGCAAAAGAGTGTACCAGATGTCGAAGAATAAGGCAATGAATCTTCTTAGGATTGCAAGTGAGCAGGTACCAAGAGGTATATATGCATTGGAAAAAGATAAGATAATTGAAATGCGTAATGACAGATGCAGTTCAGTAACACAGGTTAAGAATTTAAAAAGACAGTTCAAAAAAGCTGGTTTTAAAGTATATGCTAATGGAGTTGATTAAGAATGCCAAAGGATTATGACATTGAAGAGACTTTCAGAGCAATTGAAAATGAATTAATAGACTCTATGATGAGGAACTTATCACATCACAGAGCAGAGGAAACAAAAGAAGGATTTAATTGGACCTCATGGCAAGCAGAGCAATTAAAGGCTTTAAATATCTATAAACAGAAAAATAGTAGTAAGTTTACAAAACAATTTAGAGAAATAAATGACAAGATTACAAAATCAATATTGTTACACAGAAAAGCCGGAGCAACAGATCAGGAAAAAGAAATCTTGGAAGCCATTAAAAAAGGGGCAAAATTAACACATAAAGCAGAGAGCACCATTGAAGGTGCTTTTTTTCGTGTTAATGATAGAAAGTTAGATGCTTTGCTAAATGAAGTAAATGGTAGTATGAGACGTGCTGAAACAGCAATGCTTAGAATGGCAAATGACCAGTACAAAAAATCAATATTCAATGCACAGGTGTATTTCAACACAGGAGCAGGAACATATGAAAAGGCAGTGGACATGGCTACAAAGGATTTCCTAAGTCGTGGAATTAACTGTGTTCAGTACAAGAATGGTGCAAGAGTTAACATAGCCTCATATGCGGGAATGGCATTAAGAACAGCCAATACCAGAGCATACTTGCAGGGTGAAGGTGAAAAACGTAAGGAGTGGGGAATTTCCACAGTTGTGGTTCATAAGAGAGGTTTACCTTGTCCAAGATGTGCAAAATGGGTTGGAAAAATACTGATAGATGATGTTTGGAGTGGTGGAAAGGCTAGTGATGGTCCTTATCCATTAATGTCACAGGCAATAGCCGGAGGTTTATATCACCCTAATTGCAAAGACGGTCATAGTACATATTTTCCAGGAATTTCTGACAAGCCTGAAAAGGTAACAAAGAAAGAAATGAAGCAGGCTGTGATTGCAGAAAAGCAGGAAAACAGAAATAAATTGATACAGAGAAATGTAGATAAGTTTGATAGGTTATCTAATTATTCTTTAGATGAAGAAAAGCAAAAGAAATATAGTTTTAAAAAGGAACAATGGGAGAAAGAAGCAGTTAAATTAAAAGCTAATAACGAACATCAACCTTTAGACAAAAATATAGAAAAGAAATTAGATGATATACCATTTAATAAAGATATAGCTAAGAAAGAAATAAATGAAAAAATCAATGAAAGGAATGTTTTAAATGAAAAGTTAAAAGTACTAAGTACTAGAGAAAAGGAACTTACTCAGAAAGTATATTTTGATATGACTGGAACGCAGGATGAAGCTGATGCTTTAAAGGAAATAAATGTTAATAAAAAAGAGTATCAAAATAAACTAAGTGAACTTAAGGCTGATATTCTTGAAAAAACAAAGGCATACAAGAGTGAGACAGAAAAAAGAATATTAAGTAATGGTATTGTAGAAGAAATAAAGTTACCAGGCAATATTACACCTGATGCAGCAGATCAGTTAGAACAAACGCTCATAGATTTAAAAGAAAAATATGGCATAATGCCAAAAGGTGTTTTGTATGAGCCTTTAAAGGTTACAGATGGAACTGCAACATACAATTGGCTTGATGATAAAATTTATATTTCAGGCAAAATCGCAGATGCTGATAGGTATTCAGAAATAATAAACAAGTCAGAAACATCACTAAAAGAATGGCAGAAACATTATAAAATAAAAGAAAATGCAAAAGAAATAATTGCAGAAGTAGAAAAAGTATTGGCTGATTCAAGCATAAAGGGATATGAAAGAGAGAAAGCAATATTATCTAAAGCAGAAGCTGAAATAAAACTGAATATAAACAGACAAGCTGTAAGAGAAAACATTTCAGATGTAATCACACATGAATATGGTCATTTTATACATAGGCATGCAGAAGTTGATTTTGTACAAAAAAAGAATGTATTTAAAGCCAAAGAACTTGGTGGAAAATATATAAATGGAGATTGGCACTATGACATTAATACCAAATATTCTAGGGAAGCAAAACTAGAAGCTTCTAAGATAAGTAAATATGCTGTCGAAAATCCATACGAGGCATTTGCAGAGGGATTTTTAGCTATGGATAAAGGCGAACAAATACCTGAAAGCATAGCAAAGGTAATTAATGAAGCAAAAGAAAAAGCCGGAGTTAAAACAATTACTATCAGTGAAAATGCTCTTGCTAAAACTTTTGATAATGTAACTGAAGAATGGTACAAGACGGCAACACCAAATAGCCATAAAATAGTAAATAGTAAATCTTATGTAGATTATAAAGGGAATCGTTTTAGTTCAACAGATAGTGTTGCTACATTCAGAACTGGAAAAAGAGAAAAGGAGGTAGCAGAACTTTTAGAAAGTAATTTTGGTGGAGAAATGGAATTAATGTTTGAATGTCCAGGTGTAACGAAAACACCAGATTATATATATAAAGGAGATAGGTTTGATTTAAAAGAATTAAACGGTGCTAGTGATAAGGCAATTTATAATGCTATACATAAGAAAAAAGAACAAGCAAATAATTTTATCATAGATATAAGTAAAATCGACAAGGAATTGAATGATATTGAACCACAGGTAGAATATATATATTCTACTAAAGGTACAAAATTTGTTGATAAATTAGTAATTATAAAAAATGATAAAGTCTTGGGAGTATTTAAAAGACGAAAATAAAAAGATGAGCTCGTGCCCCCCCCCAGAGCATAAGCTCCTTTGGTGTGGAGAAGGTGACTCTCATCTTTTTATATATTATACAATATATCTGCAAAAATATCAAAGAAAACAATAAAATTGTAAATCAATAAATAAAGGAGGTAACAAATGTTAATCGCAAAAATCAATTTTTATGACAAGGAAAACAACCTTGCCTTGGTAAAAGCCGGGGATGAGGTTAAGGCAAAAACAAAAGAGCGCAAAGAATATTTGCTAAAAATTGGTGCAGTAATTGAAAAAGATGAACCTAAGGCATCTACAAGTAAGTAGGTGCTTTTTATATGCCCAAAAACGTGATGGCTAAAAACTCTCGGAATAAGCTGACGAGCTAAAACGGAAAGGAAAATATTTTATGAAATCTACAACAAGAGAATCAGGAAAATTCCCTATGAACATTCAGTTTTTTGCAGAAGGTTCAGGAGAGGGTAGCGGAGCTGGTAACGGCAACCAGAACAACAACGCCGGAAATGGTAACAGTAACCAGAATACTGGAAATAACAATCAGGGTACAACATATACCCAGGAACAGCTTGATGGAATTGTTAATAACAGAATAGCAAGAGCAGAGCAGTCAGCCTTAAAGTCATTTTTTCAGCAGCAGGGCATGTCTGAAAATGAAGTAACACAGGCAATTAACAATTACAAAGAGCAGAGAGCAAAAAATACACCTGATGTGGCAGGAATGCAATCTCAAATTGCACAGGTACAAAGCAGAAACTTACAGCTTACGATTGAAAATTCTGCAACATTACAGGCTGTAGGGTTAGGTATTGATGCAAAATCAATTCCGTATGTAATCAAAATGGCTGATTTTAAGGATGTAGCAGGAGAAGACGGAACGGTTGATGCAGAAAAGGTGAAAGCAGCAATCAACAAAGTTTTGGAAGATGTTCCGGCATTAAAACCAGCAGAAAGTGGAGCAAATAATCAGGGATTTCAAATTGGTGCTCCAAACAATAACAATCAACAGAACCAGGATGACTTATTAAGAGGCATTTTTGGAATAAAGAAAAAATAGGAGGTAGTAACACATGGCAGTATTACAGTATGCTGAGATATTCAGCAACATTTTAAGAGAATTATATGGCCAGTCGCAGATATCTGTTGACTTATATAATTCAAATTCAGACATTCAGATTGTTAATGGTAAAAATTTAAAAATTCCGAAGTTATCAGTAAGTGGTTATAAAGACCATACCAGAGGTAGCTTAGGATTCAACACAGGTTCATATTCAAATGAATATGAAACAAAGACATTAGATCATGATAGGGATATTGAATTTTCTATTGATCCAATGGATGTAGATGAAACTAACATGGTAGTGGCAATTGGAAATATCCAGAAGAGATTTGAGACAACTCAGGCTATTCCGGAGGCAGACTGTTACACATTTAGTAAAATCTATTCAGAAGCTAAAAGAGTTGGAGCAAAAGTTAAGACAACAGCACTTACAACTGCAAATGTTCTTTCAGATTTTGACGACATCTTAGAGGCAATGACAGAGGCAGGTGTTCCACTTGACAGAGTAATTCTTTACTGTACACCAGCTTACTATAAGTTACTTAAAAATGCGGATGGTATTCAGAGAACACTTGAAGCAAACGGAGTAAAAGGAATTGATAGAAGAGTTCATTCTATTGATGATATTGGAAAGATTAAGCAGGTCCCATCAGCAAGATTTAAGACTGCTTACAACTTTACAAATGGATGTGTGGCAGATGTCTCAGCTGTTCAGATTAACTACATTTTGATTGACCCTGAATGTCAGGTATCAAGAGATAAATATAGTTACATTTCAGTTTTCACACCGGGAACAGATTCAAGAACAGCGGATAACTATGTTTACCAGAACAGAAAGTTTAACGGAACATTTGCTATTGATGAACTTATGAAAGACGGTTGCATTATTAATGCTGCAACTGCCTAGAAAGGAGAAAACCAGTGAGAGCAATAAAAGACAATAAGGTTTATACAGTTTCTGAATCAAACATGGATGAATATCTTGCATTAGGATATGACATTTTGGATGATAAAGGAAAACTTATAAAACGTTCACCTAAATCTACAGTTTCATATGCAGAGTACGAAACTGTGGTGAAAGAAAGAGATGAACTCAAGGAGTTGGTTTCTAAGTTAAAAAGCTCAGGTGATAAGTTTTCTTCAATGGAATTAGACGAGCTTAAAGCCTACGCTTTAGAAAAAGGCGTTGATTTGGGTAATGCTACATCAAGAGATGGTATTATCAAGAAAATTAAAGCTGTAGAGTAGGAGGTGAGCCTATGGCTTATACTCCTTATGTCACACCGGAAGAGTATGCTTCATTCGGTTACACACTGATTCCCGAATGTGAGCGGTATTCTTTACTAAAAAAGGCAAGCAGACACATTGATACACTGACCTTTAACCGGATACATGCTGAAGGATTTGATAATCTTACAGAGTTTCAAAGTGAAACCATTAAAGAAGTTGTGTGTCAGCAGGCAGAATTTGAATATGACAATGAGGAAATTATCAACACTATTTTACAAAGTTACAGTGTCAATGGTGTATCAATGTCATTCGGTCAGTCATGGAATGTATATGTTGAAAATGGTGTGGCTATAAAAAAAGACATATATGGACTGCTTTGTCAGACCGGGTATTGTTGCAGGCTGTTGTGATGAAATATCCGAATTTAATACCAAAATCAGTGTGCAGGACAGATATAAGAGTGGTTATATATGGTGAGGGTTTGTCAGAGACAGGCTCTCCCATTGTTGTATATGACAAAAATATTAAATCTAACTATCAGGACCGGTCATATACAAAACTCACAGCAGAACAGAAAATTGTGACATTAGGAGCAAAGGCTTATATACCTGGTGACATATGCCCAAAACTTGCCGTAATAAGTAGTGGATATGTTGAAGTATATGGTGTTAAAAGGAACATATATCAGGGAACAAAAGCAAGAAATCCTGATGGAACAGTGAATTATACGTTGTTGGAGATTGTTTAATGAAGGTAAGTTCAAAAGTAAAGTTAAATATGGGTGTAATACGGCAATTAAGCAATGCAGCTACTGTATCATTAGAACAGACAGCAGAAGCACTTATGGGTGATTTGAAAGAATCAGAAACAATGCCTTTTGACAAGGGAACATTGCAGAATACAGACACATTTGTTGATGATTCAAAAAGCAGAAATGGAAAAGTTTCCGTGGTATCTTCCACTCCTTATGCAAGAAGGCTTTACTATCACCCGGAATATAACTTTAGCAAATCTGAAAATGCAAATGCCGGTGGAAAATGGTTTGAATCGTATACACCGGGAGGTAAGAAGCAGGATTTTGCAGAAAAGACTTTTGCAAAACTTTACAAGAAAAATGGAGGTGTATGATGTTATATCTGGCAGACATAAAAGATTGGCTGAAAGGCTTTAACATAGCTGAACATTATTACACAGGTAAACTTGATAATAAGCAGGATAAATCAATAGGAGTTTATCAGTTAAAAACCAGCAGAGAGCCTAGACAATGTATTGGTGGAATGGCATCTTATGAAATTAAACCGGTATCACTGCTTGTACATTGGAACAATGATTCACTGGAAACGGAAATGGCGTCATATAAGCTTTTTGAAGCCATTAAACAGTCGAACAATGTGACTATTGGTAACACAAGAATACCTTATATACGTCTATTGTCTTCAGAACCAATAGATGTGGCGACAGATGATAAAGGGGTATATGAGAGAGTAATTGAATTAGAAATTTATTTTGAGAAAGGAGAGCAGAATGAGTAAACCAGATGGAGTTTTTCCTGTATATGAAAACCAGTTTAAGGTTGGTGAAGCAAAGGGAAGTGTAAACCCCATAGCGGATATGGAGTCATTTTCAGTTTCATTTGACAATGGTGTGGAAGAATGGACACCAATGAATACAGAGGGATGGATAAGGAGATTAATGACTGCAAAGGGAATCACCGTGTCAGTATCAGGAAAAAGAAACATAGGAGATACAGGAAATGACTATATAGCAGGTAAATGGGCAGCCAATGGAAGGGATGCAGAGGGTTACTTTGAGTGGACTTTTCCTGATGGCACAGTTGTTGCATTTGAAAATGCCGTTATCAATGTTACAGCTTGTAACGCAGGTGATAGCACAAATGTTGGACCATTGGAATTTGATGTTATGTCAAATGGTAAGCCGACAATAACACCGGCTGTTTAATTAGTAGTTATAAATCATGGCAGAGTGGAACTAATAGGTTCTGCTCTGTTTTTGTATAAAAGGAAAGGAATAGATATATGTCAAAAGTAATTGATATTACAGAAAAATTGAATTTTGAGGAGAATCCAAAAATCAAAATAAAGGATTTGGAATTAGAAATAGATGCAAGTGCTGAAAATATGTTAAAGGTAATGGGACTTGCAAGTGACAATCCAACAGCAAAGGATGTTGAAGAAATGTGCAAGATTATCTTTACGAAGGAGGCACAGAAAGAATTGTCACAGTTAAAACTTAATTTTAAGGATTATCAGATGGTGGTTATGTCAGCGATTGATGTAGCAGTAGGTAATACGGAAGGCGAAGAGGGGGAGTAGACCCTTTCTATGATCTGATAGATGATTTTGACTTAATAGTTGCATCTTTTACAGCACAATATGGTTTGCGTGTGTCAGACATTAAAAAAATGCGTTGGTCTGAATTTAGAAGTTTACTTGTCGGGATAGGGCCGGACACGGTTCTTGGAAGAATAGTGTCAATCAGATCAGAAGAAGACAGAGATGTTCTGAAAAACTTCACAAAAGACCAAATGAGAATAAGAAATGAATGGAGATTAAGACATACAAGGACAATGAGTAAAAAAGGTGCAAAAAAGGCTATTGAAGGAATGGAAAGGGCATTCCTTAGAATGGCTGGATTAAATGTTTAGCAGGAAGGAGGGATAGGATGCAAACGGTTGGAGCAGTAGCACTTGATTTAAACCTAAATGAAAAGGGCTTTAATTCACAGCTTAAAAGTATAGGCAATATGGCTAAAAAGGTCGGCGCAACCATAGCAGGAGCTTTTGCAATAAAAAAAGGCGTGGACTTTGGCAAAGACTGTATAGAGCTTGGTTCAGACTTAACGGAAGTACAAAACGTAGTTGATGTTGCTTTCCCAAAAATGAATAAGACAATTGATAAGTTCGCAAAGAATGCAGCCGCACAATTTGGTTTATCAGAAACAATGGCAAAGAGATATGCAGGTACATTTGGCTCAATGTCAAAGGCTTTTGGATTTTCTGAAAAAGAAGCAGCTGAAATGAGTACAACTCTTACCGGATTATCAGGTGATGTTGCATCTTTTTACAATATTAGTCAGGATGAGGCATATACGAAACTTAAGTCAGTGTTTACTGGTGAAACTGAATCCCTCAAGGACTTAGGTGTTGTAATGACACAAACTGCATTGGATCAGTTTGCTTTACAGAATGGATTTGGCAAAACAACAGCAAAAATGACGGAGCAGGAAAAGGTAGCATTAAGGTATGCCTTTGTGCAGAAGCAATTGACGGATGCAAGTGGTGATTTTGCCAGAACGTCAGACAGTTGGGCAAACCAGACAAGAATATTAAATTTGCAGTTCGAGAGTTTGAAAGCCAATATTGGACAAGGTCTTATTAATATTTTTGCACCGGTATTAAAGCTTATAAATACTCTTCTTGCAAAGTTAAGTACATTGGCAGGTGCATTTAAGTCATTTACGGAAATGCTTACAGGAAATAAGAATGAGGATACTAGTGTATCTGAAACAAGTGATGACCTTAAGGGAATAAAAGATAATGCTGACGGTGCCACAAGTGGAATGGACGGATTAGCCAAATCTACTAAAAAAGCAGCAAAGGCAGCAAATGGGTTAGCTAATTTCGATAATCTGAATGTAATGCAACAGGACAGTGACAGCAGCACTCCAGGAAGCGGTTCCGGAGATATAAATGGAGTGAAGTATTCAACTAAAGGGATAGATGCAGGTAACGGTTCTTTAGGAAAAATGGATAAATTGCTATCTATGATTTTGAACAAATTTAGAAAACTTTCAAAATTGTTCCTGGCAGGTTTCACCCTTGGTTTAAAAAGTGATGGCTTTGAACAGATTTTAAATTATTTAAGAAACATAGGAGATAATTTAAAAGATATTTTTACAGACCCTAAAGTTGTAAGTGCTGCAAATAATTGGGTTGATAACGTTGTATATAATTTAGGCAGGATAACCGGCTCTGTTGCAAGCATTGGAGTAAGTATCGGAACAATGCTTATTGGTGGAATAAATAAGTTCCTTGACCAAAATAAAGATTATATAAAAGGCAAATTTGTTGAGATATTAGATATTTCATCAGAAAGAGCAACAATATGGGGGAATTTTTTTGATGCATTAGCAGATATTTACACTATATTTGAAAACGATAATGCACAGCAAATAGTGGCTGACATTATTTCGATTTTCACGATAGTTCATTTAGAGGTTTTATCTTTATGCGAAAAAATTGGTAGAGATGTGCTATCAGCTATCACTAAACCAATAATTGAAAATAAAGATGCAATTAAAGAAGCTTTGGACAATACATTAACTCCAATAAGTAAAATCGTTGGTGGCATTAAGGATTTTATTCAAGGAGTTTTTGAAATTATACAGAGTAATTATGACAAGTATGTAAAGCCAACTTTAGATAATATAGGTTCGGGATTATCGACAATATTTTCCTATGTGTTAGATGGATATAATGCATACATTTCTCCAGTGGTTGACAGAATTGCAGATGGAATATCAGATGTACTAAATTCATACATTAAGCCGTTTGTTGGCAGTATCATTGGATTTGTTGGAAGAATTATTGATGCATTAGGAAAATTGTTTAATTTCTTGTCACCAATTATTGGATGGATAATACAAACCATAATGTCAAAGTTAGGGCCAGCTATTGAATTTGTGTGGATAATTGTAAAAACGGTTGTAAGTATGATTAGTGTAATTATAACTAATTTAGTAAATGTAATTAATGGAATCATTGATTTTATTGTTGGAGTTTTTACAGGAGACTGGCAAAAAGCATGGGATGGTATAAAAGGCATATTTAGCGGTATTTTTGATGGAATCAAAAATGTCATAAAGGTTGCAATGGAATTTGTAAGGGACATAATTGTGGCAATTTGTGGGAAAATAGCAAGTTTTATAAAAAATGTAGCTAGTGGAACCGTTACTGTTTTGAAAACATCATGGTCTTTGATTAAGAATGTATTTTCTGGAGTAGCAGGGTTCTTTACAAACATTTTTTCTTCAGCTCTAAATGGAATAAAAAAGATTTGGGAAAATCCAGGTACTTTTTTTGATGGAGTATGGAAAGGAATTAAAGGCTCATTTGCCCACGTAACAAATTGGTTTAAAGACACATTTAGTAAGGCATGGCAGGCTGTCAAGGATGTTTTTTCTAGGGGTGGAAAGATCTTTACCGGAATAAAAGATGGTATATCAGGAGTCTTTAAAATGGTAGTAAATAAAATTATTGATGCAATGAATGGAATCATTAAAAAACCATTTAATGACATTAACGGAATGCTTAACAAGATTAGGGATGTAAAGATAATGAAATGGCATCCGTTCCATGACTTGTGGGAGCAGAATCCGTTAGCTGTTCCGCAGATACCAAAATTAGCAAAAGGTGCTGTGTTAAAACCTAATGCTCCATTTCTTGCAATGGTAGGTGATCAGAAAAACGGAACAAATATAGAGGCGCCACTTGAAACTATTAAACAGGCACTGCGAGACGTACAGGAAAGCAACAAAGGAACAGGTGGAAATGACAACATTGTTGTAAATGTATTTCTAAAGGGTGATGCGGACGGAGTATTTAATTTAGTTAAAACTGAAGCTAAAAAATATAAGAACAGAACGGGAACCCCGGCATTTAATTAAGGAAGGAGCAGGTTATGGCAAGTTATAAAGGATATTTGCTAAAAATAAAAGACAAAGTATTTCCGAACGAATACATAATGTGGGGTTCTTATCATTCTTATGACAATCAGAGGTCTGAACTTAAAGCAAATCGTAATGCAGCTAATCTCTTAGTGAGACAGACTTCCCCAAATTTTAAAACTAAAATTGAATTTGAGACACCAAAATTATGGCTTAATGAATACGAGGAAATACGAAATTTATTAAATCAGGGTATTGTTAATTCAAGAGAGCGAAAGATACAGGTGACATATTGGAACTCAGAAGAATTAAGATATAAAGATGCAATCTGTTATATGCCTGATATTGATTACCAGCCTAACAATTTGGGAAATACACTGCTCTATGACCAAATGAAACTAGAGTTTATTGAATATTAAGGAGGAGCACAATTGCTAAACGTTAGTGATAAGACCAAAGAAATATATCTTAATGAAAATATGCCAAAGTACATCACAATATCATTCCCAAATGGAGACCATGCTGATATTACCAACAGTAACATCTTAGAGGAAAGTATGAAGCTTGTACAGAGCATATGTGAGGAAAACAAGCCTATAGTTGGTGGCTGTAATTCTTCCCAGTTTGAAATTACAGTGGCAGACATTGATGAAGATTTGACTAACAAGATGATAAAAGTAACTATCAGCTTAAAGGACCCACATTACAGAGGTTTTTTTGGTGATTTAAGCAAAGAATACAATGAGGGTGATGTGGTTAAAAGTGTCAGTGGAGAATACTATGAATGCATTAAGCAGACATATGAAATACAGTCACTGGAATTTAGTACACAGGATATTCCAAATGTTGGCAAATTAAAAACGGCAATCTTAAATGACATTACAGAGTATGGTGTATTAAAGGTAAACACAGGCTCAATAGACTGGAGCAATCTTCAGATGAACATAATTCAGGCAAAAAGTGATGGTACGTCTCCTGATGTTACAACAATCACAAATGATTTTAACAGCATTATCATGATAAATAGCAAATGTACGTCAATTACCATTTCCATACAGGATAAATCATCAGATGGAAGTGCTTTAGACATTCTTATTCAAAAACTGGATGTGCGTTTACTGGTAAGTTCCGGACGTGATGAAGAGCATTGGCAGCAGTCTTACGGTTACATTGATACAAGTGATACAGACGATATTGTGTTGTTTGACGGAAAGATAGAGAGCTGTAAAAAGAAAAACGACAGACGTTTCAGGGATATAGTGGCATATGATTACTTACATTATCTTGATGAAAACAGTAACATAATAATTTCAGATTTTTTTAAATCAGGAGATTATGGACTGGTTGATTCTCATAATAAGGGCGAATGGGTACAAGGCACACTTTATAAAAAAGGAGATGTCATTCACTGTGATTACACAATACCGCAGGGTGGTTCTTCCTATTTAGACATGTCTGCATGGTATGAGTATTTACAGCCGGTAAATAAAGGACAGAGTAAATGGAATCCGTATGAGTTGTACACAGGTTACTTTGACAGTCAGTATAATATTAAGGGAAGTGAAATTTTAAAGAAATTAACAAAAAATAAGAAAGCTACTACTACGGTTAAAAAAATTAGGGACAAGCTGTTTGAATATCTTGGTGAAGTATTTGACTTTAAGCAGCAGGAAACAACATTACCAATGGATAATGTAACTCTGTGGATTAAGCCATTTTCTTCAAATATGACATTAATGCAGTTGCTTGATTACATATGCAATTTAAACGGAGTATTTGGCTTTTACAATCCCCACACGGCACACTTTGAGTATGTTGCACCACCGGATGTTAGTACCCCTTATAACATAGGTAGAAATTATGACATGGATGGTGTGGAATACTCAGATAATGTATATGAATGTAAAGCATTTGACATTATTGATAGTAATGGAAATTCACTACAGGGTACAGCAGATAAGCCGTCAATGTCGGTCAAATACAGTTTTCTGCTAAAAGACCAATATACCCCCGCTGACTGTATAAGTATAGTTAATTCATCCATGTTAGGTCAAAACAAGCTTAAGTTTACACCAACAAAGTTAAAAATGATGGGATTACCATTTATAACACCGGGTGATGTAATAAGTTACAAGGTTGATGAATATTCACCGGATGAAGACGGAAATCTGGTTGATATGGAAAAGACAATTACTACTGTGGTGCTTAAACGTACATTGAGTGGGATTGTGGCACTGACGGATGATATTGAAGCTAATTATGAGGAATAGGAGCAGTTATGAAGATAGAAAGAATTGATAATGTTATACAGGTCAGATTTGACCAGGAGTGCAGGCTTACAGCTCCACGGATATTTCAGTATGACCGGGGACAAAGAATAGAGTTCCTTGATATTCCTGATGGAGTTGAGGTTCAGTTTTCAAATGATGATACAGACAAAACATCAAATAAGATTATTACAGACAGTCAGGTAGAAATACCTGATTTTTTAATTGCCATGAATGGAACAATAACGGCATATTTGCAGTACATTGATGAAAACAGCCAGACCACTAAGAAGTTTCTGGTTATTCCAGTGCAGGAGAGAAAACAGCCAGAGGAATACATTTCAGAAGATGATAAGCCGGGATTTAGAGCAGACATGCAAAAGATAATGAATGATACAAAAGAAATAGCTGAATCAGCAAAAAAGGAAGCACAGTCAGTCAGAGAAGATGCAGATGCAGGATTGTTCAATGGAAAAGACTATAACTTGACGGATGAGGACAGAGAGGAAATAGCGGATAGGATTGAAGGAGAATTGAATTATGTTCCACCAACACGAAAAATCGCAAACGAAACATTAGAGAACGATATAACAGTCGCACAGCTTGTTAATTCAATGACTGCGGATCCGGAAGAACTGTTGCGAACATTTGTTGGAACTCAAATTATAAACAATGCGCTTGTTAAAGGAAAAGCTGACAAGTCATATGTAGATGAGTTAGTAAGTTCATTAACTTTATTAGACGTTAAAAAAGTGGATGTTCTTCCAACAACGGATATATCAACAAGCACAATTTACATGGTGCCTCGAAAATCAGCAACAAAAGACAATGTATATGATGAATATATGTATGTTGGCAATGCATGGGAGCACTTCGGAACAACAGATATTGAGTTAAGTGAGTATCTGAAAAAGACAAGAAAGATAGCAGGAATGGAGCTTACATCAGACATTACAACGCAGGCTTTACTTTCTACTTTGGCAGAATACGAGACTTTTGGACCCACGATAGCAAACACGTGGCTGAATATGTACGAAAGTTCATTCAAATCAACTATTGAAGCTACGATTAATTCAAATGAGAATGTTTCAGACAATACGGAAGTAAGGCATTCTCACAACAATAAGGACATTCTTGATAAGTTGACAGAATCGGCATTTGATTGGGAATTGCTTCTTGATAAGACGTTAGTTGCATCAAGCAGTGACACAGTTATATTAGATTTTAACGATTTGAATTTAAACGGACAGTTTGAGGAATTAAAAATTTGTGTAACCTTATGGTCGACTGAATCAGCTAACATTGATGTATATGCCAATGACGGAACAGAGCCAATAGTGACTTTAACAAACGCTTTGACCGGCGGAGCTACTTACGTGTACAATATTTCCCTGAAAAACTCTCCGATTCCGGGCAAATATATTGAAACAATAGCTGAAAAGGTATCGGCAGGAGTTAAGGCTACAACATCAACATTAACAACGTCAAAGAATTGGTCTACTGATATGAGCATTCAATCAGTTGAAGATGTTAAAAATTTGAAAGTGACGTTTGACAAAGGATGGAACAATTCAACGGAAAGGCACGTATATGTTTTAGGAAAGCGTGTAGGAGAATCGGAGTTTATTTTTATAAATAAATTAATAAACGACTATGTAGGAGGTGGAGCCAATGACTAGTATATGGGAAATAGAGAGCCTTGTCAGGCTGAAGGACAAGCTAAAAAATATATTAATTGACAGACGTGTTGATGTATCTGATGATGATAACTTAAATACATTAGTGGATAAGGTAAATAGAATTGGTAATAATACAGTTTTTAATTCTTTTCTATCTGATAGTATTTCTAATTATTATAACGATGAAATTACATCATTAAAAGAGTATGCCTTTTACTGCAACAGGTCTATGGTTGGAACTATTGAGCTTCCAAATATAATATCGATAGGCATGTATGCTTTAAGTAGTATGCCAAACGTAAAAAAAATAATAGCTAATAAATTGGAATCTTTTAATGGAAATAATACTTGTTATTCTTCAAGTTTTGAAGAAATAGAATTTAGAAATCTTACCAGAGTGAATGCTAATGATTTTATAGGATGCAATAAATTGAAAAAGTTATATATTCCTAAAGTGTCCTTCAATGGAAATACTTGTATTTCTTCGACTTCTTTAGAATATGTATGTGTTAAAGCAGAAAATTATTTTGCATCAAATTCTTTGTCTGTCAAATCAAATTTGGTTATGAAGATTATAATAATAAATTACATATCGAAAGTTGTTCCATGTACATCATTAGCAAATTTCCCCAATTACGCATTAACAGAAGGTGATTGTTACATTTATGTTCCTAGAGATTTATTAGAGAGCTATAAAATAGCAACTAATTGGTCAACTTATGCAGATAGGTTTAGAGCAATTGAAGATTATAAAAACGAAATATGTGAGGTGTTTCCGCTGTTTGAAGAAGATTATGCAGGAACTTGGGATGAAAGTGAGGTATTAGAATGATAATAACAGAAAAAATAACAATTAACGGAAAAGAATTTAATCATACGTATTCCGATATAGGAATGAAGATTAAGCGAGACAACGTTATGTATGACGAAGCATACGACCCTATAGAATTTGACCGAGTATATGAGGAAACAGATAAGGCAGTAGGAGAAGAGGAAGAATAGAGGTGATTCAATGATTAGGGATGGATAAAAAATGTACCTTTAGTACAGTAATAGTGTCTTGACAAACAAAACAATAAAGAAAAGAGGTAAAAGAATATGGATAAGGCAAATTTATTGAAGAAAATAGTGGGAGCAATAAGCAGTGTGTTGTCATCAATGCTTGGAATATTGTACATTCCTGTACTGCTCCTTGTAACTTGCAACGTGGTAGATTACACAACAGGTTTAATCGCAGCTAAATACAGAGATGATGGAACTATCAGTTCATATAAGTCTTTCCGGGGGATTTTTAAGAAAATTTCCATGTGGATGCTTGTAGTTGTAGGTGTTGTGGTTGACCAGTTGCTGAAGTACACAACAGATACCATAGGGCTTAAATTTCCATTTCAGTTTTTAATAGCTTGTATAGTTGCCGTGTGGCTAATATGCAATGAATTAATATCAATATTAGAGAATATCAAGGATGCAGGTGTTAATATACCTGCTTTTTTATTGCCACTGGTTAAGAATATTAAGTCACAGACAGAGGCAAGTGTGAACATGGAGAATGAGGATAAGGAGAAATAGAAAATGGCAAAGAAAAAAATAACGACTAAAAGGTTTAGAGCATCTGACAAAAAAATCTACACAATTTACAGGTATTTTGCATCTGACAACACATTTTTCTGTGCAAAAAGAAAGTTGAAAAGAGCAAACGTCAGATACATTCCTATTCACAACACAGGAAACAAGGGTAGAGACACAGCTTATGCAAATGCAAATTATTTCTATAACAATAAAAAAGTATACGCAGGAGCACATTTCATCATTGATTTAGATGGAATAATCTATCAGAGTGGAAGATTAAGTGATGCGTGCTACTCAGTTGGTGGAAATAAATATGAAAACTGCTACAAAACAGGTGGTGGTACATATTTTGGAAAATGCAATAACTATAATCAGGTATCTATTGAGTTAGCCGGTATTGTTGACAATAAACCAACTGCAAAGCAGATAGCAGCAACTAGAGCAGTGATTGAATACATTCAGAAGTATTGCAGAAAGGCAAAGACAATAATTAGGCATTTTGATGTGACTGGAAAGAATTGTCCACAAAGATTTTCAGGAATAGCAAATGCAAAGGCTTGGCTGGAGTTTAAGAAGAAGATTAAATAATGTAAGGCATCAAGGAAACTTGGTGCCTTTTAGTTAGTAAAAAACTGTCAAAAAACTGCCACAAGCGAAAAGCTCCAAAAGCCTTAGCAAGAACTAAGAGTCTTGGAAAATTCAAAAAAGGTCAGAGACTTGTAATAGATAAGGTTCAGGGTAAGTTCTACCATGTGATGAGACATGATTGTTGGGTGTACAATGTAAACACAAAAACCTGTAAATAAATTGAAATAGGTTTTCACTTATAAACTTGTTTTAGGTCAAATGGTACTAAAACGGTACTAGAAAAAGTTAAAAATGCAAAAAATATGTGTAAAATGTGAATATATATCAATTAGAAACATTGAAAATAATATAAAAACATTAAAAACAATCATATCTAGTTAGGTTGCTACAATTATTGAATAATAAGCTAGAAACTTAGTATTTATAGGCATTCCCGAAATTTTCGGGGATGCCTTTTTTTCGTTCTTACAGGATGAATTTCAGAAAAGTGTCGTCAAAAGTGTCGTCAAAATTCACCTAAAAGTAAGAATGAGGACTTGTTGCAAACAAAAAAGAACTCCGAATTTACTCGGAGTTCATACTTACCATCTTGTAATTTTCTTTACATCTGCAGCTCTTTTTGGATCTTTTTTGATTTGAAGTTGAGCTTCAATAAAACTATCTACATCACGTCTGCCTTCATCGGTTAGCTGATAATAATTAGTTAAATGTTCATCTAATTTAGGCATACTTTGTTTTCCAAACAATTCCATTAATGGATAAAGAGAATTCTTTAAATAAGTTTTGATTCTGTTTCCGTCCAGAACTTTATCAAATCCATGTGGAAGCTCAGGTAATATAATCTTGCTTTCATCGGACCAGTTTTCAGCTTTGAGGGCTGAATCGGAACATATGTCAGAAACTTCAACATTAAGGACATTAGCTATTCTAAGTGCAAAGTCAAATCTGATAGCAGTGTCTTTTTGAATAATAGAATAAAGTGTTGTAGGGCTGATTGTGGTTTCTTTTGCCAGCCATCTTACACTTTTTTCCTGTTCATCAAGGATTTTTTTTAGGTTTTTTCCATCACCCATTTGCAGGTACCAACCTTTCTAAATTTTTATATAGTATAACACAGTGTACGAAAAAAGTACACTGCAAATAAAAACAATTACGAAAAACACTTGACAGTACGAAGTTCGTACATTATAATGTGGACACAACCGTACGAAAAACGTATACAGAAAGGAGATGAGTGTATGATATATGAAAAGTATTTATTAGATGTAAATGATGTTGGAATGTTACTACATTGTTCTAACAGTCATGCATATAGAGTTATAAGAGATTTAAATAAAGAACTTGCTAAAGGCGGATATCTTGTAGTTGCAGGAAAAATTCCGAAAGCCTATTTGGAGCAGAAATTATTTGGATTAAAAGAATCAGAAAAGGAGAACTAAGCGATGGCATTTAAAGACAAAGAAACAGGAAAATGGGTTGCACAATGGTATGAACCTAATGTTTATGGTGTGAATAAACAGAAGAAAAAACGTGGATTTAAGACACAAAGAGAAGCAAAACAATATGAATGTGACAGAAATCTAAAGAAGCAGGGAAATCTTCAAATGAGTATGAAAGTATTTGTGGAGCAGTATTTTCAGGATAAGGAAAATGAACTTAAATCAAGAACAAAGCAAAATAAGAGATATATGATTGACAGTTATCTTATACCATATTTTGGAGATATGAAAATGTCAGACATAAAACCTGCACAGATTATAGCATGGCAGAATGAAATCTATAAAAAGAATCTATCGGAATCATATATGAGAATGATTCAAAACCAGTTGACGGCTTTATTTACGCATGCAACAAAAATCTACGACCTGACTAATAATCCATGTAAAAAGGTCAAAAGAATGGGAAAAGATGATAAGCGAAGCTTAACCTTTTGGACTGTTGACGAATATAAGAAGTTTATAAGTACCGTTGACAAATCAGACAGATATTACATCATGTTTGAAATCTTATTTTGGACAGGAATAAGAGAAGGTGAGTTGCTTGCTTTATCAAAGTCGGATATTGATTTTTATAATAACAGAATCAATATTTCAAAAACTTATTTTAGGGCAAATGGTCAGGATATGATAACAACACCTAAAACAAAGCAGTCTGTAAGAGTTGTTGAAATTCCGGTTTTTCTAAAAGAGGAAATAAAGGAATGGTGCGACAGACAATATGGATTACCTGATAATGTAAGGCTATTTCCGGTAGGATGTCGGGCAGTACAAAATAAAATGCGCAGACAAATAGAAAAAGCAGGTGTTAAGAGAATAAGGGTCCATGACTTGCGACACAGTCATGTAGCATACCTTATTGAAAAAGGTGTGGAGCCATTGCTGATTAAAGAAAGGTTAGGTCACAAGGACATAAGAATTACCCTTAATACATATGGACACTTGTATCCTAATAAAGCGAGAAGTGTCGCTGATTTAATTGACAATAATCATAATTAAAAGCCCAAGGCACAAAGCCAAGGGCTGGTCGTAACCGGGAAGATTCCCTTGCTACATTTAACTGACAATTGAATTATAGCAAGAGTTTCTTCCGACAACAAGAGGTTTGTTATTAAAATTTTAAGATTAATAATTATATGTTAGGAGGAAATTGCTATGAATTATTACATGAATAATGGTTCCTCTAATGCAGAGGAAAATAATAAAGAATTAAATAACGAAATTAAGGCTGTTTACGAAAGCCTTGAAAAGAGAAAGGATGGTACAACAAGACAGACCATTAGTAATGCAATTATTGTATTGGAAAATGACCCTGAATTTAAAGGGGCAATTAAGAGAAATGAACTCTCGTGTCAGACAGACATAGTAAAGGAAATGGACTGGCGCAGACGTTCTAAATCATTTACGGATACAGATTTTAACAACATTCTTCTCCGTATGGAAAAGAGATATGGAATTACCAGAGATAAGAATGTTAAGAGAGCCATTGATATTGTTAGTAACAACAATCATTACCATCCTATTATTGAAAAGCTTGAAGGTCTTAAATGGGATGGAGTTGTGAGAGTAAGACATCTTCTTCCAAAATATCTTGGGACAGAGGAAAGCGATTATATTTACGAGGCTACAAGAATAATGATGATGGGAGCAGTACAAAGAGTATATAATCCCGGATGCAAGTTTGAATATATGGTCTGTTTAGTTGGCGGACAGGGAGCAGGAAAATCCAGCTTTTTAAGATTTCTCACAATGGAAAACGAATGGTTTTCAGATGATTTGAGAAAACTTGATGATGAAAATGTATTTAGAAAGATTCAGGGACACTGGATTATTGAAATGGCGGAAATGCTTGCAACCTGCAACGCAAGAAGTGTTGAGGAAATAAAGTCATTTTTAAGCCGTCAGAGTGAAACATATAAGGTTCCCTATGAAACACATCCGGAAGATAGACCACGACAGTGCATATTCGTTGGTTCGTCCAACAATGCTGACTTTTTACCTTTTGACAGGTCAGGTAACAGAAGATTTATACCTGTATTTGTTGATAAGGATAAGGCAGAGCAACATCCACTTGAAGATGAGGATGAAACAAGAAGTTATATGGAACAGTGTTGGGCAGAAATTATGGACATGTATCACAGGGGTGTTAATACAAAACTTGTATTTAATAAGGAACTTACGGAAGAATTGATTGAAATGCAGAAGAACTGTATGCCGGAAGACACAAAGGTTGGCATAATTGGAAACTTCCTTGAAACAACGAAAGAGGATTATGTATGTTCCTCAATGATTTATGAATTGGCATTTCACCATGAAAATGAAGAACCTAAGCCTTATGAATCAAAAGAAATCGGAGCAATTATGAGAAATGAATTTTCAAATGATTGGGAATCAATATCCACTCATCGATTTAAAAAGTATGGAACCCAGAGAGGATGGAAGAGAAAACGTATTGATGAATTTGTGGAAGTAGATGAAAATGTTCAGCTGCCTTTTGATGTGTAGAATTGAAACTTCACGACATGATGTCGCAAAGTAAAAGTTAGTGACATCATGTCACTTTCTTTTGGAGTTGGAACCTCGGGACCTGAAGTCCCAAGGTTGAATATTACCGGAGTGCAAGTGACAGTAACAGCTGTAATATTTGTAAACAGTGAATGTAAACAGCATGTGATTTTGTAAATGGCGGTTGATTTGTAAACAGTAACAGTGACTGAAAAATCGGACTGTTTACATGAAAACAGTGAGAAAATCCTTTATTTATGGGAAATGTGAATTTAATGTAAACGGCAAACTGTAAACAGTGATGAGAAAACTAAAAAAAATAAATTGTTTTATTATGTGTTTACAATTTGGGTTAGATTGGAGGAAAAATGGAAAAGAAAAATAAGAAAATGATGATAGATGAAGATTTGTTCAGAATGATGTATCAGTATTTTATTTTTGACAGAGAAGATTTACGTGAGGAAATCAGTGAAGGACTGGTTGAAAAGATGGACAGGCTTATTACTAGAGATTTATATACGAAGAGCTTAACGGCCGGTACGGATGAAGAAAGAGAGAGTAACAGAATAGCTTATCTTAATCGGAAAGGAATACCGGAGGATTTCCGTTGGTAGTTGCCTTTGATGATTAAGACCTGTGGGTGACACCCGCAGGTAATGGTAACATTAAGCCGGTTATAAAAACGACGGAAAGGGAAAACGGATTAGA
Organism: Eubacterium segne; assembly: GCF_014287775.1. Taxonomy (NCBI): domain Bacteria; kingdom Bacillati; phylum Bacillota; class Clostridia; order Eubacteriales; family Eubacteriaceae; genus Eubacterium; species Eubacterium segne. The sequence continues at coordinate 87,842 of NZ_JACOOZ010000008.1, forward strand.
TGTTACGTCTGCTCACACATAAATATTTTATAACAGTGAGCAGAACTGATGCCGTAAAGGCAGCATTTAAAGCCCTCGGCAGAGCCCCTGCAGTTGTGTCTATGACAGAACTGCTAGGAGGTTATCAATTATGGCAGAGCCAAATTGATAAGAACTACCCGTTTTCAATAGACTCGGGCAGACAACTAAAGAATAACAACGTGCAGGTGTCACCGCACGTATTAAAACAATAAAAGAAAAAAGGAGTGAGATTATGGCAGGATTATCATATTCAGCACACCTGAGCCGGAAGAACAGTGCCATTAACAGCAAGGCAAAACTCACAGGTGTTGCAAAGCACAATTTACGAAAGTACCGCTCCTTGGAATACGATAAGGAGAACATTGTAATTTTATGGGGTACGGATAAATTAGTGCAGGATGTAAAAAAAGTATATAAGGAACAGTTTGACGATGCAGTCAGGGAATATAACAAAAAGCAGACAAGGGATGACAGAAAGATTGATGATTATTTTGAAAAGACTGCAAAGTCAAACAAGGACATGGCAGTGGAACTTATTTTTCAGATAGGAGACAAGGAGTTCGGGATAAGAATCCTGACAAGCGAAGAAGGATGGATGTGGCATTTAAGGAAATGCTTAACATATTACAGGAGGAAGCACCAAACCTTGTTGTGGCAAATGCAGTGATACATTATGATGAGACAAGCCCACACATGCACGTGGTGGCAGTTCCCGTAGCTGACGGATTTAAAAAGGGAATATCAAAGCAGGTATCAAAGAGAAAAGTATGCACAAAGGAATTTCTTGAAAAAGTACTGCAGGGCAGAATAAGAGAATATGCAGAGGGCAGGTCATTCATATGGATTGGAGAATTTCTGAAAGGAAAGGAAAAAGGTCGCAATAATGATTTGGCAGTTAAGGAATATAAGGTAAAAAGGGAAAATGAGAAGTATGAAAAAGTAGTAAAAGAGGTTGAAAATCTGAATAATGAAATTCTTAAAAAGACTGTTGAAAAGAAAATCGCAGATAAGAAGCTGGAGAAAACATATGAAGAAATGAAAGAAGCTGATGCCGTGGCACAATGGGGAATAAAGGACATAAAGGAATTTGAAAATAAAGTAGCAAAAGGTCCGGAAGAACCCAAAGGACTAATGAGTGCAAAATCTTACAGAGAAAAGATTGTAATGCCATTCATTGCAGGTTTAAACAGAATATTTAAAAGAATAGTTAAAATGGCAAAAAGCTGCTTTGCAGAGTCAATGGAATTGAAGAAGAAATTGGAGCAGGCAAATGAAGACAGAGAAAGGCTGGCAGAAGTAAACGAAACTCTTAGATGGAGAGTAAAGTGTATGGATCAGGAGATTGATGAGAAAGCTGAAAGGATATGTGAGTTGGAAGAGTCAGAGTTTATGCTGGAATATTTTAGGAGATTTATCAGGAATGAAGATTATGAAAGGATTGTAGAGATGGGGAAGGAGGAAAGAGAGAATAAAAGATTTACTCGTTAAAAATATGATAGTTCTAGTACAAATGGGACTACTAAAGGTAGTTGCTTGGCAAAAGAATTATGTTTATTTGGAGAGGGTGTTATGATAAAATGTAGATACATTTAGATTATACAGAATAAAATTATTGAGGTAATAAATATGAATAAAACAAGCGAATGGGGAAAAGAAGTTATAAATAAAGCATTGGAATATGCAAATTATGAATGGTATGCAACAGATAAAAATCTTAAACATGGAATTGATAATAAAGGAATAGAAGTCGATACTCCAGATACTACGTGGCGTGGAGAAAAACTAGATTGTGGTTGGTGGAAAGTAAGCCAAAAGAATATAGGAATTCCATATGGATGGGGATTAGGTTCTACGTTAGAGGAGTTTGAAAATGGACTTGCTTCAGGAAAATACGCAGGTAATGTACCAGAGGATAAATCCAGAAGAATAAGTTACGATTGTGTTGGAGTAGATTGTTCAGGTCTGCTGACTATATGTTGGAATTTACCACAAAAAATTTCAACAAGAGTAATACCTGATTATGCTAATGTTGTAGAAAGAATAGAAGAGATACAACAAGGAGATGTATTTGCTAAAATTGGAAGTCATGTTATGTTCTTTAAAGAGTTTACAAGTGAAAATCAAAAAGTAGCTGTTATTATTGATGCCACTAGAAGTACAGGTAAAGTTTCTGTGCGACATGAAAACGTTGAAGAGTTATTTGGCAAAGGATATAAAATATATCGAAAGAGGTAGTGGAATTGGAATATGAGTTGAAAAGAAGCAAAATTATATAAGAATAAGTTCAAATTACTACTGGATATATGTGGTGAGTGTTTTGTAGAAAGAAAAATAGAACTTGCGTTCGAAAATGCTATATAATATAATTAAAGTATGTATTTTACAAGGAGAATAATTTTTTGTTATGCGAACAATGCTATTAAGCTTTAAACCTAAATGGTACAACTTAATTAAGGATGGAAGCAAGATATTTGAATATAGAAGAACCTTTCCAGATGAGGAAATAATGGCTTATATGTATGTGAGTAGTCCAATGAAGCAAATTGTTGGAAAGATCCGTTTAGGACGAAAAATTGATATTAATACATGGAAAGAAAAGTATAAAGATGATGGTGAAGTTTCTGAAAGAATAGACGAATATTTAGAAAAACACACATATGCGATGCCAATATTGTCTTTTCAAATGACCAAAGAAATTAATTTAGAAACTTTACGAAAGTTTGATTCAAAATTTGTATGTCCACAAATGTATTATTATTTAGAAAATTATCCAAAATTGTTTGAATTTATAGAGACAAATGCTTCAGAAATAGGTAAATTAAAAGTTAATTCATTTGATAAAATTAGTAAAGAAGATATATGTAGACAAGAATACTAGGAGGTACATTATGGGAGATTTTGGCGATGCAGAAAGAAAGATTTTATCTTTTATGGTAGAAGGAACAGAATTTAAGTTTGAGGACGAAAAATTTGTGGTAGAAATTTCGGGAAAACCAACCTGTCATAAAGGAGAACCTAAAACAGATATTTATGTTTTAGCAAAATCAGCATCTGATAAAAAGGAAATAAAAATATCGTATAAAAAAGAAAATGCCGATTTTATTGAAAATAAAATGAGTGCTGAAAGAGCAGAACAATTATTTGGAAAAAATTGGGCAAAAATTATTGAAGATTCAACGACATCAATTATGGATAAATTTGAAGAGAGAATGTTAATATATAAAAACAAATTTAAAAGAACGGAAAAAGGTGCAATAACACTAGGCTGGAAATTTGAACTGTTGAATAAAAGTAGTGGCGATTTGTCTGGAAAAATGAAGTTAACAGAAGAACAAGTAATTGATGTTTATGCAGGGAGTAATTTAGCAGAAGACAAAAGAAATGCTATGGTTAATGGGAAAGTAATTAAAGATAGCGGTGTTGCAAATTACATATTAATGGATGAGAATATTAATTCGGCACAGGATGTAATTGATAAGATGATTCCTATAAAGGATTATGTTAAAATGCATCCTGATATTTATTTTGCTTGCAAAGCACTTAATTATAGATCATTTGCAAAAAAATGGGATGGTAATAGACCACTTTCTGTACAAGTAAATTGGAGTGCTAAACATAATAAATTAATTCCTGAGTTAAGTTTTGATCATCCTTTAACTGTTAAAGGAAACGAGATTGCGAATAGATTAATACACTATATGAAAACATTGAATATAGAAAATACAGATGATATTGATGAAGACAATGCAGGAACAGATAGAATAAGTTGAGGAGAAGAAATGGCTGTTATTTTAGAAGAGCGTGGTAGAGGTAAATTTAAGCCTGCACCAGAGTATAATGTAAATGAAGTTAGAGAATTACTTAATAAGAAAATAGAAGAAGAGAGAGAAGTATTTGAAAATTGCAGTGAAGAAATTGAATTTGACAAACTTAGCTATGATTCTAAAAAGTGGAATTTAGTATCATTATTTTCAGGATGTGGAGGATTAGATTTAGGATTTGAACTAGCAGGATTACAAGCAGTGATGGGTAAAACTGTAATGGAAGAAGCGTTTAGAGACAAAAGAGTTTTTGATGAAAATATTGATAACAATGTCTTTAATACAATATATGTAAATGATATCTTTGACGAAGCGAGACAAACCTATGCTCAAAATGCTGGAAAATATATTTATATGGATAAAAGTGATATAAGAAAAATTAAAGAATTTCCAAAAGCGGACATTGTTCTGGGCGGATTTCCTTGCCCTGGATTTTCAGAAGCGGGTCCACGATTAGTGGATGATAAAAGAAATTTCTTATACCTTCATTTTATTCGCTGTTTGATGCAAAGTAAACCTAAAATATTTGTTGCCGAAAATGTTAAAGGAATGATGACTCTAGGAAAAGGAGAAGTATTTAAACAGATTGTTCAGGACTTTGCAGCAGCAGGGTATAAAATTTATCATAAACTTCTTAATTCAGCAGAATATGGAGTACCACAAATTAGAGAACGAGTAATTTTGGTTGGAGTGAGAAATGACATAGATTTTGAATATGTTCATCCAAAGCCAACTCATGGATATGGGGTTAATGGATTAGAAGAAGTTGTGACTTTACAGGATGCAATTGGTGATTTAGAGGAAAATCCGGGAGAATATTTTGTTGGCTCATACTCAACTATTTTTATGTCGCGTAATCGAAAAAAATTATGGAGTCAGCCAAGTTTTACTATTCAGGCATCAGGACGACAGGCACCTATACATCCGGGTGGAGAACCTATGGTAAAGGTAGGTAAAGACAAATATATATTTAGTGATGGAGAAGAGAATAATAGAAGATTGTCAGTTAAGGAAATTGCAAGAATTCAAACATTTCCAGATTGGTATGAGTTTAGTAGGGGTACAAGCAACAGAAATGCAAATTCAAAACTTGATTTAGTTTATAAGCAGATAGGAAATGCTGTACCGGTAAGGTTAGCATTGGCAGTCGCAGAACCAATAGCAGAATTTGCTAAGGAGCAGTTGGAGAAGAAAGAAAAAGAATATGTAGTTGTTCGTAATGTTGGAGAAGACAAACGAATGATGGCATAAATTGAGTTTACAAGGAGAAAATATGAATATTGAGTTATTAGATTTTGAAAAAGAAAATTTTGAAGGGAAAGAAAATAAAAAGGTTATGTTGTCTGAGGAAGAAATTAATGAAAAATATGAAATTGGAGAGGCAAGAATTGTTACAGAACAAGGAGCTATTAAATTACCGCTAGTAAAAGATGTTTTTACAAACGGTAAATATGACAGAAAACCGATATATCAAAGACGAATTACTTGGGATAATAAAAAGCGCTCTCGTCTTATCGAATCATTTATAATGAATATTCCAGTGCCACCTATATTCATATATGAAGTAGAGTATGGTAAATATGAGGTGATGGATGGTCTTCAGCGTATTTCGGCAATTATGGATTTTTATGATAATGAATATGCATTAGAAGGTTTAACGGAATGGCCAGAATTAAACACAAAAAAATATAGTGAATTACCTAAAAAAATAAAAGAAGGTATTGACAGACGACAAATATCAGTAGTGTCATTACTAAAAGAATCAGCTAAATCTCAAGAACAAGAGCAAAGAATGAAAAGGATGGTATTTGAAAGACTAAATACCGGTGGAGTTAAATTAGAAGATCAAGAGATAAGAAATGCACTATATAATGGTGAATTTAATAAATTGTGCAAGGAACTTTCGACAAATACAACATTTCGAAAATTGTGGGGAATACCGGTAAGTGTTGATGAAGATAATAATACTAAAGAACTATATCAATTAGATACAGTAGATTCATTGGATGTGGCGGATGAACTCGCTTTAAATAACTTATATATGAGAATGTATGATGTTGAATTAGTATTAAGGTTTTTTGCGATGAGACATGTTAATGAATATTCAGGGCAATTATCTGATTTTTTAGACAAGTGCATGATTTTTGGAAACACTATTTTAGAAGAAAATTCAGATAGAGGAGATGTGCTAAAAGAATTATTTATAAATACGATTGAAATAGCAAATAAAATGTTTGGAGATAAAGCTTTTTGTCAATACAAAGAAATTAGAAATCAATTTAAATGGTCAAAACCACAGAAGATGATTTATGATTCACTTATGTTGGCATTAACAAAATATGATATAAATAGTGTACCAAATAACAATAAACTAATTACACAATATATGGAAAAAGCATATAAACAAAACGAAGAAATGTTTAACGGGAAAAAACAATCAAAAACCGATATATTAAATAGAGCCGACTTTTTCGAAAAAATTGTTCAGAATATATTAGAAGGAAATATGGATGAATAGAATTAACATAAGTAAGGATGAGTATTTAAACAATTTAAAAGATATACGAAATTATATTACATGTATGGAAGAACAACATTCATTAATAGACAATTTTGATAGGGAAAATTTAGATGTGAATATTATAAAACAAAGATTTACAAAAGTGATGAGCACCCCAGTGGTTTATAATGCTGTAATCATAAGTTTGTATGGGTGCTTTGAAAACTATATTGATAAAATTGCTGATTCATTATTAGATTTTTGGGTGGAAAAAGCAGACAGGTATGTCAATTTAGCAAATGAAATTAAGCAAAAACATATAAAGAAAAGTGGAGAGTTTTTGGTGAATTCAAATAGGTTTAAAAATTTTGAAATTACTGAACTAGAGGTAATTAAAAATTTATATTCGTGTTTTGAAGAAGAAAAATTTTCACTTAATAAAGAACTTTTGTTAACGCATAGTGGCAATTTAGGAATAGATCAACTAATAGAGTTGTTTAATGATTTGGGAATAAAAAACTCTAAAGCAAAAATCTTGGGAAAAAAGAAGTTTGTCGAGTATATAAAAAATAAAAATGAATTCTCAGATGAAAAAGCAAAAGAGTACATTAACAAGAAAAAAGGTGGAGATGTTAATAGACTGTTTGAAGAATTAACACAATTAGTTGAACAACGAAATAAAGTTGCACATGGCTGGTGCGTAGATACCAGGCTATCAAATAGTGTGTTGGTCGAACAAATAATACCATTTATGGAAATGATGGGACAAGTTATTTGCGACATATTCGAGGAAGAATTAATCATAATTCTACAAACGTGCGGCTTATTAAATGAAATCGATATGATTATCGATGTGTACAATAATAATATATTATGTATTAATAGTAAAAAATCAAGATTAAAAGTAGGGGAGTATATTTTTGCGTATACGGGGAAGGATTACAATAGATTTAAAATATTGAATATTCAGCATAATGAAAAAGATATACAGAAAGTTGAAGAAGATAATATAGATGTTGGAATTTTGGTTGATGGATATATTAAAAAAAATTGGAAATATTACTATACATAATACATAACTTTGAATAAGTAAGGTGAAAATATTATTTTAATCCACTGTTGAATTTGTGCAGTCGTCAAACTGTCGTCATTTTTCTCTGCAAATAGAAATAATGACAGCACAGGCAACCAAAACAAGTAGGAAATGCAATGAAAACTAAATAAAAAACATTAAGTAATGGTGAGACAATTTCGTGAAGGTGGTAGAACAGTAGGTTCAGGTAAGGTTGCTACAATTATTGAATAATAAGCTAGAAACCTAGTATTTATAGGCATTCCCGAAATTTTCGGGGATGCCTTTTTTGCACACCGTTTGCAAAAATTGGAGGATAAAATGGAAAGATACCAATTGACAGATCATGATAAAAGATTGATAGAAATAGGTCTTGATGTGTTGAAAAAGAATTTTGATGATGGAATTTATAATCATACAGTAGGATGTGCAGTTCTATGTAAAAATGGAAATATGTATAAAGGTGTAAATTGCGACGGGATACATGGTTCTTGTGCAGAGTACATAACAATTGGAAGTGCTATTTCTGCAGGAGAAAGAGAGTTTGAAACAATTGTGGCAGTTCACGATAAACATTTAAATTGTGTTATTCCACCTTGTGGAAATTGCAGACAAATGCTATATGAGTATTGTCCAGATATAAAAGTTATTGTTAATGATGAAAAAGGACAACTCATAAAAGTTAAAGCAAGAGATTTATTGCCTTTTGCTTGGGAACCCGTAATTTGTTAAATTAGATCTTAGAGGAAAGAAAATGAATGATATAAAAAATAAAGTAAGGGTACGAAAATTTCAAAAAGCAGATGCAGAGGAAGTACAGGAGTTAATTGTACGTAATTTTCTTGAAGTAAATAGCAAGGATTATGGAATTAAAGCAATGCAGGAACTTGCAGTTAACTATGGAATTGATAAGATTTTACAAATTGTTAGTTATGCTCATATGTATGTATTTGAACTAGACGACAGGATCGTTGGTGTGGGTTCAATATCAAGTTTTTGGGGAAGTGAAACAGAAAGTATATTGTTGACTATCTTTGTGTTGCCAGAACTTCACGGAAACGGGATAGGCAGAATTATTATGCAAACATTGGGACAAGACGAACTATATTTACGAGCAGATCGAATTGAAATTCCATCTTCTATTACGGCAACAGAATTTTATCGTAAATTTGGATATGATTACAAGGATGGAATAAAAGAGTTAGATAGTGAGCAACATTATAGATTGGAAAAATATAAGAAAATAGGATAGAATGAACCTAATATAAGTTACAAAATAAAAAAAGTTTATGTTGGATTATAAAGTAAGAGGATATTAGGGAGAGCTATGCATTTGAATTATAAGTTTGAATATTCTAATAATTTTATTGATTTGTTTAAGAAGGACATATATGAGAATTATGTTTTGGATATTATGAATGCGTCTACAAGAGTGTTTCCGTATAAATACGAAAAAGTAATTGTGCAATCAAATGGTGAGTGTGTTTTTGCAATTTGCTACGGACTATTTTAGAGCAATATATGATGAACTTAAAAAAGAAATTAATATTAAAAACAGAAAAATATATGTTATTTTTTGTTCTAGCGAAAAGAATGTATTTGCAGTTAGAGAATTGGGAGGATATATTACGGATTATATTCGATGCAATAGTATGGAGAAATATTTTTCGTGCGAGGTAATATGTGTTTAAAAATATATTGATATTATCTGAGTAATAAACAAAAGTATTATTAATTAATAAAAAACAGAAAGTTGGTGAAAATATGTAAGAAAGAGAAAGCCAATCTATAGAGTGGAAAGAGTCGTGGTAAGATGAATATTTAAAATGGATTTGCGGATACGCCAATGCTCAAGGTGGAACAATATACATAGGTATGGATGACAATGGTAATGTTATTGGCATTAATAATGCGAGAGATTTATTAGAAAGAATACCTAATAAAATAACGGATATAATGGGTATCATTGCTGATGTAAATCTTTTACATGAAGGTGAATTGGAATATATAGAGATAATTGTAGAAAAATATCCGTCTTTAATTAGTTTTCGTGGAAAATACTATTATCGTTCTGGAAGTACCATGCGTGAAATTACTGGAAAGGAATTGGAAAGAACGTTGTTAAAAACGCAAGGAAGAACATGGGATGGTGTTCCATTGCCTAAATTGTCAGTAACTGATTTAAAACAAGATGCAATACAGTTATTTAAAGAGAAGGCAGTAAAAAGAGGAAGACTTACAAAGGAAGAAGTAAGCGTAGAAGATGATATTTTGATGGAAAATCTTCATTTGATTGATGAAGATGGATATTTGATAAAAGCAGCTATGCTGGCATTTTATAAAGATCCTGAAAAGTGGGTAACAGGCTCATATATCAAGATAGGCTATTTCGGAAAATCTGATTCAGATTTGGTGTACCAAGATGAGGTACATGGTCCGTTAATAGAACAGGTAGATAAGACAGTTGATTTGGTTTATACAAAATATATGAAGGCTCTAATTGACTATGAAGGTATTCAAAGAGTTGAGCAGTTTATGTTTCACAAAGATGCATTTCGTGAAATTTTGCTTAATGCCATTGTGCATAAAGATTATAGTAGTTGTAATCCAATTCAAATTAGCGTATATAAGGATAAGATATATATTTGGAATGATGGAGAGATGCCACCAAATTTGGATTCGACAGACAAATTGTTTATGAAACATTCTTCTAAACCATACAATCCGAAACTGGCAAATGTCTTTTTCAAAAGCGGTATGATTGAAGCTTGGGGAAGAGGTTTTGAGAAAATTAAGGAAGCTTGTGCGTTGTATGATGGACCATTACCAGAATATGAGATTAATGAAGCAGGCATTATGGTTTTGTGCAAGGCTTGTGATAGGTATTTGGAGTTGTTAAGAAATGATGTTCAACATCCTGTTCAAAATGAACAAGATGTTGAACAAGATATAAAAAGCGCAATTATAAAATATTGTAAAGAACCAAGAACTACAAAAGAAATTATTGAATATTTCGGTTTTGCAAACAGGTTATATTTGAAAAGACATTATTTGGATGCAATGTTGACAGATGGTCAGTTGAAAATGACTATACCAGATAAGGCAACGAGTAAGAATCAGAAGTATTATTCGTAAGAATTGGGCATCCTGTTCACTATCTTGTTCATGGTGAACAGGATAATGTATATAAATTGCCACATCACAAAAATAAATAGAAAGAGGATTGCGTATGACAAGAAAGCAGATATGGTCGGTCATAAGAAGTTTGGATTATAAGTTAGACGATAGTGCGATGGAGACTTGGTGCTGGGGATACCAAGTAGATGTTGGTATAGTTCCCAAAATAGAAAGAAATGCAGATGGAAAACAGGAACGAAAGCAATTGGAAATTGATTTCGTTGCTAATATGGGAAGTAGGAGATATTATATACAGTCAGCTCTTAGTTTATCAGATGAAGAAAAAATAAGACAGGAAAAGGCATCATTACTTAACGTTAATGATTCGTTTAAGAAGATTATTATTGTTAAGGATGTTATAAACGTACAGCGTGATGAAGGCGGTATTGCAACTATGAGTATTTATGATTTTTTGTTGAATGAGAATAGTTTGGAAATGTAATAAAACAGTAAAACATTGTCACCATTCAAAAACTTGCAAAAAGTATTCGTTGTCTGATGAGAGTATTTGTAGGATTATAAAGAAGACGAAATAAAAAGAGGTATATATGAAGATAGTTAAAGATTATAGAGATACCAAAGAATTAAGAGACAGCTTTAATGAACTGGCGAAGAAAGTTTTCAATCTTTCATTTGAGGAATGGTATCAAAATGGATTTTGGAAAGAGAACTACAATCCGGTTTCCATTGTTATTGAGGGAAAAGTGGTTTCTAATGTTTCAGTGAATAAGTGTAATATGAATTACAACGGAAATATTTTAAAACTTCTTCAACTAGGAACTGTTATGACTGCTCCGGAATATAGAGGAAACGGTTATGTAAGAATATTAATGGATGAAATAATGAAAGAATATGAGGGTAAGGTAGATGGAATATATTTGTATGCAAATGATTCTGTACTCGATTTCTATCCTAAGTTTGGTTTTGTCACAAAACCGGAATTCCAGTATAGTAAGCATGTTATAAACACTGCAACAGATGTGACAGAGAATATTCCAATGGAAACATCTGAAGATTGGGTAAAGATGGTAGATATTATAAAAACCAGGCCGCAGTGTGGTAACATGACAATGAATGGAAATGAAGGACTGTTCATGTTTTATTTATCACAGTTCATGAAAGAAAATGTTTATTACGTCAATAGTATAGATACATACGTTGTGGCTGAGGTAGATGGAGATACTCTTATGTTGCATGCTATTTTCGGAGAAGCATCTATTGATGACGTGATTACATCTTTTGGAAGTAATATTAGCAATGTGATTTTATTTTTTACACCTATAGATAAAACCGGCTATGAAGAAAAGAAGGTTGATGAAGAAGATACAACGTTCTTTGTTAAGGGAAAAGCATTTGAAATATTGGGTGATTACAAGTTTATGTTACCGGCAATTACTCACGCATAAATAGTAATGTAATTAAAAAACGGTGATAAATTTATGCGGAATAGATGATAATAAAAAACTAGAAAAGAATGAGTCTTAAAAAATACAAAATAGGGAAATTTAAATGTAAATTATTAAAAAATTCAGAAAGGAAAAATATGAAGTCTATATTAAATATTATTAGTTATATTGTGGTTTCTTTATTAGTCGCTGTATATTGTACGTACATACAAAGTAAATTATCATATAATATGTCCATTGTATATGTGTATTGTTTTTACAATGTGATAATGGCAGTAAAAAAATGGTATGTACAAAAAAGTAGTTCAGCGACAAAGTAGATGTTTTTGTGCATTTGTAAATACATATCCCCTGGTTTTTCTTAAGAAAACAAGAAAAGTAGTTTATAATAATAAGCATAAACCTAAAGTTATTTACACTACTGCTACCTTTATGTTACTATTCAGGCAACATATTTAAGGAGAGGTGAAAACACATGATTAGAAATAAAAAGGTACTGGGTATAATTGTTCTTGCAGTAATTGTGGTTGCAATTGGTATCACAATATTTGTTACGAATAAAGATGGAGGAAAGGGAGGACTGACGGTATTTGAGGTAAACAGTTCCAAGATTGTTATTACAGGCAATGACAAAAATATAACTCTGACTAATGATGAAAAATCGGAATTTACCAGATTGATTAAGAAAATTGTAAATGAAAATAATACAATAAAAGGTGATATTTCTGAAAAAAATTATGACTTTAAGATTGATTTTGACAATGGTTATGCTGCGTATATATTACAGGAAAAGGAATTATTGTTTGAAGGTGATGTGAAAAAAATTGAGGAAGATGACATGACCGAATTGAATAAATATATTTCTAAAATGAAATAAATTAATTAAAGCGGCAGAACGTCTTTATACAGGTTGCGGATTTCAATTTGTGGAAGCTAAAAATATGTATTACGAAGGTACTGGTTGGACAGAGTATAAAATGTTTGAATTGAATTTGTAAGCATGATTTGTAGAATCATATAAAAGACAGGAGAAAAAATGAAAGTATTACTGGGAACAACAAATCCTTCAAAAGTAAAAAAATTTTCGGAGCTTTTAGCTAATTGCAATATAGAATTTATTACTTTAAAGGAATTTGAGATATCATAGGAACCGGAAGAAGTAGGAAAAACACCTGAGGAAAATGCCGTATGTAAAGCAAAATTTTACGGACAGTATTTTGATGCTGTTATTTGCAATGACTCAGGTTTATATTTTGAGGAACTTGATTTAGATGATAAGCGACAGTCGGGGCTTAATGTTAGAACACCAATGGGTATGGAAAGGATGTCGGATGAAGAAATGATAAAATATTATTCTAAGCTGGTATCAGACCTTGGAGGAAAAGTGTCTGCCTATTATCTTGATGAAACTGATACTGATAGCATAGAAAATGTAATTTATGGAGAATACAAAAAGAGAGTAGTGGAATTTTTAAAGAATGCACTGAATATTAAATAATAATATAGCAGATAGAGTGAAAAATAACTGTTATAATCAGAGATAAATGGTGAAAATTACGACGTAGGAATGTTGATAAATATTAAATTTAGGTATTACATTAAATAGAAAAATATGTTATACTTCCCTAGCAATTTTATTATGGTTATTATTGGAAACGCACAATCCTCCGGGATGATAACGAACAACACATTAGTTATAAGTTATCGATAGGAGGATTTTTTATGCCAAAAAACAAATTTCAGGATGTAATATTTACAATTATTATGGCTACAACGATGGTTTATGGAATGGTTGTGTATAATGTAGCACTTAATACATGCAGTGTAACAGGGCAAACATTTATTAGTGCAACCCATGAATTGCCAATTATGGTGCCTGTGGCTTTTGTATTAGAATTTTTCGTAGTGGGGAAAATAGCTAAAATATTAGCCTTTACTGTGATGAAAACAAGCGACAGACCACAGATTATAACATATGCAATTTCAATTTGCATTTGTTGTATAATGTGTCCAATAATGAGTTTAGTTGCTACCATACTGTTTAAGGAAACAAAAAGCTTTGGGACATGGATACAGACATGGGCAATGAATTTTCCAATGGCAATATGTTATCAGATGTTTTATTGTGGTCCTTTTGTAAGGCTTATATTTAGAATGATTTTTCGTGAAAAAAATCACGAATCATAAAAATGATGGCTTTACATAAAGATTGTTTACAATCAGAAACCCATGACGAAGGAAAAAATCCGAATCCTATGCAAAAGGAATGTCGTGGATAAAAACAAATGTTAAATTAGTTATGGATGAGTTAGATGAAACCATCGCTGACTTAATAACTGACGGATGTAATATGGGCGTTAAATCTTTGAATGAATATCTTAATCAGTACAAAGCCGCTTATGAGAAGACTAAAGATATTGCAAAACGCTTAGTTAATATAGAAGAGAGTTTTGCCATTGACATAAGAAAATATTTATAGTATTTTAAGCAAAAAGATAAATTATAAAGAAAGGCAAATCTTGAAAAAGGACAATAAATTAAAGAAACAAAGGATTATAATAGCAATTGTTTTTATAATAATTATTGGCTATGTGGGAGTATACTTAAAGGGCGTTCCCTGTATTATTAAATATTTCACAGGTGTTTCATGCTTAGGTTGCGGAATGACCAGGGCATGGTTAGCAGCACTAAAATTAGATTTTTCAATGGCATTTTATTATCATCCGTTATTTTTTATGCCGGTGGTGATTTTAATTATTATACTAAATAGAAAAAGACTAAAGCCAAAAGCTTTGTCGGGTATTATATGGACTGTGCTGATTTTATTTGGCATAGTCTACATATATAGGATGTTTACACCTAATGGCATAGTGGCTTTTCAGCCGGAAAAGTGGCTGTTATATAAAATATTTAATAAATGAAGTTGCTTATTTTGGTATGTAGAATGGCAATTTATACTTTGGATGATTTCATTAAAATATGTTGGTAGAAATGATTTTACCGGAATATTTTTTTTTGTAAAATCATAAGAATAAAAAATGTAGGAAATTACTCCATATAACACTTTTGTGTGATGTGGGGGAAGGTTTGCCTATGTTATTATTTTATTAACACCACAATTATTGGAAGGAGAGTGAACATTATGAAAGAAAAAATAGTTGCAATTATATTATCACTTACAATGATAATAGGTTTAGGTGGAACAATGCATACACCTGCAAATGCAGCAGAAACAAAGTCAGTATCAAAGCAGGTTAATGACATTTTAGATGCAAAAAATGCAGATGTTACGGCTAATTTTAAGGCGAATGTAAAGGGAGAGAAAGTAGCTGAACAGCTTTATAGAACTTTTAGACAGTTAGCTTTTGATTATAACAGTGATTATGGTTCATATGAAGATGGAAAATTGGTTTTAACTAAAGAAGGTGAAGCATTTTACAACCGGATGCTTAAATTAGGCATTGCATCAGGTTTAAATGAAGATGGCGAACCTATTGGAGCAGATGTTTTAGACTTAAAGGGAACAGTAAAATCATCAGTTATTGATTCACAGAATTTTAATTTAGATTTATATCTTCAGCTTGCAAAAGGAAAAAATGCAAAGGCAATTTCATTAAATTATAACAATGGAAAAATTAAAATTAATTTAGGCACATTAGTTTCATTTGTGAAGGAATATACAGGAAGAACTGTTAATGATATTTATGATGCATTGGAGATACCTGCCATAGAAGAGCTTACACTTAATGGAATAAACGAATTAAATAAATACTTAAAGTCAGAACTTGGAATTCGTGAAGTATTATCTTATACAGTGTATACAGAGGAAGATGGTGAAGACGTGGCTGATAAAATAGGATGTATTAAAGATGTGAATTATGGAGAAAAAATGTATCCAAACTTTAACATATCCAGTGAGCAGTTAATGAGTACAGGGAAAGATTTATTGGCATTGGTTCTTAATACAGCTGACTATACTCTTGGTAAATTTGAAACAAAGTCAGGTACAAAATCAACTATTAGTGTAACAGAAAAAAATGCGACAGAGTTAATCAAGAGACTTAGTCTGGCATTAGGAAACAATGCGGAAGTTATAATAAATAGTGCAGCAGATAGATTGTTTGCATTACCTGGATTTGATGAAGTAGCTAAATCATATCCAAAGGGATACTTAGATGCAGTGAAGAAAGAAATGGTTTTCCAGGTTAAAAGTATATCCAGAAACTTAGATGCCTTAACTAAGGAAGAAGAAGTGAAGGATAAGGGAGGAAACATAATTAAGTACATTCCAATTGAACAAGCAATTGAAATGAACAAAGTCAAGGCATCTGCTAATTTTACTGCTGACACTAAGGGTAAAAAAGGTTCAAGAGATGCACTGTTTACAGGAAGTATTAAATTCGCATCAGGAGAGGGTAAAGAGGCTACATCTGTAGATATTTCATTTGATGTATCAGTTAAGGAAAAAGGAACAAAGAGTAACGATACAAAACCTTCTGTTAAGAAAGTTAAAAAGGGATATATTGTAAAGGCTAAAAGTGGTACTTATGTAGTTACATCAATATCAAAGAAAACTGTTTCTCTTAAGGCAGCTAAAAATAAAAAGACTGTAAAAATTCCTGCAACAGTAACAATTGGTAAAGATAAATACAAGGTTACTGCAATTGGGAAAAAGGCATTTAAGAATTGCAACAAAACAAAGAAAGTAGTAATTGGAAAAAATATTGAAAAGATTGGAAAGAAGGCATTTAGCGGAATTAACAAGAAAGCTACAATTAAGTGTCCTAAGAAATCTTTAAAGAAGTATAAAAAAATGATTATGAAAAAATCTACAGGGTACAAAAAGACTATGACAGTTAAATAATCGTTAGTAAATAAAGTTGTAATCCCGGTCATTGGTGGTGTATGTGACCGGGGTTATTTTATGTAAAAATAGAAATAGTAAATGCACATACGTAGTTAATAACTGCATAAATGTATAGTGATTTATATAGATGTAAGTGGTGGAAATGTATATGAAACTTATATTGAAACGAAAAAAAGTGAAGAGTTTAGTAGTCTTGTGTACAATTGGAAAAGTGAATTTGAAAAGTTTGCTCCGACCCTTAATGTTTCCATGGTTGTTGGAACGGCAGAAGAGAGAAAACAGGTTAAGTGAACTCTGGAGCGAATTTGACTATCTTATGCCGGGGCTTCATTTAATAAAGAGGAACTTCTGGAGTTATTGTCATAAAGATGTATTGCAAAAGAGTTTCAATGGAGTTACCATAAAATATACGGTATTAAGGTATAAAAGTACCGTTACAGGAGGAAGAACAATGATTAATAATATTGAATTAAGAAGATACGAAGTAAGGGATATTCCTGAAATGGTTAATATTTGGAATGAAGTTGTTAAGGAGGGAAATGCTTTCCCACAGGAAGATTTACTGACAGAAGAAAAGGGTAAGATATTCTTTGAGGGACAGAGCTATTGTGGAGTAGCAGTAAACAAAGACACAGGAAAAATACTGGGAATGTATATTTTGCATCCTAATAATGTTGGAAGGTGTGGACATATTGCTAATGCAAGTTTTGCAGTTTCATCAGAAAGCAGAGGACTTCATATTGGTGAAAAAATGGTGCGTGACTGCATACAACAGGCACACAGGGAGCAGTTTAAAATTCTCCAGTTTAATGCAGTAGTGGAATCAAATATGCATGCAATACATTTATATGAGCGAATTGGCTTCAAGCAGCTGGGAGTCATTCCCAATGGCTTCAAGGTGGATGAAGGAAAATATGAAAATATATGTGTGTACTATATAGAAGTGTAGTGGTGGGAAAAACACAATGAAAGTAATAACATTAATTGAGGACACCCCGGAGGATATGGAGTGTGATTTTGAACATGGTTTGGCATTATATATTGAAATTCAACAGTATAAATTGTTATTTGATACGGGAGCCACAGGCAGATTTGTGGGAAATGCCGCAAAATTAGGAATTGATTTAAATGAAATTGACAAGGTTATTATAAGTCATGGGCATTATGATCACGCAGGTGGTTTGCTTAAATTTTGTGAGATAAACAATCATGCACAAATTTATATGCAAAAAAATGCAACAGAGGAATGCTATTATAAAGACACATATATAGGAATAGATAACAGAATATTGAATTTGCCGCAGCTTAAATTAGTAGATGGAAGCTATAAAATAGATGATAATTTATATTTGATTTCTAATGTACCCACAGAAAAGAGAAATATAAAATTTCTAAGAAAAGTGGATGGAAAAATTACAGAAGATGATTTTTCCCATGAGCAAAGCCTTGTAATATGTACAAAGAAGGGAAATGCCCTTATATCAGGGTGTGCACATTGTGGAATTATAAATATTTTAGAGGCATATAAGAAGAAATTTGCCAATGAGCCAATGGTAGTAATCAGTGGGTTTCATATGTTTAAAAACGGTGGGTATACTAAAGAAGAAACAGCAAATATAGAGGCTATTGCAAAAAAATTAAACAAGATGTACACTATTTTTTATACCGGGCATTGTACAGGGGATAAAGCTTATGAGATAATGCATAAAATTATGAAAGATAAATTAAAAGCCATTCACACAGGAAAAATAGTGGAAATTAAAGAGTGATTATAAGAAAAAGGCTTCCAGCCGGGAGGTAGAACAATTAGAAATCTGGGATATCATTTAGAATCCCTTGCAATTGTAGACAGGATGAATGCAGATACCGGAGAGATAGAGTTCAGGCAACAGTAGAAAAATAAATATATGCAAAACGTAATACTATAAAATAAACTAGGAGGTAGTATGTGTACCGCAGCAACATATAAAACAAAGGATTTTTATTTTGGAAGAACATTGGACTATGAGTTTTCATATGGCGATGAAATTGCCATAACTCCGAGAAATTATCCAATTAATTTTAGACATACAAAGGCTTTAGATAATCACTATGCCATAATGGGCATGGCGTATGTTGTAGGGGAGTATCCTCTATATTATGATGCAATTAATGAGAAAGGTCTTGGAATGGCAGGGCTTAATTTTGTTGGAAATGCCATGTATCAGGAAGTTAAGGAAAATGAAACCAATGTGGCTCAGTTTGAGTTTATTATGTGGATTTTGGCACAATACTCCAATGTAGATGAGGCAAGGGAGGCGCTGTCCCATATGAATCTGGTGGCAACACCTTTTAGTGAGCAGTTGCCTTCTGCACAGCTTCATTGGATAATTGCAGATGAAAAGAGCTCAATTACAGTGGAATGTATGGCAGACGGACTTCATATATATGACAATCCCGTGGGAGTTCTTACCAACAATCCACCCTTTGATCAGCAGATGTTTATGTTAAACAATTATATGAATTTATCTCCTAAACAGCCTGAAAATAAGTTTTCAAAGGATTTGGATTTTAATGCCTACAGTCGTGGAATGGGAGCTTTGGGGCTTCCGGGGGATTTGTCATCAGCTTCAAGATTTGCCAAGGTTGCCTTTACCAAAATGAATTCCGTATCAGGAGATGGCGAAGAGGAAAGTGTCAGTCAGTTCTTCCATATTCTAGGCTCTGTTGACCAGCAAAGGGGATGCTGTGAAGTGGAAGAAGGCAAGTATGAGATAACAATTTATACTTCATGCTGCAATGCAACCAAGGGGATTTATTATTATACAACCTATAACAATCATCAGATTACCGCAGTGGACATGCACAGGGAAAAATTAGATGGAGATAAGTTAGTACGGTATCCGTTAATTACAGGAGAGCAGATAAATTATCAGAATTAACTAATTAAATCTAACACATTTGCTAAAATATATATAGCGACCTTCCGGGGAAAATGGTATAATTACTGTTATATAAATTATGAGTTTCGGATAAAATCGAATAGGGAGGTGCTAGTTATGATTCTTACATTTTTAGGAGCAGACCATGAAGTTACAGGAAGCTGTCATTTTATTCAGGTTGGTGACAAAAAGGTACTTGTGGATTGTGGAATGGAGCAGGGAAAGGATATTTATGTAAACCAGGAACTGCCGGTTTTAGCAGGAGAAATCGATTACATTTTTCTTACCCATGCCCATATTGACCATTCAGGTCTCATTCCACTGATGGTGAAACAGGGATTTAAAGGACAGGTGTTTGCTACCAGAGCTACCTGTGATTTGTGCAACATAATGCTTCGTGATAGTGCACATATTCAGGAGTTTGAGGCAGAATGGAGAAACAGAAAGGCAAAGAGGTCTGGTGAGGCACCTTATGAACCCATATACACTATGGATGATGCTGTGGCAGCCTGCGAGTTGTTAGTTCCGGTGGACTATGACTGTATGGTGAAAATCTGCGATGAAATCTCCGTGAGGTACGAGGATGCGGGACATTTGCTAGGTTCTGCCAGCATTAAGATGTTTTTAACTGAGGGAGAGGAAAAGAGAACAATTATTTTTTCAGGGGATGTTGGAAATATTAATAAACCTATTATTAAAGATCCTACACCTATGGATGGTGCTGACTATGTTCTTATTGAATCAACTTATGGTGACAGATTACACGGAGACAGACCGGATTATGTGGGAGCTCTTGCCAGAATACTAAATGAAACCTTTGAGAGAGGTGGAAATGTAGTTATTCCGTCTTTTGCTGTAGGCAGAACTCAGGAAATGCTATATTTCTTAAGAATTATAAAAAAAGAAAACATGGTTCCCGGATTCCCTCATTTTCAGGTTTATGTTGACAGTCCTTTAGCGGTGGAAGCTACAAACGTGTTTAACAATAATATAATAGACTGTTTTGATGATGAAACCATGGAACTTATAAATCAGGGAATTAACCCGCTGAGATTTGAGGGATTAAATGTTTCCGTAACAACTCAGGATTCCATTGCCATCAATGAAGATATGAAACCAAAGGTTATTTTATCGGCATCAGGAATGTGTGAAGCCGGCAGAATCAGACATCATTTGAAGCATAACCTTTGGAGGGAAGAGTGTACTGTTTTGTTTGTGGGATATCAGGCAGTAGGTACTCTTGGAAGGTCACTTCTTGAAGGCGCTAAGTCAGTAAAACTTTTTGGTGAGGAAATTGCAGTAAATGCCCACATTGAAAATTTAAAGGGAGTAAGTGGTCATGCAGACCAAAAAGGACTGATTAACTGGATGGAATCCATGATGAAAAAGCCGGATAAGGTGTTTGTCGTTCATGGAGAAGATCAGGTGTGTGATACTTTTGCAGAACTGTTAAGCAAACAGCATGGTTATGATACATATGCTCCATATAGTGGAACAGAGTTTGATTTAATATCCGGTGAGTTGATTAAAGAAGGTATTCCACAACGAATCGCTGAGAAGGCAAAGAAACGCAGGGCTAATGGAATTTACGACAACCTTGTATCAGCAGGTAACCGTCTTATGGCTGTTATTAAGAGAAATGAAGGTGGAGCCAATAAAGATTTGGCAAGATTCACCAGTCAGATACAGTCTCTATGCGATAAGTGGGACAGATAAAACAGAAATTTAGAGAAGATATATAAATAGGCAGTTAGAATGTGATTTGAACACGTTCTGACTGCCTGTTTTGCTGTTGCTTGTTTAACTACAGTGTTTCATATTTTCTGATTACACCTAATCCAATAGGATGTGGACCGGTATGTACGCCGGATACGATACCAATGGCAACATTGGTTTCGGAATTAAGTTTAACTCCAAGAGTTTCCTCTACATCATTCATAAAGCTGACACCTTCTGTTTTGTCATATCCGTATCCTACGGAAACCACGAAATTGTCTTTTCCGTTTTCATCAAGATAAGCCTTAGCTGTTGATAAAACCTTAGCCTTAAGTTTATTTCTGTTTCGTCCGATACCCCCAAGGCTGATATCTCCATCTTTCATTATAATAACAGGTTTAACGTCGATTTTGCTGGCAATAGATGCAAGCTTACCGATACGACCACCCATTTTTAAATAGTCAAGAGAACCTACTGTAAAGAAAATACGGGCGCTTGCCATTAAAGGCTCTAATTTCTTTAAAGAATCTTCAAAGGAAATTCCTGCATCACGCATTCTAACCATCTGGTCAATAATAAGAGCCTGAGTTACGGTATTTTGCTTAGAATCAATAACAGTAATGTTAGCATCAGGATTTTCTTCCTCAATCATTTCCTTTGCATTCATTGCTGAGTTATAAGAACCACTGAAAATAAGAGTAATGGTAAAGCAAACAACAGGAATACCCTTGTCAGTAAATTCCTTAAAAGCATTGTAATAGCTGTCAACACTTGGAAGGGAAGTTTTAGGGTAAACTCCCGGATTTGAAACCATTCTCTCATAACATTCATCTCTTGAAATATCTATGGAATCCCTGTAATATGTCTCTCCATCAAATGAAACTGAAAGAGGAACTATTGTAATATCGTGTTCTGCAATATACTTTTTTGACAAATCACAGGCACTGTCACTAATTATCTTATACATAGACTTGTAAAACTCCTTAACATAGTATTTAATACTACATAGTATATCATATAAAAAACATTAATCAATATTATTTTTATCAAAAAACAAAATTTTACCACATAAGTTGTAAGATATATGCTAAAATGGAGAAAAAGTTTTTATAAGTGAGGAAGGGAAAGTGAATAAAATCAAATCATTATTACAGTATCAAAAAGAAATCATTGAAGGTTTCTTTGTAAGTGCGGTAGGAAGTTGGGCGTTATGTTCAATAATACGAGGGGCATACAGGCACATTAATGATGTAAATTTTGGAGGAGCTACTAATATTGCCATTGTCATATGTCTATTTGTGATAGGTATGGCACTTATGGCCATGCTTTATATACATAAGGATTCCATGGCAAAACTGGCTATGTTTGCTTTTGTGTATCTTTTTGTAATTTTGTGCGCATGTCAGGGATATTCCGTTTCATGGGGAGATGCATCATATTATAACCGGATTGGAAATGTATGTTTCCAAACAGTGCTGTGTGTCATTGCGGTTTTGGCATTTATGTATGTGAAAGAGGATATTTTTAATATTTTTGCTAAAATTCATTTAACTAAAAAAGAAATATGGATTGTTGTAGCTGTAATTGGTGTTTTACTCTTTGCCTTTATAGGAGTGGTTACGGTATACAGATATCTTACATATAGCAATTCAACATTTGATTTTGGTATATTTGCTCAAATGTATGAATATATGAAGCAAAAAGGAACCATCAGCACTACAGTAGAGAGAAATAAATTGCTTTCACATTTTGCAGTGCATTTTTCACCTATATTTTATATAGCGCTTCCAATATATTTTATATTTGATAACGCCATAACAGTTCAGCTTATACAGGCATTTATGGTTGCCATTCCTGTTATACCAATATTATTACTTTGTAAACATCACAAGTTATCTAACCAGATGGCAATTGCAGTTTCACTGATATATGCTTTGTATCCGGCTACGGCAGGCGGAACATTTTATGATATTCACGAAAACTGCTTTATAACATTTTTTCTGTTGATGTTAGCCTGGACAGTTGAAAAAAAGAAGAACGTTGCAGCGGTTATATTCGCAATTTTGTCATTGATGGTTAAGGAAGATGCACCGGTTTATGTGTTTATATTGGGGATATTCTTCCTGTTTTCAAAGAAGGATAAAAAACGTGGTGTTATTCTTATTGTGGCATCAGCAATTTACTTCGCTATGGCAACAGCCATAGTAAACAGCTATGGTCTTGGAATACAGGAATATAGATTTGGAAATTTATACTTTACTCAGGATGGAGGTCTTATTCAGGTATTTGAGACGCTTTTGGCTAATCCGGGTTATGCCATCAGTCAGATTATAAGAAACACAAATGATAACTCAATGGATAAAATCGGATATATCATTTCCATGCTTGTTCCTGTAGCAGCAGTGCTTTTTACAACAGGAAAGAAGTATTCAAGATATATATTACTTCTTCCGTTTATAATCATTAATTTATTGCCGACATATTTATATATGCATGATATAACATTCCAATACGATTTTAGTGTTATAGCACTTATGATGTATGCAATTATATTAAACATAGCAGATATGGATATAAACAGGGCAAAGAAACTGGCAACTGTTTCGGTAATATGTGCCAGTGTAATGTTTATGGGAAGCATTTACCAGAAGGCACCGTATTATGTATCAAGATATAATGCGGACAAGGCTACATACCAGGGACTTAACAAGGCACTGGACATGGTTCCGGAGGATGCTTCAGTATGTGCATCAGGATTTTTGGTACCACATTTGTCAAAGAACCTTATTTTATATGATCAGAATCATCTTGAAAGTGATATATATACTGATTATCTGGTAGTGGATGCAAGATATGATACTGAAAAAGAGAAGTTTAGCAATATTATAGCTTCAGGCAAGTATGAAGTGGTGTATAATGTGGACGGATTAATAACAATTTACAAAAGAACTTCAAATTAAAAGTTAGAACACATCTCTTTATATTGAAAGGGATGTGTTTTTTTGCTATACTTTTATATGGATTTTTATGCCTTTTAAAGGTAAATATATAAGAAAGAGGATTTATAGGTGTCAATACTCATAAAAAACGGACGGGTTCTTAATCCATCAGAAAATCTTGACAGTGTTATGGATATTCTGATTGATAAGGGAGTAATAGTAAAAAAAGCTTCATATATTGAAAATGAAGCGAATCAGATTATAGATGCTAAAGGCTGTTATGTAATGCCGGGACTTATAGATTTGCATGTGCATTTCAGAGATCCGGGATTAACATATAAAGAAGATATAGAAACAGGAAGCAGGGCAGCTGCTAAAGGTGGATTTACTACCGTATGCTGCATGCCGAATACAAAACCTGTAGTAGATTCCCCGGAAACAGTTAAATACATTATAGATAAGGGAAAAGCCGTAGGGCTTACCAATGTACTTCCTGTAGGGGCAGTTACCAAAAACATGGCAGGAGTTGAAATTACAGATGTAGAGGGACTAAAGGCAGCAGGAATCTGTGCCATAAGTGAAGATGGAAAGTCTGTTATGAATTCCGGTGTATATAGAAAAGCAATGAAAAATGCTAAAAAAGCGGATATTCCGGTTTTGGCACATTGTGAAGACATAAACCTTGTAGAAGGCGGAGTTATTAACTTAGGAGACAAGTCAAAGGAGTTAGGGGTTAAGGGAATAAGCAATGCAGTGGAAGATGTTATAGCCTTAAGAGATATTCTTTTAGCAAAGGAAACAGGTGCTAAATTGCATTTATGCCATTGCTCCACAAAAGACAGCGTGGAAATGGTAAGACGTGCTAAGGAAGAGGGAGTAAAGGTTACCGCAGAGGTGTGCCCTCATCATTTTTCCATGTGCAGTGATGATATTACTTCTAATGATGCTAATTTCAAAATGAACCCTCCTCTTAGAACAAGAGAGGATATGGAAGCATTAATAAAGGGATTAAGTGATGATATAATGGATGTTATTTCCACAGACCATGCTCCCCACAGTGCAGAGGAAAAGGCGAAGGATTTAGAGCATGCACCTTTTGGAATCGTGGGACTTGAAACATCTGTGGCACTTACCATAACTAATCTGGTAAAAAAAGGACATATTACACCCCTTCAGATGGCTGCAAAAATGAGTTACAATCCTGCGAAGGTTCTTGGAATTAACAAAGGAACATTAAATGAAGGAGCCATAGCAGATGTTACCATTATCAATCCAAATAAAGAATATGTTATTGACTCAAATGAATTTGCTTCTAAAGGAAAAAATACACCTTTTAATGGTTACAGGGTATCCGGAGAGGTTGAATATACGATTTTAAATGGCAATGTAGTATACAATAAAGGAGAGAAATAGAATGATTAATAAATTAGTTAAGAAAATTAAAGAAACCAATGCACCGGTAGTAGTAGGTTTAGACCCTATGATGAGTTATTTGCCGGAGCATATTACAAAAAAGGCTTTTGAGGAATATGGAGAAACTCTTGAGGGAGCAGCAGAAGCTATATGGCAGTACAATAAAGGAATTATTGATGCTACATATGATTTAATTCCGGCAGTAAAACCGCAGATAGCCATGTATGAGCAGTTTGGTATTCCGGGACTTGTGGCATTTAAAAAGACTGTAGATTATGCAAAGGAAAAAGACTTAGTTGTAATAGGAGATGTAAAGCGTGGAGATATTGGCTCCACATCAGCAGCATATGCTACAGGTCATCTTGGAAAGGTTCAGGTTGGAAGCAAAACATATTCATTATTTGATGAAGACTTTGCAACTGTTAATCCATATCTTGGAACAGATGGAATCAAGCCTTTTATTGATGTATGTAAGGAAGAAAACAAGGGATTATTTATTTTAGTTAAAACTTCAAATCCATCAAGTGGAGAGTTTCAGGACAGATTAATTGATGGAAAGCCTTTGTATGAGCTTGTTGGTGAATATGTGGCAAAATGGGGTCAGGAGCACATGGGTGATGAATACAGCTACATTGGTGCAGTTGTAGGAGCCACATATCCGGAAATGGGAAAAGTTTTAAGAAAAATTATGCCAAAGAGCTACATTCTGGTACCGGGATACGGAGCACAAGGTGGAACTGCAGAAGGCTTAAGACCATATTTCAACGAGGACGGACTTGGTGCCATTGTAAACTCTTCAAGAGGAATTATATGTGCATACAAGCAGGATAAATATGCCAAATTTGGAGAATTAAATTATGCCGATGCATCACGTCAGGCAGTTATAGATATGATTGAGGATATTAATTCAATTTTCTAGTGAAATTTTAATA
This sequence comes from Eubacterium segne, assembly GCF_014287775.1. Taxonomy (NCBI): domain Bacteria; kingdom Bacillati; phylum Bacillota; class Clostridia; order Eubacteriales; family Eubacteriaceae; genus Eubacterium; species Eubacterium segne. The sequence continues at coordinate 114,627 of NZ_JACOOZ010000008.1, forward strand.
AGGATGGATTAGTTATGAGAGAAAAGGAAAAAGCAGTTGTTGTCAGTCAGGAATGCATTGGTACCGGAATTTACAGTATGATAATAAAAACTAAGGCGGCAGACAGTGCAGTTGCAGGGCAGTTTGTTTCAATTTACTGTAAGGACAAAACTAAATTGTTGCCAAGACCTATCAGCATATGTGAGATAGATAAGGAAAACGGAACAATCAGAATAGTATACCGTGTTGTTGGTGGCGGCACGGAAGAAATGTCAGGCTATAAGTCAGGAGACGGGATTGAATTAATAGGACCTCTTGGAAATGGATTTATGCAGCGTGAAAATAAAAAAGCCATTTTAATTGGTGGAGGAATTGGAATCCCACCAATGGTAGGTTTGGCAGAAGCATTAAAGGATAAGGCAGAGGTTCAGATTGTGGCAGGCTACAGGGATGAACTTTTTCTTACTAAGGAATTGCAGGAAAACGGAAGTCTTTATATCGCAACGGAAGACGGAAGCTGCGGAACTAAGGGAACGGTTATTGATGCCATAAAGGATAAAGAAATACAGGGAGACGTAATATACGCCTGTGGTCCAACACCTATGCTTAGGGCGATTAAAGAATATGCCATGGGAAAAGGAATAGAGTGTCAGCTTTCATTAGAAGAGAGAATGGCATGCGGTATTGGGGCGTGCCTTGCCTGTGTGTGTAAGTCAAAGGATAAGGATGCTCATTCAAATGTAAACAACAAACGTATTTGTAAGGATGGTCCGGTATTTTTGGCAGAGGAGGTAGAACTGTAATGAACACAAAAGTTAATATTGCGGGAGTTGAATTTAAAAATCCGGTTATGGTTGCCTCAGGAACTTTCGGTTCCGGAGCTGAATACGGAGAGTTTGTAGATTTAAACAGACTTGGAGCAGTAGTTACAAAAGGTGTGGCAAATGTACCATGGGAAGGAAATCCTACACCGAGAATTGCAGAAACTTACGGTGGAATGCTTAATGCAGTGGGACTTCAAAATCCGGGATATGATTTATTTGCCAAAAGAGATATTCCGTATTTACAGAACTATGATACCAATATAATTGTAAATGTATGTGGAAGAACTACGGAAGATTACATTGACGTAGTGGAAAAATTAGGACACGAAAGTGTTGATATGTTGGAAATAAATATTTCATGCCCGAATGTAAAGCATGGTGGAATTGCATTCGGTCAGGATCCAAAGGCGGTTGAGGCTATAACCAAGGCTGTAAAAGCGGTTGCAAAACAGCCGGTTATTATGAAATTAAGTCCAAATGTTACAGACATAACGGAAATGGCAAGAGCTGCAGAGGCAGGTGGCGCAGATGCTTTGTCTTTAATTAATACATTAACAGGAATGCAGATTGATGTTGAAAGACAGAAGTTTGTTTTAGCTAACAAAACAGGAGGATTATCAGGTCCTGCAATTAAACCTGTAGCTGTAAGAATGGTATATCAGGTGGCAAATGCGGTTAAAGTTCCTATTATTGGAATGGGCGGAATTGCAAGTGCTAAGGATGCTCTTGAATTTATATTAGCAGGTGCCACGGCAGTGTCGGTAGGAACGGCCAACTTTAACAATCCAAATACCACAATAGAAGTTATTGAAGGAATTGAGGATTATATGGAAAGACATGGAGTTGAAGATATAAACAATCTGATAGGAAGTGTTAAGTAAATTGAATATTTATAATAAGGAGATTTAACAATGGAAGCATATAAGAGTGAGTTTATAGAATTTATGGTAGAAAGTGATGTTTTAAAGTTTGGAGAGTTTACACTTAAAAGTGGTAGAAAGTCTCCATTTTTCATGAATGCAGGAGCTTATGTTACAGGTTCCCAGCTTCACAGATTAGGTCAGTATTATGCAAAGGCAATACACGACAGATATGGTGATGATTTTGACGTGCTTTTCGGACCGGCATATAAGGGAATACCCCTTGCAGTGGTTACAGCTATTGCATTTAATGAATTATATGGAAAAGAAATCCGTTATTGTTCAGATAGAAAAGAAGAGAAAGACCACGGAGCAGACAAGGGAAGCTTCCTTGGAAGCACTTTAAAAGACGGTGACAGAGTGGTAATGATTGAAGATGTTACAACATCAGGTAAGTCTATGGAGGAAACAGTTCCAAAAGTAAAGGGAGCAGCAGATGTTACCATTGTAGGACTTATGGTTTCCCTTGACAGAATGGAAGTTGGAAAAGGTGGAGAAAAATGTGCCCTTGATGAAGTAAAGGATCTTTACGGATTTGAAACTAATGCCATTGTTACTATGGCAGATGTTGTGGAGCATTTATACAACAGAGAATGCAACGGAAAAGTTGTGATTAACGATGAGATAAAGTCAGCAATTGATAAGTATTATGAGCAGTATGGTGCTAAATAGTCAGGAGATGCAAGTTGACAAAAACAGATAGAAGAGTCAGAAATTTTGGCAGATTATTTTTTGTACTTTATATGCTTGCCGCCCTTTATTTTATGTTTTTATCAGAGACCTTAGACAGGTCAATGGTTAGTAAAAATTACAGGTATAATCTTACGTTGTTTAAAGAAATAACAAGATTTTGGGATATGCGGCATACCTACGGCTGGAATGTAACCATTGTAAACTTAGTTGGAAATGTTATATGTTTTATGCCTTTTGGCTTTTTAATTCCGACTATCTCAAAGAAGAAAATATGCAAAAATGTTATTAGCGTTACACTTCTTGCCATGCTTTTTAGTTTGGGAATAGAGACGGCACAACTTTTATTAAAGGTTGGAGCATTTGACGTTGACGACATTTTCTTAAATACCATAGGCGGCTTTTTAGGTTATGTGACAATGAAATTTACAAGGGTGCGAAAGCATATATAAAGGTGCATAAAAAACAGATTGAGGGTAAATATAAGTGAGAAAGAGCAAGAAAGTAAGATTAGAAGAGAAAGAAGATAAAAAAGCAAAAAAAATTCCTCTTAGAAAGTATACAAAAGGTGGAAAATCCTCTACACTTATTGCCATTGAGAGCTTGCTGGTTATTATTTTGGCAATTGCAATTTCCGTGGCAATGAAAGGAAAAGCAGGAATTTACGTAGGTCTTTTGACTTTGTTTGCTTTTATTACATCTATTGCAGGGTTTATTGTAGGGATAAACAGCTTTAAAGAAGAGAATAAGTTTATGATGTATACATACATTGGAACCATTGCCAATGCAGTTATATGGCTTGGAGTTTTGGGAATGTATTTAATTTATATTTAATGAGGTGCGTGTATGGATATCGTAAGAGAACGTTATGATATGGCAATAAGCAGAATTAATGAAATTGCCGGTGAAAGTCTCATAAAAGAGCCTTATGGAGATTATTTCAGAAGAACTGCAAAGTTTATTTGTCATTTAGACAACATATATCAGAAAATAATCAGCGGTGAAATAAAAAAGTTAGAGCTTAGGGAATTAGAACGCATTAACTATGATTTATATAGTGATGTATATAATGAAAATTATAGTGAAAGCTATGCAAATCCTGAGTTTGCAGTGAAAAAGCTTGGAGATGACTATGGAAAGATGCTGTGTTTTCTGTATGAACAAATAAGGAAAACTATCGGAAATCTTTATAGAAAACAGGAAGAAATCTCAGTATCATGGTTTGAACTTTTTATAGAAATATATGTTGATTTTGAGGCTATGGAGGACATAACCGTAGATGGAGTCAGGGAAACTCTCTGTTCCTTTATGAGAGATAATACTGAGATTTTTACTGAAGCTTCAGTTGATGCCATGATTAATCCTGACAATACCTTTGCAACGGATATTGTTACAAAAAGCGACCTGCAGGACTTGAGATATTTATATTATTACGGAGAACACGTGGGATATAATGAAATAGAAATGGCAAAATATCTTAATTCATTAGATCAGGATAAAATCGACAGTTTAGCCTTTGTATACACGGAAGGGTACAGAAAGGGATTTATTAATACCGGAAAAGATTTATCAATTAAAGAAACTGTTGATATAAGATACAATATTGGATTTGAGCGAATTGTAAAAGCGGCCATTAAAAATTTTGAAAAAATGGGACTTAAGCCGGTTATTTACCCTAGAGGATATGGGTCTACAAATTTTAACAGGCAATACTGGTTTGACCACAAGTTTGACGAAGCATTGTATTTAGATAAGGCTTATGTAAAAAGAAAACTGGAAGTTTCTAAACAGGCTTTTGAAAACAGAAAAGAAATGGCTTCTAAAATGGCAGGTCCTGCTGTAATAGAGGTGTTTGGTGAAAATCCTTTTGAACCGGAAAACAAAAAAGAGGCATATTCCCTTGATGGAAAGCAGCAGAAGCTTAAGGTTGAGTTTACCATGGAGTATCAGCAAATCGTTCAGGAATATATAAAAGGGGACGAAAGAAGTTTTACCATTATAGCATTTCCAATACCGGAATTTGGTGAGAATTTCAGGGAAATGTTTGATGCCACAGTGGAAATTAACACATTAGATGAGGAAAAATATGCAAAGGTTCAGCAATGTTTAATTGATGCCTTAGATAAAGCAGTTTATGTGAAAGTAAAAGGTCAGGGCAGGAACAAAACAGATATTAAGGTTATGATGCATGAACTGGCAAATCCTGAAAAAGAAACTAACTTTGAAAACTGTCTTGCAGACGTAAACATTCCTTTAGGGGAGGTTTTTACATCGCCTAAGCTTAAGGGAACTCAGGGACTATTACATGTAAGTGAAGTTTATTTAGGAAAACTTAAATATAAAAATTTTGAAATGACCTTTGAAGATGGAAAGGTTAAAGATTATAACTGTAGCAACTTTGATAGCGAAGAGGAAAATAAAATATATATAAAAGAAAATGTTTTATATAATCATGAAACTCTTCCTATAGGTGAATTTGCCATTGGTACTAATACAACAGCTTATGCTATGGCAGGAAAGTTTGGGGCAGTGTATAAGCTTCCTATTTTAATTGTGGAAAAAATGGGTCCTCATTTTGCAGTGGGAGATACCTGTTACAGTTATGAGGAAGAAATTAAAACCTATAACCCTGACGGAAAAGAAATCGTGGCCAGGGAAAATGAAGTATCGGCTCTTAGAAAAACTGATATTTCAAAGGCATATTTCGGATGTCATACAGATATAACCATTCCTTATGATGAAATAGGTGAAATTACGGCTGTAACTAAGGCAGGAGAAGAGATTACCATTATAAAGAATGGAAAATTTGTACTTGACGGCACGGAAATGTTAAATAAACCGTTATAAGTATGATTTTTTTCTTCATAATTTGTAAGTATTATGATACAATGAAGATTGTTGAAAAAATAACATATTTATCGAAAAGAAAAAGGAGAGCAAAATGTCTAAAGTAGGTATTGTAATGGGCAGTGATTCAGATCTGCCGGTAATGAGCAAAGCAGCAGAATTCCTTGATAAGATGGGAATTGATTATGAGATGACCATTATTTCAGCTCACAGAGAGCCGGATATATTCTTTGAATGGGCAAAAGGTGCAGAAGAAAGAGGAATTAAGGTTATAATAGCAGGAGCAGGAAAGGCAGCTCATCTTCCTGGAATGTGTGCAGCATTATTCCCAATGCCGGTTATTGGTATACCTATGAAGACTTCTGATTTAGGAGGAGTTGATTCACTATATTCTATCGTACAGATGCCATCAGGCATTCCTGTGGCTACAGTTGCCATTAATGGGGGACAGAATGCAGGAATCCTGGCAGCAAAGATTCTTGCCACATCAGATAATGACATTTTAAATAAACTAAAAGATTTCAGCAGGGAGATGAAAGATTCTGTTGTTGAAAAAGACGCCAGGTTAAAAGAAACCGGATACAAGAATTATTAGAGAAAACAAGAAGGAGTTTAATATGGATTACAAGAAGGCAGGAGTAGATATTGAAGCAGGATATAAGTCAGTTGAATTAATGAAAAAGCACATTAAGGAAACAATGAGACCGGAAGTGTTAGGTGGTATTGGTGGTTTTGCCGGTGCATTTGACATGGGCAAAATTAAAGGAATGGAGGAACCTGTTCTTTTATCAGGAACTGACGGATGTGGTACAAAAGTAAAATTAGCTTTTGTTATGGATAAGCATGACACAATAGGAATTGACTGTGTTGCCATGTGTGTTAATGATATTGCATGTTCAGGTGGAGAGCCTTTATTCTTCCTTGATTATATTGCATGTGGAAAGAACTATCCTGAAAAGATTGCTACTATTGTAAGTGGTGTGGCAGAAGGCTGTAAGCAGTCAGGGGCAGCACTTGTAGGTGGCGAGACAGCAGAACATCCGGGACTTATGCCGGTAGATGAATATGATTTGGCAGGATTTGCAGTAGGTGTGGTAGATAAAAAGGATTTAATTACAGGAGAAAACATTAAACCGGGAGACAAGCTTATTGGTATTGCTTCAACAGGTGTTCACAGCAATGGATTTTCCCTTGTAAGAAAAGTCTTTGACATGACAGAGGAAACTCTTAATACATATTATGATGAATTAGGAAAGACATTAGGAGAGGCATTAATTGCTCCTACAAGAATATATGTTAAGGCATTGAGAAATGTTAAGGATGCAGGAGTTAAAATAAAGGGATGCAGCCATATTACAGGTGGCGGATTCTATGAAAATATTCCTAGAATGTTACCTGATGGCGTAAAGGCAGTAGTTAAAAAGGACAGCTACAAGGTTCCTGCACTTTTTGACCTTCTTGCAAAAGAGGGAGATATTGCAGAGGAAATGATGTACAATACTTTCAATATGGGTATTGGCATGGTACTGGCAATTGATGAAACAGATGTAGAAAAGACAATGGAAGCATTAAAGGCAGCAGGCGAAACATGTTATGAATTAGGATATGTTGAAGCCGGAGAAAAAGGTGTTGAATTATGTTAAGAGTTGGAGTTTTAGTTTCCGGTGGAGGAACAAACCTTCAGGCAATAATTGATGCAGTTAAAAGTGGAGACATTACAAATGCTTCAATAGAAGTAGTTATTAGTAATAAAAAAGATGCATATGCCCTTACAAGGGCAAAGGAAAATGGCATAGCAGCTGAATCAGTATGTATAAAGGATTTTGAAAGCAGGGAAAAGTTTAATGATGCTTTAATAGAAAAGATTGATTCATACAATTTAGACCTTATTGTATTAGCCGGATTTTTAGTTGTGTTGCCGCCTGAACTTATTGCAAAATACAGAAACAGAATTATAAATATTCATCCGTCTTTAATACCATCATTTTGCGGTAACGGATTTTATGGATTACATGTTCATGAAAAAGCGTTAGAAAGAGGTGTTAAGGTTACAGGTGCCACGGTGCATTTTGTAGATGAAGGTACAGATACAGGTCCTATTATTTACCAGAAGGCTGTTGAAGTATTGCCGGGAGATACACCGGAAATTTTGCAGAAGCGTGTTATGGAGCAGGCTGAATGGAAGATTTTACCAAAGGCCATCAACGACATAGCAAACGGAATTATTTGAGGAGGAAACGTTTATAGAAAATGAAGAAGTTCATTTTTAGGAATGTTTCCGACGAATTGCCAACCACCGAAGGTAGGAGGCGTTACATATTTAAGGAGAGACAAAGATGAAAGTTTTAATTGTTGGAAGTGGTGGAAGAGAGCATGCTATTGCAACTTCAGTTGCAAAAAGCAGCAAAGTTGATAAGATTTACTGTGCACCGGGAAATGCAGGAATCGGACAGATAGCTGAATGTGTTAATATTGGTGCAATGGAATTTGACAAGTTAGTTGACTTTGCAAAGGAAAATGAAATTGATCTTACGGTAGTAGGAATGGATGATCCTTTAGTTGGTGGTATAGTTGACAAGTTTGAAGAGGCAGGACTTAGAGTGTTTGGCCCAAGAAAAAATGCTGCAATACTTGAAGGCTCAAAGGCTTTCTCAAAAGATTTAATGAAGAAATATAATATTCCTACAGCAGGATATGAGAACTTTACTTCACCTGAGGCAGCAATGGAATATCTTGAAACTTCCAAGTATCCTATAGTTCTTAAGGCAGACGGGCTGGCTCTTGGTAAAGGGGTGCTTATCTGTCAGACAAAGGAAGAAGCTATGGATGGTGTTAAAGAACTGATGCTTGATAAGAAGTTTGGTAATGCCGGAAATACTATTGTTATAGAAGAATTTATGACAGGACGTGAGGTTTCAGTTCTTTCTTATGTAGATGGAAAAACAATTAAAATTATGACATCAGCACAGGATCATAAACGTGCAAAGGATGGTGATAAGGGACTTAACACCGGAGGAATGGGAACATTCTCACCAAGTCCGTTTTACACACCAGAAGTTGATGAATTTTGTAAGAAATATATATATCAGGCAACCGTTGATGCAATGGCTTCTGAGGGAAGAGAATTTAAGGGAATTATTTTCTTTGGACTTATGCTTACTGAAGATGGACCAAAGGTACTTGAATACAATGCAAGATTCGGTGATCCTGAAGCACAGGTAGTTCTTCCAAGAATGAAAAATGACATTGTTGATGTTTTTGAAGCATGTATTGACGGGACTCTTGATAAGATTGAATTAGAGTTTGAGGATAATGCAGCAGTTTGTGTCGTTTTAGCCAGCGACGGATATCCGGTTTCTTATGAAAAGGGCTTTGAAATCAAAGGATTGGAAAACTTTGAAAACAAAGAAGGATATTATGTTTTCCATGCAGGAACTAAATTATCTGATGGGAAAATAGTTACTAATGGAGGTCGTGTCCTAGGTGTTACAGCTAAGGGAGCTAACCTTAAAGAAGCAAGAGCCAACGCATATGAAGCAACAAAATTAATTGATTTTGAAAATAAATATATGCGTAATGACATAGGAAAGGCTATAGACGAGGCATAATTGTCATATAATTAAGGTTTAAGAATAAATAATAAAAGATACACAAGAATCTTTTGTAAAAGGATGGTAATGATATGATGAAAATTAGAAATCTGTGGGTAACGGTTGTAACTTTATTTGTTTTAGTTATTGGAACTGCTACATGTGTAAGTGCAGACCAGGCAACGGATTTGTCTTCACTAAAGGTATATGCAGTAGATGCAGCAGGAAATAAGACAGAAGTTAAGATGAATTTTAATTCAACTACTTATACGTATAATCTTACAGTGTTGTCTACTACTGAAAAAATTCAGATAGAAGCAGTGCCGGCTGATTCCACATCTAAAGCTGTTGTTGAAAAAGAGTGGGCAAACACAAAGATGGATACAGGAAAAAACTTAACAGAAGTATCTGTAACATCAACAAGTGGAACTGTTCAGAAATATACTTTGAATACAACAAAGCTGACTGCTGATGAAGATGAATCATATAAGGCAGAAAATGGAGATGGTTCAAATACATCTGACACTCCGAAAACAGACAGCAGTTCTAAGGAAACAACGGTAAAAGTAGGAAAGAAACAGATGAAAATATCTTCATCTTTTCCAAAAGCAGATATTCCTGACGGATTTACAAAGTCAAGTGAAAAATACAATGATAAGAAGTATACATGTATCAAAGGCGAAGTAAAGAAAATCACTGCATTTTACCTTTATAATGATGATACAAAGGGATTTTATATATATGACAAGGATAAAGATGTATTTTATCCAATGTATAATATAAAAATCAAAAGCAGAATGTATACCATTGTAAAACCGGAAAAAACAGATGGTATTCTTAAGAATTATGACAAGAAGAAAATAACAATAGTTGATAATGAAGTAAATGCCTGGGCATTAGATGAAGAGCAGGGAATGTATTTAGTTTATGCCATGAACTGGAATGGAGAAACAAATCTTTACTGCTATGATGATAATGAGAAGTGCTTCCAGAGATATTTAGTATCAAATGATGCAAATAATCAGTCAGAGGCAGCAGCTAAAGCCTATAATAACCTTGAAAAAGATTATAACAAGCTTGTGGAAAAATATAATATTTTCTTAAAAGTTATGTGTGGATTGGTTGTTGTTATAATTATTTTGATTTTCCTGTGTATTAACATTGGTTTAAACAAAAAGGAAAAGAGGATTAAGAAAGACAAAGACAACAATTATAAGCCTGATGTAGAGGAAACAAAAGAAGAGAGTCCTAAAAAGAAAAAGAAGAAGTCAAAGAAAGAAAAGAAGGCAGAAGAGGAAGAAGATATAGATAATATTGATTCTGAAGAGCCTTTAGAAGAAATTGAAGAGCCTGTAGAGGAATTTATTCCGGAAGATATACAGGAGAATGTGCAGGAAGACAATGAAGAGGCTCCTACATTTAACCTTGAATCAGATGAGCTTACACCGGAAGAGGAAGATGATTCATCAAAGTTCTTTGGAAGAGATGTTATGACAAGAACTTATGGTGACCAGCCTACTTTTGGTTCGGATTTAGAATCTGATGAAGGATTTTACGGTGGAGAAGATGATGAAGACGGAGAAGTTTTCATTGATATTACAGAGGATGAAACCGTAGAAGAAATTCCTGAAACTGTAGAAGATAATCAGGAGAAAGCACCGGAGACAATTTCAAAAGAAGAAAAAATTGAAAATGATACAAAGGCAGCTCAAAAAGAAACGGAAGAAGATATAAAAGAAACATTAAAGTCCATGCTTGCTGATGATGAAGAAGAGGACGATGATGATTTTGAATTTATTGATATTAATTAATAAGTAGCAGATAATAACAAAGGAGTGATTCTAACAAAAATACAGGTTAGAGTTACTCCTTTCTTAAAAAACAGTTTAAATATTTGCCATAAATAATGGTTATACTTTATATCTGACAATAAGATGGAGGAAGAACAGATGGGAAAATATGTTTTTACGCAACAGGCTGATAGGGCATTAGCCTATGCTAATTATATTGCTCACCTTTGTAAAATTAAATATATAGGAACAGAACATATTTTAGCCGGTATGTGCAGAGTGGCAGACAGTGTTACGGCTAAACTGCTTAGTCACTACAAATTCACATATTCAGATGTTATCGGGTTTATGGAAGCAGGTTATGACGTGGATATTAAGGCGAAGGACGTTATACCGGATAAAAGACAGTTAGAATATAATTATAAAGCTAATTTAATATTGGAAAATGCCTATAGTGAAGCCAATATGCAGGGACTTAAGGAAATAGGAACCGAGCATATTTTAATGGCAATGGTTACAGACAGAACATGTGAAGCCGGCAAAATACTTACCAGTTATGATGTTAATACAAAGAAAGTATGTATGGATATATTAAGGCTTTGTGGTCGCAGTCAAAGTGAGGCAAAGAAGTATTTTAAGGATGACAGAAAAGGAAATGGCAGACAAAGCAGAAAAACAGCCTTGGAAAAATACGGAAGAAATCTAACTGAAGAAGCAAGAGAAGGCAAGTTAGACCCGGTTATAGGCAGGGATATTGAAATTCAAAGAGCATTGCAGATACTTAGCAGGAAAACAAAGAACAATCCTTGTTTAATTGGAGAGCCGGGAGTTGGAAAAACAGCTATCGTTGAGGCAATTGCCACAAGAATTGTGGAGGGAAAAGTTCCAAAAAACATGGAGGACAAGGAAATCATAAGTCTTGATTTAACCGGCACCGTGGCAGGGGCTAAGTACAGAGGAGAATTTGAAGACAGATTAAAAAGTATCATAGATGAAGTTGAGGCAGCAGGAAATGTAATAATATTTATTGATGAAATTCATATGATTGTAGGGGCGGGAAGTGCTGAAGGCTCAATGGATGCTTCTAATATATTAAAGCCTTCCCTTACAAAGGGAACTTTGCAGGTAATAGGTGCCACAACTATTAATGAATACAGAAAATATTTTGAAAAGGATGCTGCTTTAGAAAGAAGGTTCCAGCCAATAACAGTAGAAGAACCAACTAAGGAGCATGCAATAGAAATTCTTAAAGGCCTAAGAAAGTCCTATGAGGATTTCCACAAAATAAACATTACTGATGAAGCCATTGAAGCAGCGGTAAAACTGTCAATGAGATATATTAACGACAGAAATCTGCCGGATAAGGCAATTGATTTAATAGATGAAGCCTGCTCAAAGAAACGTATTCATGAGGATCCGAAGCCTAGGGCTATTAGAAATAAAGAGACACAAATAGCTGAACTTAAATTAGAATTGGATATGTATGTTAGAAATGCTGATTTTAGTACAGCAGCAGAAATTAAAAAGAAGCTGGACAAATTAGAAAACAGGGTAAAGATTGAAAATGAAAAGTGGGAATTATCAGAGAAGGAAAACAGACAGAAGATTACTGACAGGGAAATTGAGGATATAGTATCAATGTGGACCGGTATTCCTGTTACTAAATTAGAAAAAAATGAGCAAAAGAGACTTCTTAAACTGGAAGAAGTTTTGCATAAACGAATGGTAGGACAGGATGAGGCAGTAAGTGCCGTGGCAAAAGCCGTAAGAAGAGGTCGTGTAGGACTTAAAAATCCTAACAGACCTATAGGTTCATTTTTGTTTTTAGGGCCTACAGGTGTGGGAAAAACAGAGCTTTCAAAGGCTTTGGCAGAAGCTGTTTTTGGCACCGAGGACTCCATTATCAGAATTGATATGTCTGAATATATGGAAAAACACAGTGTCTCAAAAATGATAGGTTCACCTCCGGGATATGTGGGATATGATGAGGGCGGTCAGCTCAGTGATAAGGTAAGAAGAAATCCTTATTCTGTTATTCTTTTTGATGAAGTGGAAAAAGCCCATCCGGATGTATTTAATGTACTTTTACAGGTGTTAGATGACGGTCATATTACAGACTCAAAGGGTCGGAAAGTAAGCTTTAAGAATACTATTATCATTATGACAAGTAATGTGGGAGCAAACAGAATTGTGGATCCGAAAAAATTAGGCTTTGGTGTTGTAAATGACGAAAAGAAGGACTACGAAAAAATGAAATCTGACGTTATGGAAGAAGTTAAGCTTATGTTTAAGCCTGAGTTTATCAACAGAATTGATGACATAATAGTATTCCATTCTCTTACTGAAAAAGAGGTTAAAAATATCGTAGGCATAATGCTTAAAAATCTGGCAAAACAGGTAAAAGAGCAAATGGCAATAGAACTTAAATTTACGGAGACCTTAAAAAATATGATAGCTAAGGAAAGCTATGATAAAAAATTCGGAGCAAGACCACTTAGAAGGAAAATTCAGTCAAAGGTGGAGGATGCTTTAGCAGAAGAGGTGCTTTCCGGCAATGTAAATAACAATGATAAAGTTACTGTTTCATGTAAAAATGGAAAGGTAACCTTTAAGGTGGACAGGGAAAATAAGCAGGAAAATTAATTGAAAAAAAGTTATAAAAAATTCATACTTTTTTCGCAATTATTTGTAGTTTTATGGTACAATGTTCATATCTAGAGAAAGGTCACCAAAGTGACAGTGAACAGGAGGATGAAATGGCAACAGTCAAGGAATTAATCAAAAAAGAAAGTAACGGATCAATTAGTTTTGGTAACTATGATTTACCGGAAAAGAAGAAACTTGCAGATTTTGAGGTAGCAGGTGACTTGTATAAGGTAAAGACATGGAATGAAATGACAAAATTAGAAAGAAACGGAACTTTTGTGTATGAATCAATTCCGGGAACAGCAGTAAATGTTTTTAAAGAGACAGCAGATGAGGTTACTTTCTTCGTTGAAGGTACAGGACAGACACAGATCACATTAGAATTAGAATCAAACAAGGAATACAGTGTGTTTGTGGATGACAAGGATTTAGGCGTTTCTAAAACTGATGTTGGAGGAAAGATTACATTTGACGTTGACTTGCAAAAAGGCAGTATGACCGTGGTTAAAGTTGTAGCTGCATAAACAGGTACGAAATTAACGAAGCTGTTGTATTAATGTGAATATAATTTTGCATTAGTACAGCAGCATTGTTTTTTATATAATAAACTAATTGGGAAAAGGAAAAATATGGCAAAATCAGGAAAAACAGTATTCTTCTGTAAAGAGTGCGGATATGAATCCTCAAAGTGGATGGGAGTGTGTCCGGGGTGCAGGGAAGTAGGCACTTTTGTGGAAGAATTGGTTAAAAATAACGGTAAGCAGACAAAAAGAAGTCTGTTAAACAGCAAGCCTGTGGCTATTAATGAAGTTACGGCTAATGATGAAGAAAGAATAACTACGGGATTTACTGAATTAGACAGGGTTTTAGGTGGCGGAATAGTTCCCGGAGCACTTATTTTGGTAGGGGGAGATCCGGGAATAGGAAAGTCCACACTTTTACTTCAGGTATGTAGAAATATGTCAGGGGCAGGAAAAAACATACTTTATATATCAGGAGAAGAGTCCTTAAAACAAATAAAACTTAGAGCTAACAGAATGGGAAAGTTTAGTGACAATCTTAAGCTGCTTGCAGAAACCAGTCTTGACTCCATTGAAAGTGTGATAACAGAGGTAAAGCCTGATGCAGTGGTAATAGATTCCATTCAAACCATTTTTAGGGAAGACATTAGTTCGGCTCCGGGAAGTGTAAGTCAGGTAAGGGAGTCAACTAATACTCTTATGCAAATAGCGAAGGGAAATACCATTCCCGTTTTTATAGTAGGTCATGTAACAAAAGAAGGCGTAGTGGCAGGTCCAAGAGTCCTTGAACACATGGTAGATACTGTACTTTATTTTGAGGGGGACAGACATGCTGCATATAGAATTATCAGAGGCGTAAAAAACAGATTCGGTTCCACAAATGAAATAGGTGTTTTTGAAATGAGAGAGGATGGGCTAAAGCAGGTGCTTAATCCTTCTGAATTTATGCTTTCAGGAAGACCGGAGGATGCATCAGGTTCTGTGGTGGCATGCCTTATGGAGGGAACAAGACCTATATTAGTAGAGGTTCAGGCACTTATATCCCATACTAACTTTGGAATGCCAAGAAGAACATCTGTAGGTACTGATTACAACAAGGTTAATCTTCTTATGGCAGTTATTGAGAAAAAAATGGGAATACAAATGGGAGATTATGATGCCTATGTTAATATTGCAGGAGGAATGAAAATAACGGAGCCGGCTCTTGATTTAGCTTTGGTTATGGCATTAATCAGTAGCTACAAAAACCGTCCCTTAGATTCTAAGACCATTGTTTTTGGGGAAGTAGGCTTAGCAGGAGAAGTAAGAGCGGTGTCTCAGGCACAGCAAAGAGTAATGGAAGCAAAAAAACTGGGATTTAAAAGATGTATTGTGCCTGAAGTATCTGTGGGAAATTTGAAAAATACGGAAGGAATTGAATTAGTTGGTGTAAGAAATATAAATGAGGCAGCTAATGTAATATAAGCTGCCTAAAAAGAAAAAGTTCTGAATACCTTTAAAAAGGACTCAGAACTCTTTAAATAGCAGGGGTGGTAGGAATCGAACCCACCTCTGGAGTTTTGGAGACTCTTATTCTACCGATGAACTACACCCCTATTTGCAATTTTGCACAACAAAGATATTTATACCATAATTAGATTTCACTGTCAAGAAAAATATGTCATATTTTTGTGAAGTTATGTCATATTTCTTTTAGGGATATCATATTTTAGGTTTAATTGTTTGGAAAAATTAAATGTGTTATGTTGAATATATATAAAAAGTAGGAGGTATACATTTATGAAAAAAAGATTAATGATATTGTGTCTTGCTGTTGCATTGATTATAACATCATTGCCGGGACAAAACGGTTTAAAAAATGTGAAGGCGGAAGATGAAGGAGCAATTAATGACGGAGTATATGTTATTCAATCGGTCTATAACCAAAAAGCAATAACCCAGACAGATGTATCAAATTATTATGCTGATTGCGTTGTATGGAATACTGATGCCATAAGTGACTTAGCGAGATTTAATGTAAAGAAAGAAGGAGAATATTATACATTTACAAATACTGTTACGGACAAAACTATGAAAATAACAGGAAAAAGTAATGGTGATAAGCTGGATTTTAATGGAAATGATGGTACGGATATTTACAAATGGAAACTGGTTCCTATAACAGAAGGCAAATATGAAGGTTGTTATTATATTGTGTCTGCTGTAAAAAACGACAACGGTGAGGAGGAATGTGCGGAAATTATCAGTGATGATGACAAAAGGGATAAAGATGGTGCTCAGGTTCGTTTGTGGACTAAAGCAAAAAGTATAGATTATGAACCGAGACAAATATGGAAGTTAAAAAAGACCAGTGTGGAATATAATGGATTTACAGAGGAAATGAATGACACCATGGTAAATGCGTTTAAAGATTACTATTATAAATACTATGAAAAAACAGGGTATATGACATTTCATAGTAGTGATGATGGTTTTTGGGGAGAGGCAGAAATAATGGAAGCACTTCTTGATGGCTATGAAACAACAGGTAAAGCAATATATAAAGATATGTTTGTTACAACTTATAAAGATTTTATAGCAACCAACGGAGAAGATTGGGCATGGAAGGATTGGAATGACGATTTGGCATGGGCAGTCTTGGCATCGGTTAGAGCATATATTTTGTTTGGTGATGAACAATACTTAACATATGGTAAACATAATTATGATTTAATGTACGAAAGAGCAAATAAGAGAAGCGACGGAATGCTTATATGGAAAATGAATCATGAGAATGATGATACAACATCCTGTATTAATGGACCTGCAACAGTGGGGGCATGCTATCTGGCTGAAGCAACGGGGGATATGTCTTATTATGAAAAAGCAAAAAAACTGTATTCAGCCTGGAGAAACAGTTCTATGTATGTACGAGAAGGAGAGGAAATAGGGCATGTCTGGGATACAATGCATGAATACTGGTGCTCAACATATAATCAGGGGACATTTATTGGGGCGGCAACAATGCTTTATGAACACTTTGGAGACAATAGTTATTATGAAGATGCCTGCAATGCTGTAAATCATACAATGAAAGCTTTGTGTTATAACAATATATTAATTAAGGAAGATGCATATATCACAGACAACTCAAAAATGCGTGGAATTTTAATGAGATATTTAAGAAAGTTCATAGTGGATTTCAACAGACCGGAATATTTATCATTCTTCCGGGACAATGCAAAAATAGCATGGATGAATAAAAACTCAAAGAATTTGCAATGGTGTGTATGGAATAAGAAAACATCAGAAGATGTAACATGGGAATGCTACACAGCGTATAATGCCATATCTCTTATGGCAAATATGCCTACATATTCTGACAGACTTGAAAGAGATGCATATTCACTTATAGAAGCAGAGGATATGGACTATACTAAAGGTTTGATTTCTGAAAACAGTGATAACAGCAGTGGAGGAAGAAGTCTGGGTGGAATTAATAGTGGAGATTACACTGCATACTATAACGTTGATTTTGGAAAAACAGGATGTTCAAAAGTTAAACTTAGATATTCAAGAAAAACAGAAGATGCAGAAAAAAAGGGGAGAATAGAAATAAGGCTTGGTTCTACAAATGGAACCATAATTGCAAGTGTTCCATTAGATAATACAGGTGACTGGAGTGATTGGAGAGAAATTTCTGTTGATACAGCAAGAGTAAAGGGTGTACAAAATTTATATGTCATTTTCAAGTCAGATACTGAACATGTATGTAATTTGGACTATATACAGTTTGAAAAGGCAACAGATAATTCCCAGGGATATATGTTTCTTTATTCAGAGTCTAATGATAAATATGCCCAGTTGAAAAATGGAACAAAAGATACAACTATTTTAGCAAGAAGTACCAGTAGAGGAGATTGGGAGCAAATAGGTATAGTTAATAATTCTGATGGTACAGTTTCATTTAAGTCTTTAGTTACTGAAAAATATATAAGGGCAGCATATGGCTCAAATGGATATTATATTACTGCAAATGCAGATACCATTGATGATGAGTCAAAATTTATAGTTGAAAACTTAAATGAAGAATCAGATGATACATCGGTGGCAATAAAATCTGTTAAGACAGGTAAATACCTGTTAGTTGACCCTGAAGATGAAGAAATGTATATTCTGGCTAATGCAGATAAAGTGACAGGAAATCAAGAAAAATTCAGGTTTTTAACAGCAGATGGAAGCAAAATTTTGCCTAAAGGTGCAATATATAATATTGTAACAAGCCCTGAACTAAAAATAGAGGGATACCAGATAAGTACAACATTAGGAGGAATAAGAACTATTGCGTCTGTTGAACCCAAAATAAATGAAGAACAAGTTGTAAAGTGGGGATTTATTTATGGTGTGTCAGAAGTAGACGGTATAAAAACCAATATTAAGGAATCAGAGATGGTCGTTAATAGTAGTAATAAATATATTGCAAGCTTTGAATCTACCGCTAATGGAACTGCTGCACAAAAATTTGGAGAATCCGATACGGCAACATACTATGTAAGAACAATAAAGTTCGGAGCATTTTCCACTAAGGAATTTACATCAAAGTATATGGTCAGGGCATATGCCGTACTGGATGATGGTACCTATGTATATGGAGACAATATTTCACAATATTCTATTTACGATGTTGCAAAAAATCTTTATGAAAATGTAAAGATGAATACAAAGGAAGCTCATGCCTATCTTTTTAATAAAATAGTTAAAGTTGTTAATAAGGATGCAAAAGAAATAGATTATGATTGGGGAAATACAATAGTCACTCCGTAGTCATAAAAGGAATAAAAAAAGGACTTTTACGCATAATTGTTTTAGGAAATAATTCATAAAAACAATTATGTAAAATAGTAATAAAAGCATACAAAATACGAAATAGTAAAAATATACAACAACTGTTATAAAATGATACTTGTATATAATTATTCTATGATATATCATACTTGATAAGAAATGAAATTATAAAGACAATGTGGATAGAAAGGAGGAGCCTGTATTGATTAAAGAAACCGTGGATGCAATTAGAATTGCAGAGTCAGATGCTGAAAAAACGGTAATGACGGCAAAGGATAATGCAATGAACATGAAAAATGACATTAAGATAAGGGCACAATCATATAGGGAAGAGGAAACAGATAAAGTGAAAGATAAAGCCCGCAGGGATATGGAAGAAACCATTAAAAGTTGCAGCGAGGCAGACAGAGAATTTAATGCAGAAATTGACAAGCAGGTAATAAAACTAAAGGAAGAGGCAGCAGAAAGGCAGCCAGAGGCAGTAAAAGCTGTAATTGATGCATTGTTTTAGGAGGTTTTTATGGCAGTTTTGCAAATGCAAAAAATTAATATATGCGCAATGAAAGCAAACCGGAAGAAAATTCTTGAGCTACTACAAAAACGTGGTTGTCTGGAGATAATTGAAAAGGATAAGGAAGATGAGGTTTTTACTAAAACCAATACGGCTACCCAGATTTCAATTTTTGAAAGGAATGTTTCTTTAGCTGAAAATGCCTTGGAAATTTTAGATATGTATGCACCTGAAAAGAAGTCAATGTTATCTTCTCTAGAGGGGAAGAAACAGATATCTGATTCGGAATATTTAAAGACAATTAGCGACCAACAGGAAATAATGTCTTTAGTGAACAGGATTATTCAGCAAAAGAAAAATCTTGATGAAAAGGAAAGTCAGATTGCAAAGTATCAGGATGAAATTAAGGCATTAAGCATATGGAAAAATCTTGATGTTCCAATGAATTATCAGGGAACAAAGGATACGGTGTTTATGTTAGGAAGTATCTTAGGAAGTTACACTCAGGAGATTTTAATTTCAGAAATTGAAAAAATAGAAGAGTTTCCAAAGGAAGTATATATTCAGGTAGTAGCTGCTGATAAATTCCAGACATACATTACCTGTATATGTATTAAGGACAAGACGGAAGAAACGGAGAAAGCGTTAAGGCAGCTGGGATTTACCAGGCCTCAGGTGGTGGCACATCACACGCCGGCTGTTTCAATTAAAAACAGAGGGAAGCGCATTGAAAATTTATACAGCGACATAGCTGAAATTAAGTCTGAACTTGCCCGGGAGGCATTAAGCAGACAGTCAATAGAAAGTGTTTCAGACTATTACACTGTAAGGGCTGATAAATACCGGGTTGTAGGAACCATTCTTCAGTCAAAGCACACGTTTTTTGTTAGTGGATTTATTCCGGTGAAAAAATCGGGAAAGTTAATTGAGGAGCTGGAAAAAAAGTTTGTTGTGGCTATTGATACGGAAGAGGTAGGGGAAGATGAAGATGTTCCCGTACTTCTTGAAAATAATAAGACTGCTGCGGCAGTGGAGGATGTGGTAACATCCTTCGGATATCCGGGCAAAAACGAAATCGACCCCACAGCCATTACGGCATTTTTCTATTATGTACTATTCGGTATTATGCTAAGTGATGCAGCCTATGGTTTAATAATATTTCTAGGTTGTCTGTTTGCACTAAAAAAATATCCGGGAATGTCACCAACCATGGAAAAGACTCTTAGAATGTTTAAAAACTGTGGAATTTCCACATTGGTATGGGGCATATTATTTGGCGGATATTTTGGAGATGCAATACAGGTTATTGCCAAAACTTTTTTTGACACCACAATAACCATTCCGGCATTATGGTTTGAACCTATAGAAAAGCCAATGGAAATGTTAATATACTGTATGATTTTCGGGATTATACATTTATTTACAGGACTGGCAATAAAGGGATACCAGCTGCTTAAGCAAAAGTATGTAATGGCATTTGTGTGTGACGTGGTTTTATGGTACGTGTTCTTAATAGGACTGATATTGCTATTAGTTCCAACATCATTATTTGCATCCCTTTCAGGAACAACAATAGTTTTTCCGGCAGGTATAAATATGCTGGCAAAGGTAATGGCATTAGGTGGAATGTTGGGAATACTTTTAATGGCAGGAAGAAGGGCAAAAAATCCTATAAAGAGACTGTTATTAGGAGCCTACAGCCTTTATGACACAACCAGCTGGCTCAGTGATTTGTTGTCATATTCAAGACTATTGGCATTAGGACTTGCCACAGGAGTAATTGCAAAGGTTATTAACACCATGGCAGCCATGGGAGGAAAAAGTATAGGCGGAGTTATACTTTTTATAGTGGTATTTGTATTTGGTCACACATTTAACCTGGCAATTAATCTTTTAGGTTCCTATGTTCACACCAACAGATTACAGTACGTTGAATTTTTTGGAAAGTTTTATGAAGGCGGAAGCAGAGAGTTTAAGCCTTTTAAGGAAAATACAAAATACATTAATGTAAAGGAGAATTAATTATGACATTTGGAGATTTTTTTGAAAATTTAGGATTATTTTATGCATTATTAGGTGCAGCTTTAGCAGTGTTAATGGCAGGTGCAGGTTCAGCCATTGGTGTAGGTATAGCAGGAAGAGCGGCGGCAGGAGTTATGACTGAAGACCCGTCAAAGTTTGCTAAGGTATTAGTTATGCAGTTACTTCCGGGTACTCAGGGACTTTACGGATTATTAATCGGTTTCGTTACATTATCAAAAATCGGAATCATTGGAGGAACTTCCGTACAGGTATCATCTCTTCAGGGACTTGAAATACTTGCGGCATGTCTTCCAATTGCAATTGTAGGTCTTATTTCTGCAAAGGCACAGGGAAAAACAGCAGCAGCAGGTATCGGAATTGTTGCAAGAAGACCTGAACAGTTTGCAAAGGCAATGTTATTCCCTGCAATGGTTGAAACATATGCTATTTTAGCACTTCTTATTTCATTCCTGGCAATTAACGGAATTTCATTGTAGGAGACGGTATTAAAGGAGATACGTTGAAAAGGAGAAGTGTATGAGTGGATTAGACAACATTGTGCAGGAAATTCATTCTCAGGCACAGAAGGAAGCAAACCGGATTTTAAATGAAGCTGAAGAATATTGCAACGAGTATATGGATGGTATAAAAGCTGACGTAGCAGTACAGGTAGAACAAATCAATAAAAAATCTTTAGCTGACAGAAAGTTATATGAGGAAAAAACAAAATCCGGTGGTGAATTTAGAAAAAGAAAAACCATACTTATGGCAAAACAGAGCTGCATTAATGAAGTAATTGAAAAAGCAGAAATGACTTTTTTAGAACTTGAAAGTGAAGAATACTTTAAACTAATGCTTGAATTATTTAAGGCTAATGTAACATGTGAAAAGGGGAAAATCCTGTTTAATGAAAAGGATTTAAGCCGGATGCCTCAATGGTTTAAGGATGAAATTAATCAGGCAGCAAAGGAAAAAGGCGGAGAAATTAAAATAAATGAAATGCCTGAAAACATTGATGGAGGATTTATTTTAACTTACGGTGATATTGAAGAAAACTGCACGGTAAAATCTCTGTTTATGGCAAATTCAGATAAGCTTAAAGATGTTGCCAATAAAGTATTATTTGGTACCGGAAATTAGGAGGTAATGCCATGGAAAAGGATTATACTTACGGTGTTGCCAGAATAAGGGCATTAGAGGGAAAGCTATTTTCTGATGATGATATGACGGCACTGTTGCAGTGTAGTGATTACAGTCAGTGCATTGCATTTCTAAAGTCCAAGGGCTGGGGAAATGGTGCAGATTCTTTAGAGAAAATGATTTCCATAGAAAAAAAGAATACATCTAAACTTATAAAAGAATTATCAGATGACAGTAATGAAATGGATATTCTTATGATAGGTGACGAGTATCATAACCTAAAGGCGGCAATTAAGCAGGTTTGTACAGACAGTAATAATGACAATATTTTCTATGAAGGAACTAAATTGTCTCCGGAGATTATTATGGAATCCATAAGGCAGGGAAAGTATCAGAAACTAACTGAAAATATGGAAAAGCCGGCTAAGGAAGCGGCAGATACATTGATTCAGACAGGAAGCGGACAGATATGCGATGTAATAATTGATAAGGCAGCTCTTGAGAAAATAAAGGAAATGGGAGAAAATTCCGAAAGTAAGTTAATTAGAAAATATGCCGATACGACAGTTACCATTGCTAATATAAAAATTGCAGTAAGATGTGCCGCCACAGGCAAAAACAGTGATTTTGTAAAAAAATGCGTTGTTAGCTGTGACGGAATAAGCATAAGGGATTTAGCAGCATCAGTAGATGGAGGCATGGAAGGTGTGTGTACTTATCTGGAAAGCACAGGGTTTAAAGATGGGGTAGATGCACTAAAGAAATCCATGTCAGTGTTTGAATGCTGGTGTGATAACAAAATTGTCCAATGTATTAAATCCGAAAAATACAATTCCTTTACTGTAGGCCCAATTATAGCCTATGCCATAGCAAAGGAAATGGAAATTAAGACCATAAAGATAATTTTAACATGTAAGTTAAATGGATTTGATAACGGGTTTATCAGAGAAAGAATGAGGGAAATGTATGTATAAGGTAGCAGTAATGGGTGATTATGACAGCATATACGGATTTAGTGCCTTAGGAGTTGATATATTTCCTTTAGATGACAAGGTTTTGGCAATAAAGGAACTTAGAAGGTTAGCTGATAATGAATATGCAATTATTTATATAACTGAATCATTAGCGGCAGAAATTTCCGAAGAAATAGACAGATACAGGGAAAGAGTAACCCCGGCAATTATTTTGATTCCCGGTGTACTTGGTAACACCGGAGAAGGTGTTTCAGGAGTCAAGAAATCAGTGGAACAGGCAATAGGCTCTGACATTGTATTTGGAAATAATTAGAAAATGTTGACAGGTAACCTGATGACAGGAAAGGAAGAAGCATGGAACATAGCAAGGGAATTATTAGAAAAGTAGCAGGACCTTTGGTAATTGCTGACGGAATGCGTGATGCTAACATGTTTGACGTGGTAAGGGTCAGCGATAAAAAATTAATAGGTGAAATAATAGAGATGCATGATGACCGGGCATCTATTCAGGTATATGAGGAAACGTCAGGACTTGGACCGGGAGAAGAGGTTGTATCCACCGGTGCACCAATGTCTGTTGAGTTAGGTCCGGGATTAATAGGCAGCATATATGATGGTATACAAAGACCTCTTGATGACATTATGAAGGTTTCCGGAAATCTTTTAAAGAGGGGAGTTCAGGTTCCGTCACTTAAAAGAGAATTAAAATGGGAATTTGTTCCTACGGCAAAGGTAGGAGATATGGTTGAGGCAGGAGATATTATTGGAACCGTACAGGAAACTGCCGTAGTTACACAGAAAATAATGGTTCCATATGGAATTAAGGGTGAAATCGTAAAAATAAACGGAGGAACCTACGATGTAACTGAAACCGTTGCAGTAATAAAAACTTCAGATGGTGAAAAGGAACTTACATTAATGCAGAAATGGCCGGTAAGAAAAGGCAGACCTTACAAGAGAAAGAAGGCACCTAATAAACCTCTTATTACAGGTCAGAGAGTTGTTGACACACTGTTTCCTATTGCAAGAGGTGGTGTGGCAGCAGTTCCGGGACCATTTGGAAGCGGAAAAACAGTTATACAGCATCAGCTTGCTAAGTGGGCTGAGGCAGATATTGTAGTATATATCGGCTGTGGCGAGCGTGGAAATGAAATGACGGATGTTTTAAATGAATTTCCGGAGTTAAAGGATCCTAAAACAGGACATTCCCTTATGGAAAGAACAGTTCTTATTGCCAACACATCAGATATGCCTGTAGCAGCCAGAGAGGCTTCCATATATACAGGTATAACCATTGCGGAATATTTCCGTGATATGGGATATTCAGTAGCCCTTATGGCTGATTCCACTTCAAGATGGGCAGAAGCCCTTCGTGAAATGTCCGGACGATTGGAAGAAATGCCTGGTGAAGAAGGATATCCGGCATATTTAGGTAGCCGTCTTGCCCAGTTTTATGAAAGGGCAGGGGATGTGGTTACCCTGGGAAAAGAAGGAAGAGACGGGGCATTATCAGTTATCGGTGCCGTATCACCTCCGGGAGGAGATATTTCAGAGCCGGTATCCCAGGCAACCCTTCGTATTGTAAAAGTATTCTGGGGTCTGGATTCTAATCTGGCATATAAGCGTCACTTCCCGGCAATAAACTGGCTTACAAGCTATTCACTTTATGTAGACAGCATAGGTGGATGGTTTACGGAAAATATTAATAAGAACTGGCTTACTTTAAGACAAAAGTTAATGAGTCTTTTACATGATGAGTCAGAACTGGATGAAATAGTAAAAATGGTAGGTATGGATGCATTATCTGCACCGGACAGACTAAAAATGGAAGCTGCCCGTTCTATTAGAGAGGATTATCTTCATCAAAATTCCTTCCACGAAGTAGACACATATACGTCTCTTAAGAAACAGGAGATGATGATGGAATTAGTAATTGGATTTTATGAGAAATCTAAGGAGGCATTGGACAATGGAGCAGATGTGGAAGCTCTGATAAAAATGCCTGTCCGTGAGGCAATCGGACGTTTTAAATATACTCATGAAGATGAGCTTGATAAAGAATTTGCAGAAATAAACGACAGACTGGATATTGAGATTGCCAATACTTTAAAGAAGGAGGAGTTCTAATATGCCAAAAGAGTACAGAACCATACAGGAAGTTGCCGGACCTCTTATGTTGGTAAGGGACGTTTCAGGAGTAACTTATGATGAATTAGGTGAAATAGAACTGGCAAATGGAGAGGTAAGACGATGCAAGGTTTTAGAGGTAAACGGAAGCAATGCATTAGTTCAGCTTTTTGAAGATTCAACAGGTATTAACCTTTCAAACAGTAAGGTAAGATTTTTAGGACGAAGCATGGAACTTGGAGTGTCAATGGACATGTTAGGAAGAGTATTTGATGGTCTTGGAAATCCCATAGATGACGGTCCGGATATTTTACCTGATGAAAGAAAGGATATTAATGGTATTGCCATGAATCCGGCAGCAAGAAATTATCCTTCAGAATTTATTCAGACAGGAATATCTGCCATTGACGGCTTAAATACATTAGTAAGGGGACAGAAGCTTCCTATATTTTCCGCATCAGGTCTTCCTCATGCCAATTTGGCAGCTCAGATTGCAAAACAGGCAAAGGTAGTAGGAACAGATGAGCCTTTTGCAGTAGTTTTTGCAGCAGTGGGAATTACCTTTGAGGAATCAGACTTTTTTGTCAACAGCTTTAAGGAAACAGGAGCCATTGACAGAACTGTAATGTTTATGAACCTTGCCAATGACCCGGCAGTTGAACGTATTGCCACCCCTAGAATGGCACTTACAGCAGCAGAATATCTTGCCTTTGAAAAGGGAATGCATGTACTGGTAATTATTACTGATATTACTAACTATGCAGATGCCCTTCGTGAGGTATCTGCAGCAAGAAAGGAAGTCCCTGGAAGAAGAGGTTATCCGGGATACATGTACACTGACCTTGCCACACTTTATGAGCGTGCAGGCCGTCAGAGAGGAAAAGACGGAAGTATAACCATGATTCCTATTCTTACAATGCCTGAGGATGACAAAACCCATCCTATTCCTGACCTTACAGGATATATAACGGAAGGACAGATTATTTTAAGCCGTGAACTATATAGAAAGGGAATTACACCACCTATTGATGTATTGCCTTCACTTTCACGATTAAAGGATAAAGGTATAGGTGAAGGAAAAACAAGAGCTGACCACAGTAATGTAATGAATCAGCTGTTTTCTGCCTATGCAAGAGGTAAGGATGCCAAGGAACTTATGACAATTTTAGGTGAGGCAGCATTGTCTGATATTGACCTTATTTATGCTAAGTTTGCAGATGAATTTGAGAAGGAATATGTTTCCCAGGGATATGATACAGACAGATCCATAGAGGAGACAATGAATGTAGGCTGGAAACTTTTGTCAATGCTTCCAAAATCAGAATTAAAGCGTATTGACGAAAAATACCTTGATAAATACTATATTAGCAAGTAGGACATATAACGGATTTGTTAACGAAAGGTGGGAAGTTTTATGGCATCTACACGTGTAAATCCAACGAGAATGGAGCTTACAAGGCAAAAAAAGAAGCTTATGTCTGCCACAAGAGGACATAAACTGTTAAAGGATAAACGTGACGAGTTAGTAAGACAGTTTATGGATATGATAAAGGAAAATATGAGGCTCAGACTTAAAGTTGAAGAGGGACTTAAAAGGGCAAACAGGGAGTTTGCCGTGGCCAGGGCAGGAATGAGTGAAGAGGTTTTAAACACAGCCCTTATGGCTAATAATAAGTCGTTGGAAATAAAGCAGGATTACAAAAATATAATGAGTGTTGACATTCCACAATTTTGTGCTAAAACTGAAATTGGCGGAAGGGATATATATTCTTATGGATATGCTTTCACTGCCGGGGATTTAGATGATGCAGTATACTCATTGTCTAATGTTTTTTCTGATATGATAAAGCTTGCTGAAATAGAAAAATCATGTCAGCTTATGGCATCGGAAATAGAAAAAACAAGACGAAGGGTAAATGCATTAGAACATGTAATAATTCCTCAGGCTTTGGACAATATAAAATATATAACCATGAAATTAGATGAAAATGAGAGAAGTACCCAGATTCGTTTAATGAAGGTTAAGGATATGATGTTAGAAGAAGCAGTGGAAGCCAGACGGAAAGAGGATATGTAAGTATCTATATGAATATTATGTAACAATTAATGGCGGAGCTTTTGCTTCGCTATTTTGTGTTTTCTGATATCTATAAAACTTCCATATGGTATGTTATGTTTTAAAAGGAGGTAATAAATACATGAAAATTTTATTTTATGACACAAAAAAATATGACAGGGAATCCTTTGATAAAATAATCCCTGAATATAAGGACATTCAAATAGAGTATGCGGAGGAAGATATAAGTGAAAGAACTGCAAAATATGCAAAAGGATATGATGCCATATGTGCTTTTGTAAGTTCTGATGTAAGTGAAAAAGTATTAAAAATATTGAAAGAATGTGGCGTAAAGTTAGTTCTTATGCGTTGCGCGGGATATAATAACGTGGATGTAGGGGCTGCAAAAAAATATGGAATTACGGTGTTAAGAGTTCCGGGATATTCACCGGAAGCTGTGGCAGAGCATGCCATGGCATTAGCCCTTGCCAGTAACAGACATATTCACAAGGCATATATTAAGGTCAGGGAAAATAATTTCAGCCTTGTGGGACTTACGGGAATTAATTTTTATGGAAAAATAGCAGGAATAATTGGAACAGGAAAAATCGGAGCGGCAATGTGTCGTATTTGCAGAGGATTTGGAATGAAGGTTATGGCATATGATATTTACAAAAATCCGGATTTGAATTTTGTGGAATATACGGATTTAGATACAGTATTAGAAAAAAGCGACTTAATTTCCCTACATTGTCCACTGACAGATGATTCTTATCATATGATAAATAAAAAGACTATTAAAAAAATGAAGGACAACGTGGTCTTAGTAAATACATCAAGGGGAGCTTTAATTGATACTCAGGATTTGATACAGGGAATAAGGGAGCACAAATTTCACAGTGTAGGTCTTGATGTATATGAAGAGGAAACTAAGAATGTTTTTGAAAACAGGGAAGATGATATATTAGAGACATCCATAACATCAAGACTTTTGTCGTTTCCAAATGTAATAGTTACTTCTCATCAGGCATTTTTAACAGAAGAGGCACTAGAGGCAATAAGCTACACAACTTTAGAGAATGCCAAATCTTTTGAAATGGGAAATCTTATTGAAAACAATGTGGTGAAGTAATGTTAAGCTGTTTAGGGATTAGAGAAATTGGCTGGCAATGAAGTAATCCGGATATCAGAGGTGGCAAAATTTTGTCCTGCTTACATCATAAACGAACACAGACACCGGTGCCATAAAAGGTGTAAAAATTTTATAATTGGTTAGCATATTTTAGACACTGTTGAGAATAAAAACGTTATTGTGTAATATGAAAGTGAACATAAAAAGGTTTTCATTTATTATACAATGGAGGTTTAACATATGAGAAAGGCATTAGCAGTTATAGCTACAATGGTGGGAATTTTGGCAGCAAGCACCGGTGTAAGTGCTTCATATAATCAGGACACACTTACTATTGATCCAAGTGACATGAAGTTAATATGGTCGGATGAGTTTGAAGGAGATGCACTTAATACAAACAACTGGACTTATGAAATTGGAAATGGAAACTGGGGTTGGGGAAACAACGAACAGGAATATTATACAAGTTCCACAGATAATGTATATGTAAACAACGGAACTTTAAAAATATCTGCAAGAAAGCAGTCTGTAGGTGGAAAAAATTACACCTCGGGACGTATTAAAACAGCAGGAAAAGTGGAAGTGGGAAACGGCTACGTTGTAGCAAAAATCAAACTTCCTTCAGCAAAAGGTATATGGCCGGCATTCTGGATGTTAGGAACTAACGGACAGACATGGCCTATGTGTGGTGAAATTGACATAATGGAATCCATAAATACCAACCAGTTCCCATATGCAACAATGCATTGGACAACAGTGGCAGCACCTACAAAGGATCATTATGAAAGTAAGTTCCCGACAGCATACGGTTTCCCGAATTTTGATAAAACCCAGTGGCATACATACGGCGTTTACAGAACTGACGACAAAATAAGAGTATTCTATGATAATCAATTAATAGGTTCTTATACATATGTAGCCGGAATGGAAGAATTAAAAGATAATTACTATATGTTATTAAATGTGGCAGTAGGAGGAAATTTAACTTCTAATCAATTGCCTGCAACATCAGCACTTCCGGCAACAATGGAAGTAGACTATGTAAGATATTACAGAGACAAGACAGCTCAGGATATTGCTGACGAAAAAGAGCAGGCAGCTAAGGAAGAAGCAGCAAAGAAGGCTGCTGCAGCTAAAGCAGAGGCGGAAAAGAAAGCAAAGGCGAAACCGGCAAGGGCTACAGTTAAATCCATGAAAAATGTAAAGGGAAGAAAAGTAAGCCTTACCATTAAGAAGATAAAAGATGCCAAGGGATATCAAATCAGATATTGCGACAATAAAAGATTTCAGGGCTATATACAAAAAAATACTACAAAAACAAAGTATACGTTAAAGAGACTTGAAAAGAAAAGTACCTGCTATGTTAAGGTAAGAGCATATAAGGTATATAAAGGCAAAAAGATATATGGAAGCTGGTCAAAGGTTAAGCATGTAAAAATTAAAAAATAAATTATTTTAAAATCTCATACAAATTTTTATACACCCTAAGTGTTGGAGCAGATATCAACATTTGGGGTGTATTATTTTGTCAAATGTGATACAATAGCCATTGATACTATAATCTTAAAAATATTATTATTGGAGACTAATATGGAAGAAAAGATGAATGAAAATATTATAGAAGATACTGCAAATCAGCAGGAAAATAGTGCGGAAGCTTTAAGTAATTCAGAAAACATAAATAATTCGGAAACGAACGACAATAAAGTTTCACAGTCTGAAGGCTTAAAGCGTTATGAAAAAATATTAGATTTAAAAGAGAATTTATGGACATACGGAAGTCCTGTTTTGTTTGAAACAGGAGAGCTTGAGCGTGATACCGTAAGCAATAAGAACAGACTTACCCTTAAGTTTACCAATATTTATGAAAAGACAATCAGGGATTTAAATATAACTGTATATGCCAGTGATAATGAGGGCAATGCAGAAGAAATTCAGCATAAGTATGGAGCTTTAGGACTTAAGTATTTAGAATCAAAGGGCAAAGCTGCAAAGATAACTGTTTCAAATGAAGCAGCAGAGAAATTTGTAATAAAAATAGACAGTGTTGTTTTTGAAGACGGAACAGTATGGAATAAAAAAGAGGCAATATGTGAATCGGTAGGGGTACTTGATGATGTGGAAGTGTTTGCAAAGGCAAAGCTTAAGGACTATGAAGACAGCTATATTTCAGCAACGGAGGATGTTGAAAAGGACGATTCAGCAAGCATTGCCAATGGAATAGAGATATTTAAGAGAATTTACTGGTATATGAATACAGCAGAGTTGCTTAATGATGCCAAAAGAAAATATGCCATAGTAAAGCAGAATGAGGAAAGAAAGCAAAACAGTGAAAGCAGACGTGTAAACAGAAAAAAGGCGGTTCGTAAGAGATATATTACGGCAGCAATTATAATTGTGATTATAGCAGGATTAGCAGCAGTGGCTGTTATGACTTACTTTATTCCTAATAAGAAATATACGGCAGCTAAAAAGTTAATTAACAATAAGAATTATGAAGAGGCTATAAATTCCTTTAATGAACTTAACGGTTTCTTAAAAAGTGAGGAATATTTAGCCCAAGCATATTATAATTTGGGATTAAATCAGTTAGATAGTGAAGATGAAAATAAGGCAACTGAGTATTTCAAAAAAGGGTATAATTCTGACAAAAACAGCAGATATGGAAAAATGTGCGGAGCATTTTTAGATTATTATGCAGGTGCCACGGCATTGCAAAGTGAAGAATATGATAAGGCAATGGATTTATTTAAGTCAAGCAGCAATGCGGCAGCAGATATGAATCTGGTTAATAGGGCAAGTGCCGGGATGGCAGAAATTTATTACCTCAAAAAAGATTATGAAACAGCATGGAACACAATTAAAAATGTGTATGCAAAGGATAAATCTTACGAAACAGAGTACGGGACATATGGATATGGCTATGCTAAAGCTTTAGTAGATAAGGGCGATACAAAAAACGGCATGGAAATATACAATAGTGTATCTAAGTATACCAAGTCAGAGAACCTTAATGAAAGTGTTTATAAGCAGGCTGTAAAATTAGGAGAACAGGGAAAAATTTCTGAGGCAATGAAACTCCTTGAAACAATTAAGAAGAGCTACAAAAAAGCAGGAGCACTTTATAGTAAAATGAGCAGCTTTAACAGTAAGGTTAAATACTGGGTAGGCACATGGAAACATACGGGAAAAGTCAATGGAGAAAAGAAGATATATAAGATATATATTTCACAGGTTCTCTACAAGGACGAAATGTGTCTTAGAATTATAGATAAGAATAATGACTATCTGGGATTTGATACAGTTATAAGTACCAAAAATAAGGTAGATTCAATATTAATTGGAACTTATCAGCTGAAATTCAGATTAAGAGCTAATCATAATCAGAGGTTCACATATACTTTAAAGGGCGGAAAGAAGATGGTAAGACAGCTTAAATATAACGGAGAAAAATTTAGTACCCGTTATGGAAAAATAAAATAACAGGAGTTTAAATGAAAATAAAAATTAAAAGAATAATATGTCTTATTATTGCTACTGTCATGTTATGTTCTCCAATGGAGAATGTAACATGGTGTAACAATAACGTTTATGCTGACACAATTAGCAGGAATGCGATTGATGAGATTTCCACTATGAAAACAAGGGAAAAATTAATCCTTGTTGAAAGAAGAGAAAGACTGTATTCAGGAAACAGGAAAACCTCTGCATATAAGTCAGTTGCTGAAGCAGCTACAGGTTATAGAAAACAGCTGTTAAATCATCAGTATGAAGTAAACGCATATGTTAAATCAACGAATGCTGTTCCGGCAGAGGTGTTTGATGAACTGGAGAGTCAGGCATTTAAAGTCACATCAAAGGGTGACGAAGGGGACTACATGTATTGGGATATAGACAGGGAATACCCTTCCTATACACGTTATACAAGAAAAGAAAAAAAGAAAATCTACTATTATTATCACTTTAGGACTGAAGTATGGTATCTCACTACTTTAGAGCAAAAAAAGCAGGTAGATGCCAAGGTGAAAGAAATTATAAGCCAATTGGAAATTACAGAAGAAACTACAGACTATGAAGTAATTAAAATGGTATATGATTATGTGTGTGAACACGTAAAATATTCTGATAGCACAGTTGATGAAATCGTATATACATCGTGGTCAGCCTTGTTTAGGGGAAATGCAGTATGTCAGGGATATGCCCAGCTGATGTACAGGATACTTAAGGAATTGGGAATATCTGTAAGAGTTATTGCAGGTTTTGGAAGTCGTAATGTGCGCCATGGCTGGAATATTGTAAAGCTTGGAGATTACTATTACAATCTTGATTCAACCTGGGACGCTGAACTAATACAAAATGGAATAAAATATCGTTACTTTTTAAAAGGAGATAATTTTAATAAACATACCCGCTTAGAAGAGTACAAGACTATGGAGTTTTACAATGTTTATCCCATGGCTCAAAATGAGTATAATGTTGAACCTTTGGGATATTCACTTAAAACCCGGTCGGCCTTTTTTGCCGTCAAAAAAGCAAAATTTAAGAAAGTGGCAAGGAAAAAGGTTACTTTTGTTGCAGTTACCGGGGCTAAGGGATACCAGATTCAGTATGCAACAGATAAGAAATTTAAAAAAGGAAAAAAAACAGCAGTAACGTCGAAAGTATATTTTAAGCCGAAAAATTTAAAAAAGAAAAAGAAATATTATGTACGTTTTAGGGCATATAAGATAATTAATGAAAATAAGGTTTACACCAACTGGTCATCAGTGAAGGAGGTAAAGAGATACGTATGTCGATGATACTAGTGGAAAGACCGGGAAGAAATATAGTTGGATTTGCAAAAATGGTTAAAAAAATATGTTTATTTTATGATAAAATAGATTTAAAGGTTCTATAGGAGTTTGTTTGATACTCGGCTATTATACTTTCAGATAACTAAAAAAATATAAAAATGATACTTTTATAAAAAAAAACACCTAATCGGTTTTTATTTAATATGCTAAAATGGAAATAGGGTGATTGAACGAAAAAAAGGAGGAACATCATCTGAAAAAAAGTTGAGTTATAGAAAGGAGTATATGATGAAATTAAGTAATTCAATGAAAAAGTTTTTTGCTTATGTTTGTGCCATAGCTATGGTTGTCAGTTCAATGGCATTTTATGGACAGACATCGGTTGAAGCAAGTGGAAGTGCTGCTGTAGAAGGAAAAATTTACACAGTTACAGACGGCGATGCTACTATTGTAGGATTTACATGTCAGGGAATATTTGACAAGGCAAGAATCCATTTTGCATGGGGTACAGAAGTAGATGCTGCTTCTATTACAACAACAGTAAATGGAAAAAGTGTAAAAATTGACGGAACAAATGCCCATGGTATGTTTATTCCTTTATCAGAGGTAAGCACATTGGCAGTAGGAGAATATCAGATAGTTGTTAGCGCAACAGCTACAGAAAATTCAGCTACTGTTACAGGAAATGCAACATTAAAAATCGAAGATGAAGGTGAAACAACAACAAGAGATCCTTCAGTAAAGGTTTGGAAAGACTTAGGGGATGGATTCTCATATGACGATTCAACAACAGCATCAGTTATTAATATTCAGCAGCCGGATTGGTCGCCTGAAAAAGGTATATATGTAAATGTACCGGCAGGAATCAGCTCAGTTGCAGTTAATGGAAAAACAGGTGATGAAGTTGCAAAAATTCAGGGAGCAGGAGTTATTGTTTTCATTTCAGCAATGACAAAGAAAACAAACACTGTTGAAATTGAATATGCAGGCGGAAAAGCAACTGTTATTGTAAAAAATGAAAATGGAACAGATGGTGGTGATACACCAATAGAAACACCTACAGAAAAACCAACAGAAACACCTACAGAAAAACCAACGGAAACACCTACAGAAAAACCAACGGAAACACCTACAACACAGCCTACAGGAGAAGCTAACTGGGTTGAAATTGCAGGAAGTGATGATACTGCATCATATTATTATGATAAGGCAAATATGACAGTAAATGAAGTAGTAAGCATTCAGCAGCCTGGCTGGTCACCGGCAATGGGTATCTATATGAATGTGCCATCAGGAATTAGTGAAGTATCAGTA
This sequence comes from Eubacterium segne, assembly GCF_014287775.1. Taxonomy (NCBI): domain Bacteria; kingdom Bacillati; phylum Bacillota; class Clostridia; order Eubacteriales; family Eubacteriaceae; genus Eubacterium; species Eubacterium segne. The sequence continues at coordinate 149,327 of NZ_JACOOZ010000008.1, forward strand.
AACGGTGTTAAAGAAAATGTAGCAACAATTCAGGGTGCAGGAGTTATTGTATATCTTTCTGCTTTAACTCAGGAAATAAACGAAGTAGAGATTACTCATGCTCTTGGAACAGCTAAAGTTTCTATCAAAAAAGTTGAAAAGGCACAGACAGTAAAACATTCAGTAACAATTAATGGAAATAAAGTTGCAGAAGTTGAAGACGGAAGCACTTATACATTAGGTGATGCACAGTACGGATACTATACAGATGGTAAGATTTATAAACCGGGAACCGTACTTACAATAACAGGCGATATTGCCCTTACTTCAATTGACAGCCTTTCAGTAGATATGGCAAACGGTGCAGCTATTAAGCTTTCAACACCGGCAGGACTTAAGTTCCAGGCAAAGGTTTCATCAAACAATGGAGAAGCTGTTAAATCAGATGCTATTAAGGAAGGTATGTTAATTACGGCAAATGATATATATGAAAATAATTCATCTGCTTTAGACTTGACAAGCCCATATGCAATGCTTAATATTGTTAATGAAGGTTGGTTTGACGAAAGCGCAATGACATATTGCGGAGCAGTAGCTAATATTTCAGAAGCAAACTATACAAGAGATTTCATTGCCAGAGCATATGTAACCATTACATATACTGACAATACATCAGTAACTGTTTACTCAGGAATGAGTCAGACAAGAAGCGTAAGCTATGTAGCATCAGCAGTTAAGGCTGCCGGATATCCGGGAATTGCTGCATCAGAAATACCTGTAGTTGACTCATTTATAAAATAATTATGGGAGGAAACACAATGTCAGAGAAATATATTAGTCCAAAGGCAGAAGTAGTAGAGTTTGATACAAAGGACGTTATTACTACAAGCCCTGATAACAATTTTTCAGCTGATACATCAGGTTCAGCAAATCAGGGTGAAGGTTGGTCAGGACTTTACTAAAATTAACTGAATAATTTGATTTATGCTAAGGCGTTCGGTATTTTCCGGACGCCTTTTAAAGTGCCGGAATTAACACTCTATGTAACACGTAATCAGGCAAAAGAATGGGTTTGAGAGTAATAAAAATAAAATAAAATTAAGAAAGAAAAACATTTTTATTCTTTATAAGAAATCAAAATATCCAATGTTTTAAGGGAAAAACGTAAATAAAAATGGTTTTATATACAAAATATACTAAAAAAAATAAAAAATCTTTTATAATTTGGGACGATTGCATATAAAAAATCCCTCGGTTATAATATTAATGTATAAAAATTGTGAAAGGAGAGTTTGAAATGAACAAAACTTTAAAGAAAGTTCTTTCAGTTGTATTATCACTGGCTATGATTTTTACATCTGTTACAGTTTATAACACAACTGCAAAGGCAGCTGACGAAACGGAATCAGCTACGCAGGAAACTATTGACGTAGATGCCATTAATGACTGGACACAAATAGGAACAGCAAAAGACGGAGATAAGGCATATATTTCAAAGGCGGCTCTTGCAAAATTCGGAAATGAGGGGCTTAGAGGCTTTTATGATGCAGGAAAGACTGTAGGATGGAACATAAGCACATATATGAATTCAGTACCGGTTTTCGGGTTTGTTGCAAAAGACGGAAATCCTTCATCAGTTATTATTGACGGAGTGAGATATTTAAATGATGCAGGCAACACAAAGGCATATGTGGGAAATGACTGTGTATATATCAGTCAGGATACCTTAGCCGTTCCTGCTGGGGAAAGTGAACATGTATTTATAATTACAGCAGAAGGTTCAGGTACAGGAACATTTGCATTAAAGATAGTTAAGCTATCTGATCCTACAGATGCATCTTCAGTGGATACATCAGCATGGACAGAATGCCCGGCAATAGGAGCTAACGCATCTTTAGTATCAGGAACATATTATTTAGATACAGCCAACTATACAGCAAATGTAAACTCAGCTATTTGGGGTACAGTAGGTGTTGCTGCTGATACACCGTACCATGGCGAAGTTGACAATTGTAAAATAGAAGGTGGAGCTTTTACATTTGCAGTTTCAGGAGCTGTAGGACAGCCGGTTGGAGCTGTTTGGATTAACGGAAAAAGATATTTAAACGCTTCAGAAATGCTTCATGTCCGTGGAGATTCTGTTGAAATAGCTTTAAGTGCATTTAAAGAAGGAATTAACTACTTTGCTATTGAAGGTGCTGCTCAAACAGTAACTTTTGCAGTTAAGTATGTACCTGCACAGGCAGAGGTTGCTCCGGATCAGACTTTAGGTGAAGTAACTGATTACACAAAGGTTTGTGACAAAGATGGTAACAATGATTTATCAACAGAAGGAACAAGATATTATGTTTCAGAAGCTGTTAGAAATCAGTATATCAACTACATCGATTTATTTGGTATATTTACAGACCATGCTACAGCAAACTATCACCCGGCAGGATGCACATTAACAGGTGCAGCTTATGTATCATCATATCCAAGTGTTGCCGGAAAGATTAAATCAGTATGGATTGACGGAGTAAAATACACATCAGGAACAGATGAATGTTACATTGAAGGAGATCAGGTTCACCTTGCACAGAGCTTATTTGCACTTCCAAGTGGACAGGATGAAAAAGTATTTGCAGTAACAGTCAGAAGTTCAGAAAAAGACATTACATATGGTGTTAAAGTTGCAAAGGTAGCTAAATTTGATGTAACAGTTGACGGACAGACAACAGAAGTTGCTGACGGTGATACATATACACTTCCTGCTGATGCTGCTTACGGTTACTATTCAGATGGCAAGATGTACAAGTCAGGAACAGCAATTAAAGTTACAGCAGATATGACATTTACTTCAGTAAATACACTTAATGTAGTTGCAGCAAATGGTGCAGCCGTAAAGACTTCTACTCCTACAGGACTTAAGTTCCAGGCTAAAGTTACAACAGATAATAACGAAGCTGTTAAGTCAGATGCAATCACAACAGGTATGTTAATTACAGCAAATGACCTGTTTGAAAATAATGATTCAGATATGTCATTAACAAGCGCTTACAAAGTTCTTAACATTGTAAACGAAGGATGGGCTAATGCTGATACTCTTACATATTTTGGTGCAGTTGCTAACATTGTTGAAGCAAACTACGAAAGAGATTTTGTAGCAAGAGCTTATATAACAGTTACATATACTAACGGAGAATCAGTAACATATTATTCAAATGTTGCTGAAAAGAGAAATGTAAGCCAGGTTGCTTCAAGAGTAATAGCTGATGCTAACAACGGCCTTAGTGCTGATGAGTTAAACGTAGTAGCTTCATTTATTAAATAACAGGGGAGGATTAACATGAGAGAAGTATATACAAGTCCTGAAGTTGAATTAGTAGATTTTGATACAAAGGACGTTATTACTACAAGCCCTGATAACAATTTTTCAGCTGATACATCAGGTTCAGCAAATCAGGGTGAAGGTTGGTCAGGACTTTACTAATTAATATTAATTAAAAACTTACAACACCGTATCTGTGACTAAATCATGGATGCGGTGTTTTTTTGGCTCTTTGTCAGGCATGGGGGAATCCCTTATATATTTTTTTATACGATACAAATATTATACATATGGCAGGTATAATATCCTACGGAATAGTGTGTCGTATAACAATGATAAGCAGTTAAGATAGGGAACAAACACAGGAAAAAAATATATGTATGGGAGGTAAAATGGTGGATGTAAAACTACTTAATGAATTATATTTTGAAACGGAATATATGAAATTACTTCATATATTCCTTATGATTATGGGATGTATTTTGCTGTTATTATCAATATTTACAAAGGGAATATGTCTCTTATTATTTCATGTGTTTTTGCAGTGATAATGACAGTAAGAATGGAGAGAACACAGAGAGATAGAAATATTATTCATATGTATTATATTTTCGTTAGTGCGGTAATGGCTTTGTGCGGATTATTATCGGGTCCGGATTGGGTATATGGTTACATTGGTTCGTGGCAGGATTTCTTTTTGCCACTGTTGGGTGTGGAATATGGCATAGAAGTGGTTACTGTTGGTTTACTTCTTCTGGTTTTGTTGTGCATTGGATGTGGGTTGCACACATGGACAAAGAATAAAAACAGTGATAATTAATTTCCAAGATGGATATTTTATGGTATAATCTACTGACATAGGAATAATTTTATTAGCCCTTTTAACAATTAGAAAACAGGAGGTATTACCATGAGTGATAAAGAAAAAATGATAGATGACATTGTAGCAATGTTAGATGGAAGTATAAAGAAAGGGGACGGACACATTAATCTTAAGGTTGATGAAAATGTTGAGTCCTCAAAGAGAAAGGAAGTAATAAGAGGATGTGCAGACTGTTCAATTAATCCTATGCCATGCTGTGCACCAACAGAAGAACTTCCGGGGGATGACGAAATTTAACAAAAAATGAATAACAGCCTGTAAATAAGAGAAAATAGTAATGAATAAATATGATGTAAGTGGCAAAAGCATAATTGCTTATTTGTGCAAGCACAATTGCAAGTGGCAAATTTTGTTACTTACATCATAAATTTTAAAAGGAATTACTATGAAGCAAAAGCAGGTTGTTAAAAAAATATTCAGATATGTTTTCATTACATTTACTGCTGCCTTGTATGCAGTGGGAATCGCATTATTTTTAAATCCCAATAATTTGGCACCGGGAGGAATATCAGGAATCGCCATTATATTAAAAAAGATGTTCCCGGGACTTCCGGGAGTGGGAATGCTTATTTTATTAATAAATATTCCAATCCTGGCAGTGGGAATTAAAAAGTTTGGAATTAAATTTATTCTGTCAACAATGTATAGTCTGATTGTATCATCAGTGTTAATAGATATTCTTCCAATAGTTTTTAATGTTAATGGTGTTACAGATAATAAAATGCTGGCATCTGTTATTGGAGGAGCTACATTTGGACTGGGAATGGGATTAATGTTCAGATTGGATACCACAACAGGAGGGTTGGACATTATTGTAAAAATAATAAAACAAAAGAAACCCCATTTAAAAACGGGACAGATATATTTTTTGTTGGATGTGGTTATTTTGGCAGCGTCAGCCATGGCATTTAAGGATGTGGAGGTGGCGTTGTATGCGGCTATTGCTATTTATGTGTCCACGGTGGTTATGGACAGGGCAATATACGGAGGAGATGAAGCCACTCTTGTATATATAATAAGTGAAAAAAGAGAACTTATTGCCAGACGCATGATGAAGGAAGTAAATGTAGGAGCCACCATGATTCAGGCAAAGGGTGCATACAGTAACGAAACTACGGAAGTGATTATGTGCGTAATGAAGAAACAGACATTGGTTAAGGTAAGAAATATACTAAAACAAACAGACAGTGGAGCCTTTATGATAGTATCTTCGGCAAATGAAGTGTTTGGACAGGGATTTAAAGACCATTTTAAGACAGAAATATAAAGCATAATGTTTACAAATGAAGGCAGTTGTTCTAAAATAAGTGACATAGTGCTTATTTTGGGAGGAAGTTATGGCAACATTAAAAGACGTAAAGAGAATTGTTATAAAGGTGGGAACATCTTCTTTAACACACAGTACGGGAAAAACAAATATAAGACAAATGAAAAGACTAGTGACAGTTATATCCGATATAGTTAATTCAGGCATTGAAGTAGCATTGGTATCCTCAGGTGCCATTGGTGTAGGTGTGGGGAAATTAGGTCTTAAGGAAAGACCGGTTACCACAGCAGGAAAGCAGGCAGCAGCTACTGTAGGACAATGTGAACTTATGTTTATGTATGACAAGATGTTTGGAGAATACGGTCATAAGGTGGGACAGTTCCTTGTTACAAAAAGAGATGTGGATAATTTGGAAAGCAGAGATAATCTTATAAATGCCTTTGAGAGAACCCTTGAATTTGGTGCTATACCGGTTATTAATGAAAATGACGTTGTAGCTGTAGAAGAAATAGTTTATGGTGACAATGATAATCTTTCAGCCATAGTGGCAAAGCTTATAAAGGCAGATGCTTTGTTTATACTTACAGATATAGATGGGTTGTATGATGCCAATCCGAATGAAAATGAATATGCAAGAATAATACCGGTTGTAGAGGAAATAACTGAGGGATTGTTTGAACTTGCCGGTGGAAAAGGCTCAAAATTTGGAACCGGTGGTATGATAACTAAACTTCAGGCGGCGCAGATTGCAACGGAAGCGGGAATAGATACTGTTATTATGAACGGTGGAGATCCGGAGAATTTATATAAAATATTAGAAGGACACCAGGTAGGAACCTTCTTCGTAGCAAAAGACAAAGAACAGTCACGCTAGGCATGGCTGTTTTTCTTTAATAAGAAATGTTAATAAAGGGAGGAAAAATAATGCTTACGGAATTAGGAAAGAAAGCAAAAGAAGCAGAAAAAACATTAATGATAGCTACCACGGAGCAGAAAAATAAGGCTCTAAAATACATTGCACAGGCATTAATTGAAAATGCAGATGAAATAATACAGGCAAATACCATTGATTTGGAAAATGGGAAAAATAATGGAATGTCAGAAGCAATGCTTGACAGATTAAAGTTAGACAAAGGCAGAATTAAAGGGATGGCAAAGGGCGTTGAGGATGTTGTTTTACTGCCGGATCCTGTGGGAAGGGTTTTAAGTGAAACTACAAGACCTAACGGACTTAACATAAAAAAGGTATCTACACCTTTAGGAGTTATAGGAGTTATATTTGAAGCAAGACCTAACGTAACCTCAGATGCGGCAGCTTTGTGCTTAAAGTCAGGAAACACCGTTATTTTACGTGGAGGAAAGGAAGCAATAAATTCTAACAGAATCATTGCTAAAACAATGAGAGAGGCTGTAAAAAAATCAGGTCTTAGTGAAGACGTTATACAGTTAGTGGAAGATACATCAAGGGAAAGCGCTAATGCCCTTATGCAAATGAATGAATATGTGGATGTGCTTATACCAAGAGGCGGTGCAGGACTGATACAGGCAGTTGTAAAAAATGCAACAGTTCCGGTAATTGAAACCGGAGTGGGAAACTGCCACATATATATTGATAAGGATGCCAATGTGGATATGGCAGCTGACATAGTATATAATGCCAAAACTAACAGGGTGTCAGTTTGTAATGCAGCAGAAAGTTTGCTTATACATAAGGATATTGCAAAGGAAGCATTGCCGAAAATAAAGGCAAAATTAGATGAAAAATCTGTGGAACTTTTTGGAGATGAGGAAGCAGTTGATATAGCGAAGGGAATAGAGAAGGCAACGGAAAGGGACTGGGGAACAGAATATCTTGACTACAAAATGTCTGTTAAAATAGTAAATTCCTTAGATGAAGCCGTGGATCATATTTATAAATACAGTACAGGTCACAGCGAATGTATAGTTACTGAAAATAAGGAAGCTGCTGAGGAGTTTTTAAACAAGGTAGATTCAGCAGCAGTTTATGTAAATGCCAGTACAAGATTTACTGACGGAGGAGAGTTCGGTTTTGGAGCAGAAATAGGTATTTCCACTCAGAAGCTTCATGCAAGAGGACCTATTGGATTGCCGGAATTGCAGTCTTTTAAATACAAGATATATGGCAACGGACAGGTGAGATAGTTTTACAATATATGTATATTGTCCCAAATAGATACAGGGAAGAATTGCAGTTCACAGTTTCTTAATTTTTAATTAATACAATGAAAGTAAAAATATTGTAGAATATTGAATAATTTATACGAAGGAGTATTCATGAAAAAAATATTATTTATTGTTAATCCGAAAGCCGGACTGAAGAAAAATAAGAATTTTATAGATGATGCTGTATGGGTTTTTGAAGAGGCAGGATACAAAGTAGGAATTAAATATACAAAACGAAGAGCAGACGGAACCAACATTGCCATAAAATACGGAAGTGAAGTAGACCTTGTGGTATGTATGGGAGGAGACGGAACATTAAATGAAGTAATTCAGGGATTGATTGAAGGAAATGTAAAAACACCTTTAGGATATATTCCGGCAGGTTCTACTAATGATTTTGCCAATAGTTTAGGATTAGAATCTGATCCTAAAAAGGCGGCTAAGTATATTATATCTAATGAGGCAAGACCTCTTGATATAGGAGATTTTAACGGACGACATTTTGTTTATACTGCATCAGCAGGAATTTTTACTAAGACCTCATATTCAACACCTCAGGAATTAAAAAACAGATTAGGACATTTTGCCTACATTCTTCGTGGTGCAAGAGAATTATTTCACATAAGAAAGTTACGCCTGAAAATTGAACTTGATGATAAAACCTATGTGGGAAAATATATTTTTGTGGCAATAAACAATGCTACAAAAGTAGGTGGCATAATGAAGTTAGACAAGGATTTAGTGGAATTTAACGATGGTGAATTTGAACTGATGCTTATTGAGTATCCAAGAGACTTTGCAGAGTTTGTAAGGCTTTGCGGTCAGGTACTTTTACAGAAATTTACAGGAAAAATCACTTTGGCACAGATAAAATCAGCAAGAATTACCGATTGCTCAGACATAGACTGGTCTCTTGACGGTGAGAAGGAAAAAGGAAGGGCAGTGGTAAACTTTAAGGTTTTACATGACGCTATTAACTTTATATATTAATAATTGAGAACAGAAAGGGGATTTTATGGCATTAAAGAGAGAAGATGTTAAATTATTTGCGGAAAATAAGGCAAAGGTGTGTAAAAATAATGACGGCGTAGACAGGGAGTTATTTACGGAATATGGTGTAAAAAGAGGACTTCGTGATTTAAATGGAAAGGGTGTATTAACAGGAATTACCAATATTTCAAGAGTTGAGTCTTCAGAAATAGTTAACGGAAAAAGTGTTCCCTGTGAAGGAAAATTGTATTTCAGAGGGTACAAAATCCAGGATTTAGTTAAGGGATTTATGGATGATAAAAGATTCGGTTTTGAAGAGGTAGCATATTTACTTCTTTTTGGTGAATTGCCTAATGAAGACGAGTTAAATGAATTTAAGGAAATGCTGGCATATTCCAGAAGGCTTCCAACAAATTTTGTAAGAGATGTTATTATGAAGGCACCTAGCGAGGATATTATGAATTCCCTTACAAGGAGTGTACTGACATTAGCTTCTTATGATAAAAACGTGTCAGATACATCATTAGAGAATGTAATAAGACAGTGCATTCAGTTAATAGCAGTGTTCCCTATGCTTTCAGTGTATGGATATCATGCATATAATCATTACAAGAAAAATCAAAGTTTATATATACATAGGCCAAAGGATGATTTGTCCACCAGCGAAAACTTATTAAGAATGTTAAGACCTAACAAAAAATATACGGAGTTAGAAGCAAAGGTTCTTGATTTAGCTTTAGTTCTCCATATGGAACATGGAGGCGGTAATAATTCAACCTTTACCACAAGAGTTGTTACATCATCAGGTTCTGATACATATTCAACTATAGCGGCGGCGTTGTCTTCCTTAAAGGGACCAAGACATGGAGGGGCTAATATTATGGTAGTTAAAATGTTTAAGGACATTAAGGCTAATGTATCAGACATGAAGGATGAAAAAGAGGTTAAGGAGTATCTTAGAAAGATACTTAACAGGGAAGCCTTTGATAAAAAAGGGCTTATATATGGAATGGGTCATGCGGTATATTCCATTTCTGATCCAAGGGCAGAAATTTTTAAGAGTTTTGTAGAAAAGCTTGCCCATGAAAAGGGAAGAGATGATGATTTTGCCCTGTATAGCATGATTGAGACTTTAGCACCACAGGTTATTGGTGAGGAAAGACAGATTTACAAAGGCGTTAGTGCCAATGTGGATTTCTATAGCGGACTGGTTTACAGTATGTTAGATATTCCGGAGGAATTATTCACGCCGATGTTTGCCATTGCAAGAATTGTGGGATGGAGTGCTCATAGAATAGAAGAGTTGGTAAATGCGGATAAAATCATGAGACCTGCATATGTTAGCATATGTGATTATAATGATTATAAGAGCATTGATGAAAGGTAATTATGAAATTAACAAATAGTGATATTGAAAAAATAAAAGAAGAAATTGAACATAGAAAGTTAGTTGTAAGACCTAAGGCAATTGAAGCCGTTAAGGAGGCAAGAGCTCAGGGAGATTTAAGTGAAAACTTTGAATACCACGCAGCTAAAAAGGATAAAAATAAAAATGAAAGCAGAATCAGGTATTTAGAGAAAATTTTAAAAACAGCAACTGTTATTTCTGATGAATCAAAGGATGATGAAATAGGATTAAACAAAACTGTGGAGATTTACTTTGAGGAAGACGATGAAACGGAGAAGTTTAAAATTGTAAGTACCATGCGGGGTGATTCCGTTAAAGGAAGAATCAGCAATGAATCTCCTATAGGAAAGGCACTTATGAAACATAAAGTTGGAGACCGGGTGGAAATAAAGGTAAACGATAATTACAGTTATTATGTAGTGGTAAAATCCATAGAAAACACCGGTGAGGAAGACACAGACACAATAAGGAGCTATTAATAGTTATGTTAAAAATATTTACCAGTTATACTCCCGGGGCAGGGAAAAGCTATGCAATGATGGAGGAAGCAATGAATGAAAGCCGAAATGGGAAAAAGGTCGTTATTGCTTTTATTAACAAACAGCATAGGGATTCCTCTAAAATGCCTTTTGAATGCAATGAAAATGTTACTATTCATCCTCTTAAAGGAAGAGAGAGCATAGAAGAAATAATAGAAATGAAACCGGATATTGTGGTTTTAGATGAGCTGGGAATGCGAATTGGAAAGCATACATTTTTGTATAATGTGGCAGAGTCATTTATAAAAAACAATATCAGTGTTTTAACTTCTGCTAATTTAAAAAGATTTGAGGAAGTGAATCCTATATTTAGAAGTGCAACAGGGGTAGGGATAAAAACAACCATTCCAAACCGCTTTATAAAAGGGGCAGATGAGATAGTTTTTATTGACAGAGAACCTGAATTAATGATAAAGGATTTTAAGGAGGGAAAGCTTTTTGGAGAGCGGTATATGAATTCCCGAATTATGAATAAAAACTTTGAAGAAAATACCCTTAAGACATATAGGGAGATAAGCCTTGATTATTTAGAGAAATATAATAACGTAAGAATTATACAAAGAGATTAATTATGAAAGAAAAAATGACAAAAACCCCTGTGGTAGTTTTTTTGGCAATGATATGCTGTCTGCTATGGGGGTCGGCTTTTGCCTGTATAAAAATCGGATATAAATTATTTAATATTGAAAGCAAAGATACAATGTCTCAGATATTATTTGCGGGAAACCGTTTCATTCTTGCAGGCGTCATGGTTATAGTTACTTTTAGTATTATGAACAAAAAAATCATAAAACCGGCACAGCCTGAAAGAATTGCTACCTTAAGTCTTTTTCAGACAGTTTTACAGTATGTTCCTTTTTATGTGGGATTAGCCCACACAACAGGAGTAAAATCCTCTATTATTAACGGTTTAGGAGTTTTCTTTACAGTGTTAGTATCCTGCCTTTTGTTTAGACAGGAAAAACTAACAGGTAAAAAGATGATAGGAACCGTATTGGGATTTTTAGGAGTTGTAATAGTAAATGTTGCCGGAACATCCGTTGATTTGGGAGTAAGCTTCTTAGGAGAAGGTCTTATTGTACTATCAGCTTTATCATCGGCGTTTTCCTCTGCATTTATTAAAAAATTCTCCAAAAACAGTGATGTGGTAATGCTTAGCGGATATCAGTTCTTTTTCGGTGGAGTGGTAATGACGGTTATAGGTCTTCTTTTTGGAGGAAAATTAAGACCTGAGGGATTTGCAGGTATTTTACTATTGATTTATATGGGATTTATTTCAGCGGCAGCTTATACATTGTGGAGCATTTTACTTAAATACAACAATGTATCAAGGATTTCGGCATATAAATTTATGAATCCTGTATTCGGGGTACTGCTGTCATTTCTGTTTTTGCATGAAAACAGTCATATGGAGGTGCAGATTATAATTGCATTAGCTTTAGTATGTGCAGGAATATATATTGTAAATGCCGGTGATTTGAAATATAATAAATCTATTAAGTAGTATGAGAATCAAAAATGATTCTAACGTAAAATTTAATCAGGAGGGTTTTATGAATATTATGCATGACATTAATCCGGAGAGAATTACACCTTCGGATTTTATCGCAACTATTGAAATTAGTAAGGGAAGCAAGAAAAAATATGAATTAGATAAGGAAACAGGACTTATTATATTAGACAGAATATTGTACTCATCAGTACATTATCCGGCTAATTATGGTTTTATCCCAAGAACAATTGATGAGGATGGTGACCCGTTAGACGTACTGGTATTATGTTCTGAGCCTATAGAGTCCATGTCTTTGGTAAGATGTTATCCTATAGGTGTTATGTACATGGTGGATAGTGGTGATATGGATGATAAAATAATTGCCATTCCTTATGGTGATCCTACATACAACTGTTATACAGACATTAATCAGTTACCGGCTCATATTTTTGAGGAAATCAGGAATTTCTTTAATATATATAAGACATTAGAGGGAAAAGAAACAAAGGTAGATGAATTTGGCGGGCCTCTTGATGCTGCAAAAATCATTTACAAATGTATTGATATATACAATAAAACATACGGTATAGAGGACAATTGCATCAAATAGTATTATAATATTTAAGATAAAGTGTATTTGCATTAAGAAACTGTTAGGTTTTTATGTGCGACTACACTTTTCTTGTTTGTTATAAGGGAAGGTTTTAATATGACAGTAAATAACAGAATAAAAAGATTAAGGGAAATAATGAAGGAAACAGCAGTGGATGTATATGTAGCACCTACCTGTGATTTTCATGGCTCCGAGTATATAGGGGATTATTTTAAAACAAGAGAGTTTATAACAGGTTTTACAGGCTCTGCAGGAACAGCGGTAATCACCATGGAAGAGGCGTGTCTGTGGACTGATGGAAGGTACTTTCTTCAGGCAGAAAATCAATTGAAAAATACTGAAGTTAAATTAATGAAATCCGGAGAAGCAGGAGTTTATACAGTATATGAATATATTAAAAATATTGCAAAAACAAATATCACTGTAGCCTTTGACGGAAAAATGATGTCTGCTGATATGGCAGAAAATATAAGAAATATTGAAAATGTAACAGTGGATGGTCATTTGGCTTTAATAGATAAAATATGGGAGGACCGTCCGGAAATCAGCCATAAGCCAATATGGAAGCTGGATGATAAGTATACGGGAAAAAATACAGCTACTAAAATAAATGAAATAAGAAACATGATGGAGGAGAGAAGGGCAGATGTTTTACTTCTTTCAGCCTTAGATGAAGTGGCATGGACTCTTAATTTAAGAGGCAATGATATAATGTATACGCCTGTATTTATGGGATTTTTGATTATAACCAAAGATGAGATTAATTTTTACGTTAATAAAATTCAGTTACAGGACAACATAGAAGAATACTTAAAAGAATGTGATATCAAAATACGGGATTATGGCATCGTGTATGCAGATTTAGAAAAAATAAGAAAGAAAAGAATCTGGCTTGATAAATCCAGCGCCAATTATGCTGTCATAGAATCAATTAATAATGATAATAAAATAATAAATAAGCTGACTCCTGCCTTGCAACTTAAAGCAGTTAAAAATGAAGCGGAAATAGAAAATGAGAAAAAAGCTCATATTTTAGATGGTGTGGCAATGACAAATTTTCTGTACTGGCTTAAAACCAATGTGGGAAAGGAATATATGGATGAACTGAAGTTAGGAGACAGGCTTGAGGATTTTAGAAAACGGGCAGAAAGCTATATTGAGCCAAGCTTTGCACCTATTGTGGGATATAACGAACATGGTGCAATAGTACATTACAGTGCCACAAAGGGGTCTAATGTAGTTATAAAAAACGAAGGTATTGTACTTATAGACAGTGGTGGACATTATTTGGAGGGAACCACAGACATTACAAGAACCATAAGTTTAGGAAATGTTACGGAAAAAATGAAAAAAATGTATACGGCAGTGCTTAAGGGACACTTAAAGCTGTCAGGGGCAATATTTAAAAAAGGCTGTAGCGGAACGACTCTTGATTATATTGCAAGAAAGCCTCTATGGGATATGGGACTTGATTATAATCATGGAACCGGACATGGAGTTGGTTATCTTTTAAGTGTTCATGAGGCACCTAATGCCATTAGATACAGAATAATGAAAAATCCAGAATTAAATCCTGTATTTGAGCCGGGAATGATAACGTCAAATGAACCGGGAGTTTATTTAGACAATGAATTTGGAATACGAATTGAAAATCTTATTTTGTGTAAAGAGAAGGAAAAAACGGATTTTGGAGAATTTCTATGCTTTGAAAATCTCACCTATGTTCCTTATGATATGGAATTAATTGACATGGACATGTTAGATGGAAAAGAAAAGGAGATATTAAGAGAGTATAGCCAAATGGTGTATGAAAAATTGTCCAAACATTTACAGGAAAATGTTAAAAAATGGTTAAAGAAATATCTCAATTGTTAAAAAAACAGTATTGTAAGTTTTTGTATATAGTGCTATCATCAGTGTTATCAAAATTGTATCACAATTGATGATAGCATTTTTTTGCCTATAAGGCAGAAGGGAGAGGTATATGAGAAAGGGAATGAAAAAGCTATGCAGTTCTGCCCTTAGCATTCTGTTAGCTTTGTCCATGGTAGTTCCGGGAGCAGGCGTTTATCACACAAATGTTAAAGCAGATGATGTTGTAGAAAAAACACAAACCGGAAATGATAACGGAAAGGATGACGGAAAAAGTATTAAAGGTGATTATTTCAGACAAAATATGGCAGTTTTGCTTAAGAATAATCAGCTAAAGACTAGCAATTCAGAAGTTACCCTTACTGAAAATGAAAAGGGAAAGGGTGTTCTTGTTTCAGGAAAAGATAAGGATATTTTAAATAGTGAAATCACAATTGATAAAAAGTTGAATTTTGACGGAAAAATTGTAGGAAGATTAAGTCTTGACGCCATAGCCGAAAGGGGAGGCGATATAACCGTTGGAGTTTTCGTTGATGGTGGAAGCAAACCGGTTGGAACTTTTAAATTATATAAACAAAGAAAGAAAAATGACTGGACATACACAAAGGACAGTTCAATTGATGTGTCAGAATTAAAACTTACAGGAGAACATACAGTTTCCCTTAAAGTATTATCTACATCAGCATCTAAGGTAAACTTCCTTATAAGAGCTGTGGAATTTGTTGAAAGTACCGTTCCTGTAATATACTTTAATATTAATGAAGAAGATGGAACTATTGCAGAAATGAATGCTTCAAGTGACCATTCAGTAGAGTGCTACGGGAGTATGACCATAAAGGTTCCGGATGGCTTTGTTTCTGAGTATACAGGCAAGGAAGTAACAGGTGGAACTTACAATATGGAATACATAAGAGGACGTGGAAATTCTACATGGGCTACTCCTAAAAAGCCATACAAGATTAAGCTTGATAAAAAAGCAGACCTTCTTGGAATGGGAAAGAATAAACACTGGGTATTGCTTGCTAACTATTATGATAACAGTCTTCTTAGAAATAAGATTACATATTGGTTAGGACAGCAGCTTAATATGGCATTTACTCCTAAAAGTGAACCTGTAGATGTTGTGATGAATGGAGAATATTACGGAAGTTATTTCCTGTCGCAGCAGGTAAGGGTAGGTAGCACAAGAGTAGATATTGATGATTTGGAAGAGTCGGAGGAAACAATGAACTCTACGGATTCTGCCATTATATCAGGAGGATATTTGCTGGCACTTTCTCCATATGAGAGAATTGAACATCAGACATTTTCAACTAATAATAATGTTGAATTTAAGTTAGAAAGTCCTAAGTTTGAAGATTATTACAATGAAACACAGTTTAATTATATAAAGGATTATGTTCAAAAAACGGAAGATGCAATATACGGAAAGAATTTCAAGGATTCTAATGGAACATCCTATACGGAATATATGGATTTAAATGCAGCAGTATATTATTACTGGATGCAGGAATTCTCCATGAATGGGGATGGATTTGTTTCTCCAAGTACATATTTGTATAAACCAAGAAATGGAAAATTATATTTTGGGCCTCTTTGGGACTTTGATTATGTTGCCTGGGGTTCAACAGAATATTCCGGAAACTCTGTTACAGGCTGGAGCCGAAACACAAATATGTGGTTTGACAAATTGTTTGAAGATAAAACATTTGCCCGGGCTATAGTTGATGCATGGCCGTCAATAAAGGAAAAAGTTAATGAACTGATTATGCCGGGTGGTCAGCTTGACAAATACAAAGATGAGATGGTTAAGACAGCAGCATATAACTTTGAAAAATGGGGAATGTCAGATTTAGGACAGGATGATATGGAAGAAGATTCTAAGGGAAATAATTATCTGACTTACGACCAGGAAATAGAAAGGTTAAGAGGCTGGATAAAGGAAAGAACAGAATGGGTTGATAAGAATGTAGCATCTATTGTTCCACAGCCTTGTAAGGTTAAGTTTATGGCGGACAATAAGGTCATTGCTACAAAGGATGAATACATTGGAAAAACTATAAGCAGTTTTCCAACGGCACCTAAGAAAAAAGGCTATGTTTTTGTAGGATGGAATGCTCATTTCCATATGAATTTTAAAGAGTATTTAAGTTACATAGGTAGTACGGAAGAGGATTTGTCGGAATTTATGGAGCCTGAGGAAATAAAGAATCTTAAAAAGAACGGCTATGATTTTGACGGTGAATTTTCATCATCAGATATATTAGTTAAAGATACTACCCTTACTGCTAAATACATTTCTGAAAGGGAATATGTTAAGGAAAGAAAGATTATATTAAACAGAAAATACATGATACTGAACCAGTGGAGTGATGAAGGGGAAATAAAGGCAACAGTTATTCCTTTTGATGCAACAAACAGCGAAATACAGTGGTCATCATCTAATCCGGAAGTGGCAGAGGTTATGGATGGCAGTGTAACTCCTATAAAATCGGGAGATACAATAATAACAGCTAAAACCGCTAGTGGATTAACAGCTACCTGTAAAGTACATGTATGTACTGATGGGGAAAGCGACGAAATGCCTATGGAGGCATATTATGAATTTCCTGAATATGATTACACTATAGGAGTAAACGAATATAAGGATTTAGGAGTTAAATATCAACCGGAGAATGCAGTATTTGATGAAAACTGCAAATTCCTTGTGGGAGATGATTCTGTTGTTGAAGTAAGTGATGGAGGCGTGGTTTATGGATTAAAGCCGGGAACAACCACAGTATATGCTTATACAAATAATGGAGATCCTATCAGATGTCAGGTAACAGTTGTTGACAAAAAAACAGCAGCTATTGGAAATGTATATACAGTTAAAAACTGCAAATACAAGGTTTTAACTAATAAAGATAAAAATAAAACTGTTATGTGTGTAGGGGCAAAGAACAGCAAGGTTAAAGCCGTAAATATACCTTCTAAGGTTAAAATTAAAAATGTCACATATAAGGTTATAAGCATAAAGGCAAAGGCATTTGCAAAAATGAAAAAATTAAAGAAGGTAACAATTGGTAATAATGTTTCCTTTATTGGAAAGTCAGCTTTTTATAACTGCAAAAATCTTACAAAGGTATATATTGGTAAAAAGGTAGAAATTATTTATCAGAACGCCTTTAAGGGAGATAAGAAACTTAAGAACATAACAATTAAGGCTAAAAGAGCTAAAATTAACAAAGGAGCTTTCAGCAAAATTTCAGGTAAGTCAGTATTTAAGGTACCTAAAAACTGTAAGGCATACTATAAGATTGTATTGGGAAAAAGCAGAAATATAAAATAATGTGGAAATACCATTTAGAAAGTATAAGACACACTAAAAAAGATGATATAAGAACTGTCATGGGAGTAAAATACTGTGGCAGTTTTTAATTTTTCATAACATAAAAAAACATTGCATAAAATGTACAAAGTATAAGTTGTATAGAGGTTTTTTTGAAAGAATATATTGAAGAGAGGGTACTTGAAACATCTAATTACATTGTAGAAAACAATTCCACGGTAAGACAGTGTGCCAGACAGTTTGGAATCAGCAAAAGCACAGTACATAAAGACGTATCTGAACGTCTTCCGCAAATTAATCAGAGACTGGCAATTAAAGTAAGAGAGGTGTTAGACAAAAATAAAAAAGAACGTCACATACGTGGCGGTCTTGCAACAAAGGCTAAATATGAAAAAAATAAAAGCCTTAACTGATAAATCAGTAAGGCTGTTGTTTACGGGGGACCTAGTGGGAGTTTCACCCACTAGGTTGAGTATGAAAAACTTAAAATACGCCATTATAGGGTATGACGTATACAAACTATATGCACAAGTTCTTAGCACTCGCAAAAAGTACTTAATAACTCGTACATTGTTTATAATAAAGGGTACTTATGAACAAAATATGAACGGAATGTAAAAGAATATCGAAAAAAGACGAAAAATACAAAAAAACATGAAAAAAAATAAAAAACAGGTTGAAAAAGGACGATTTATCTGAAAAGGAAGGCAAAAAAATGGAAAAACATATCTAAAAAATGGAAATTTTTTAAAAATAAAACATATACAGAATGGGAAAAAGTTGTTATACTTTAGTTTAGTATGGATATTCTAAAATATATATAAGGATGAAAACAAAATTTTTTACACATAAGGAGCGTCAAATGTTTAACACAGATATTGGTATAGATTTAGGAACAGCAAGTGTATTGGTTTATATAAAAGGAAAAGGTGTTGTTTTAAAAGAGCCTTCAGTAGTTGCCATTGACAGAGATACTGACAAGATAAAAGCTGTCGGAGAGGAAGCCCGTCTTATGATAGGAAGAACTCCGGGAAATATAGTTGCCGTAAGACCTCTTAAGCAGGGAGTTATATCTGATTATTCAGTTACTGAGCAGATGATTAGATATTTTATTCAAAAAGCGGTAGGAAAACGTTCATATAAGAAACCACGTATATGTGTATGTATACCAAGTGGAGCTACAGAAGTTGAAACTAAGGCAGTACAGGACGCAGCTTTTCAGGCAGGAGCCAGGGAGGTCTTTGTGGTGGAAGAACCTTTAGCAGCAGCCATAGGCGCCGGCATAGAAATAAAGAAGCCTTGTGGTAACATGATTGTGGATATTGGTGGAGGAACTACCGATATTGCAGTTATTTCATTGGGAGGAACAGTAGTCAGCACATCAGTTAAAGTGGCAGGAGATGATTTTGACGAAGCTATTGTCAGATATATGAGAAAGAAACACAATCTTCTTATTGGAGAGAGAACTGCCGAAGAAATTAAAATTGGAATTGGTACATGCTATAACAAATCTGAAAATCAGAAAATGGAAGTAAGGGGAAGAAACTTAGTTACCGGTCTTCCAAAAACCATAGAAGTAACATCGGAAGAAACAGAAGAAGCATTAAGGGATGTTACAACAAGTATTATTGATGCAGTACACAGGGTTTTGGAACAGACTCCTCCGGAACTGGCAGCAGATATAGCAGTAAGAGGTATAGTTTTAACAGGCGGTGGTTGTCTTCTTAACGGACTGGATGAACTGATAGAGGCGAAAACCGGCATTAACACCATGACCGCAGAGGATCCTATGACGGCAGTTGCCATCGGAACCGGACAATATCTGGAATATATTGACGAGGAAAATTCAGAAAAATTAAAATAATAAATATTAATCTAAAGGCTGTCCCATTTTTGGACAGCCTTGTTAGGATAAGGAACATTAAATGAAAAATATCAGTGGATATGTAGAAAATATTACCTTTAGAAATGAGGACAACGGTTACACTGTTCTTACTTTATTAAGTGGAAAAAAGGAAATTAAGTGTACAGGAACTTTTGGATACATAGGTGAAGGTGAATATGTGGAAATAGAGGGAGAAGAGGTTTTTCATGATATTTATGGAGAACAGATTAAGGTTATTTCCTATGAAATAATTCCTGCTACGGATGAGTTCTCTATTAAAAAGTATCTGGGCTCAGGAGCTATTAAGGGCTTAGGTGCAGTTCTTGCAGACAGAATTGTGGAACGTTTTGGGGAAGATACCATCAGAATAATAGAAGAAGAACCGGAAAGATTAGCGGAAATAAGAGGAATAACCACCAGAAAAGCCATGGATATATGCAAGCAGGTTGAAGATAAGAAAGATATGAGAGATATTATGATTTTTCTTCAGGGCTACGGTATATCTCCGGCTTTGGCAAATAAAATATACACATTATATGGAACTAAGGTTTATGACATCATAAAAACCAACCCTTACCGTCTTGCAGATGATGTGGCAGGAGTTGGCTTTAAAACAGCAGATGAAATAGCAAGAAGGGCGGGAGTGGAAGTAAATGCCTCCGTCAGAATAAAAAGCGGTATGTGTTATGCCTTGGCAGATGCTTCTACCTCAGGTCATACCTATTTGCCAAAGGAACAGCTGGCACAAAGAACCATTAATCTTTTGGGACTTAGAGATCAGTACATGAGTGCTGACGGAACCTATAATATGGATTTGTTAGACAACTGCTTTACAGAACTGATTCTTGAAAAAAAACTGATTTTAAAAGAAATAGATGATGTTGAAGGGGTGTTTCTGTCAACTTTCTATTATACAGAACTGAATATTGCCAGAATGCTTTTAGAGCTTAATATAGAAACAACGGAAGATGACTATATTATGGGAATTAAGTTAGATACCATTGAAAAGCTGACAGGGGTTCAGTTAGATGAACTGCAAAGAAAGGCAGTTATTGAAACCCAGAATAATGGTGTTTCCGTTATTACCGGTGGTCCCGGAACAGGAAAGACCACTACTATTAATGCCATTATCCAAATGTTTGAAACAGATGGCTTAGAAGTGTCCCTTGCAGCACCTACAGGAAGGGCTGCAAAGAGAATGAGCGAGGCTACAGGGCATAAGGCAAGCACTATTCACAGACTGTTGGAAGTATCCGGTGGTGGTGATGAGGTAACAGCAGATGATTTGTCTGCAAGATTTGGACGAAACGAACAAAATCCTTTGGAAACAGATGTTATTATTGTAGATGAGATGTCCATGGTAGATACATTTCTTATGCATGCACTGTTAAAAGCCATTACCATTGGAACAAGAGTTGTTTTTGTGGGGGATGTAAATCAGCTGGCAAGTGTGGGACCGGGAAATGTTTTAAAGGATATTATTGATTCGGGACAGTTTAGCGTGGTTAAGCTGACGAAGGTGTTCAGACAGGCGGGAGAAAGTGGAATAGTTGTAAATGCCCACAAAATTAATGCAGGACAGCAGGTGGCGCTGGATAACAGTACCGGTGACTTCTTATATATAGAAAGAGAAAATGCACAAATGGCATTAAATGCAACTATTGGTCTTCTTAAAACAAAGCTTCCGGGATATGTAGGGGCAAAAGAACAGGATATTCAGGTTTTAACACCTATGCGAAACGGTATTTTAGGTGTCAATTCCTTAAATGAACAACTTCAGAAGTTTATTAATCCTCCTTCTCCTGATAAAAGCGAAAAGGAAATTGCAGGGACAATTTTCAGGGAGGGTGATAAGGTTATGCAGGTTAAAAACAATTATCAGCTTAGCTGGGAACAACGCTCGGCTTCAGGAAGAATATTTGATACCGGCAGTGGCATATTTAACGGAGATATGGGAATTGTTACTAAAATTAACAATACTACTAATTATATAGAAGTTGTTTTTGATGATGACAGATATGTAACTTATGATACAAAACAGGCAGAGGAATTGGAGCTGGCGTATGCCATTACAATACATAAGTCTCAGGGTAGTGAATATCCTGCAGTTATTATGCCTTTAGTTTCGGGAGTGCAGATGCTTATGACCAGAAATCTTTTGTATACAGGAGTTACCAGAGCAAAGAAGTGCGTGTGCATTGTAGGAAGAAAGGAAATGTTTGAAGCCATGATAGCTAATGAAGATCAGCATAAAAGGTATTCAGGACTTAAGTGGCAGATTATAAATTACTATAATGAGTAAAAGGGAATATATGAAAGAAAAATTAATGGGGATATTTTTTCCGAAGGTATGTCCGTTATGTGAGCGAGTAATAAAATCTTCTGGGGATGTTTGCGAAAAATGCGACATATCAAAGTTTCTTATAGGAAGAAATAGGTGCTATAAATGCGGAAAGCCTTTAAAAGGGAATGATGAAATATTATGTGGTGATTGCAGAAAAATTAATCATACTTTTGAAAAAGGCGTAGCCGTATTTGAATATAAGGAAGAAATGAAAGAGTCCGTTTACAGGTTTAAATATGGAAATCAGAAAGCATATGGAGATTTTTATGGGAAAATTGCAGCAGAAAAATATGGAGAATTACTTAAAAGGTGGCAGATAGATAAAATTATACCGGTTCCAATGTATGATAAGAAGAAACAAAAACGAGGATACAATCAGGCGGAAGAATTTGGAAACAGATTAGGTTTTTATACGGGAATAGAAACGGACAACAAAAGCCTTATCAGAATAAAGGACACAATACCTCAAAAGGGACTTAGCAATGAACAGCGCAAGATGAATATGTCAGATGCATTTGCAGTGGATGTTGAAAAAATCAGTAATTATAAAAATGTGCTTTTAGTGGATGATATATATACAACAGGAAGCACAATAGATGCCTGTAGCAAAATTCTTATTATGGCAGGAGTTGAAAAAGTCTATTTTGTGTGTATTGCAACGGGAATGGATAAATAAATTGAAAAAAGATTTCGAATTGCTGACTTGTAAAAGTAAATTCCGTATGAAAGACTAAATTCCACCCACTGTTAAAAATCAACCTAAATTTAAAAGTTTTTGGTTGAATAAAGGGTAATAAGTGTTAAAATTTAAGTACATTTTTCTTTAAATCTGAAAATCAGGGCATAGAAAACAGACCTCTGGAATTCTTGTGTGAAAGATTAAATTCCACAGGTCGGTGTGAGAAATGTGA
>NZ_JACOOZ010000009.1:0-144064 GCF_014287775.1 Eubacterium segne
AAAGTTGATTTCGTCGTTGACATTATACCAAAAAAGGGAGGTCAATGCTCTTTTTATTGCAAACTCCCTAAAAATAAAGGTTTTATAAAGAAAATAGGGTAGTAAATTTGACACTACCATAAAACAAGGAGAGATTCGCATATGGAAAAAGTAATTGAAGTTAGCAATTTAACAAAGGAATACAAGGAAAAAAAGGCGGTTGATAATTTATCCTTTGATGTATACGAAGGGGAAATTTTAGGGCTTTTAGGCCCCAATGGCAGTGGAAAAAGTACAACAATCAATTCTATTTTGGCACTGCTAAAGTATCAGGGAGGCAGTATAAAAATTTTCGGGGAGGAAATGAAACCGGACTCTTATGACATAAAGGCAAAAATAGGTGTAATTTTTCAGGATGTTGCAGTGTTTAACGAATTAAACGTATATGACAACATCAACTATTTTTGTGGCTTGTACATTAAAGATAAAAATACCAGAAAGCAGTATGTGGAAGATGCAATTAATTTAGTAGGTCTTGGGGAATTTAAAAAATACCTGCCAAAGCAGTTATCAGGAGGTCTTTTAAGGAGACTTAATATTGCCTGCGGAATTGCCCACAAGCCAAAGCTGATTTTTTTAGATGAACCTACAGTTGCCGTTGACCCTCAAAGCAGAAATAATATTTTAGACGGTATTAAAAAGTTAAGGGATAATGGGGCAACTATTGTTTACACAACTCATTACATGGAAGAAGTAGAAATCCTTTGCGACAGAATTATTATTTTGGACAAAGGAAAAATAATTGCTCAGGGAACAAGTGAAGAATTAAAGAAAGAGGCTAACATAGAAGAGAAGATACAGCGTGTAGGGCCTACATTAAATGATGTATTTTTAAAACTTACAGGAAAGGAATTAAGAGACTAATGTTTTTACATAATTTAAAATATACAATTAAAACATTGTTTAAAAATAAAATACTAATCTTCTGGACTTTCGCCTTTCCTATTATTCTTGGAATATTTTTTAATATGGCATTTTCTAACATAGAAAAAGATGAAAAATTAAAGGTGTTTGACATTGCCGTAGTTAATGACAGCCAGTTTGAAAATCAGAAAATATATCAGGAGGCATTAAAAGAACTGTCAGCTGATGACAGCGAGAATAAGCTGTTTAACATTAAATATGTTAAAAAAGAAAAGGCGGATTCACTTTTAGATGATTCAGATATAGAAGGTTATATTATATTTAAAAACGAAGAGCCACAGGTGGTGGTAAAGAAAAACGGAACATACCAGACTTTAATTAGGTTTGTTGTAACAGAAATAGGGCAGAACAAGGCTATTATAGAGGATTTAACTAAGAAAACCGTTGAAAATGAAATAGCAAAGGGAAGCACATCATTTGACCCGGAAAAAATTGCCAAAGACATATTGGAAAAGATAAATAATGGACAGGTCAATATGAAAAATATTTCTGCCTCTAATTTAAGCTATATGCAAATTGAATTTTATACCCTTATAGCTATGACGTGTATGTATTGTGGAATGTTAGGACTGACGGCAATTAATAACTGTCTGGCGAATATGAGCAGCAAAGGAAAGAGAATTTCAGTTTCACCTAATAAGAAAAGCATAATTGTTTTAAGCTCGGCAATAGGCTCGTATCTTGTAAGCATGGTGGGAATTGCTATTTTAATACTGTTTTTAAGATTTGTTCTAAAAGTTGATTTTGGAGACAATACCCCTCTTGTGATTCTGCTTTCAGCAGTGGGAGATTTGGCAGGCATTTCAATGGGAGTTTTAATTGCTTCGGTATTTAGGGTGTCAGAGGGAGCAAAAACAGGAATAACCATAGCCATTACTATGTTTTTGTCGGTACTATCAGGTATGATGGGAGTTACTCTCAAGTATGTAATTGACAAAAACGTGCCGGTTATAAATCTGATTAATCCTAACAATTTAATTACAGACGGATTTTATTCACTGTATTATTACGATACATTAGACAGATATTTAAGGGATGTTACATACTTACTGGTATTTGTTGTAATCTGCCTGACAATTTCTTTCATAAGTTTAAGGAGGGAAAAGTATGACAGTATTTAAAACAATTCTTAAAATTTTAAATAAATTAAAGGGAATGCTGATTTTATATACGGTAATGTTAGTTGCCATTACAGCCATAAATCAGTCGGCAGGCAACAGCACCACTAATTTTGAAGAGTCAAAACCGGATATTTTAATTGTAAATAATGACAATAACAACACTGTTACTGAAGGATTTGTAGATTATGTCAGCAAACATTGTAAAATAGCGGGCATAGATACAAAGGACAAGGAAAAGATGGATGATGCACTTTTCTACAGAGATGTAAATTTTGTGATTTATATACCAAAAAAATTTGGGGAAGATTTGTTAAATGGCAAAAATCCGGAAATTAAATACAAAACAACAGGAGACGAGTATGCATCTTACAGCGAAATGCTGGTGGAAAAATACATAAAGACAGTGCTGGTTTATAAAGATTACTATAGTGGAAGTGAATTAGTAAGGAAGGTAAATAGTGCTGTGGAAACTGAGGCTAAAGTTACGATTAAAAGTTCTCTTGATACTTCAAAGTTAGGAAGCATGACCAGTTACTTTAATTTCCTAAATTACGCTCTTTTAGCCGGATGCGTGTATTGCATTAGCATGATTTTAGCCAGTATTAATGAAGAAAATGTTAGAAAACGAACCATTATCAGTAGCTTCAGCTACAAAAAATATAATAGAATTGTATTATTTTCAAATGCCATTGTTATTCTGGCAATGTGGGTGTTATATATGATTTTAAGTGCTATTCTCTTTAAAAATTCAATGTTTACATCAAATGGTCTGGCATATGTAATAAATTCTTTTATATTTGCCATATGTAGTCTGACAATTGGATTTTTAATAGGAAACATTACTCAAAACAAAAATGCCATAGGCGGCATAGTAAATGTAATTGCTCTTGGAACTTCATTTTTGTGCGGTTGTTTCGTACCTTTTGAATATATGCCGGACTATGTACTAAAAATAGCCCATGTTCTTCCAACATATTATTTTGTGGAAAACAATGAGTTGATAAAAAGTATGGAAACATTGGACTTTAACGGAATAAAACCGTTGCTTATTAATGGTGGGATTGTTATAGGATTTAGTGTGGCATTTATAATTCTGACAAATCTTGTAAGCAGGAAAAAGCAGGTAGTTGGTTAAATGAAAAAATTTAGTGGCAGTGAAAGGACAGTTTCTATCAGGTAGAAATCATTCTTTTGCTGCCACTGTTTTTTTTTATCAATATAAACTTCGGAAATATAATTATACCTCCGTATTAATATCAATAATAATTTTATTACATCCCCTACATAAATAAGCATCAACATAAGTCTGGGTTAAAAAACTGGTGAGTTTTACGTTTTTTGAACGACGTTCATTAGATTTCCATTTTAACGCATATCTGTCTTGCTTCAGTTTACCTTCTTCCATTTTAGCATTACAATACGGACATTCCATAATTATTCACCTCCTGTAGTTTCAAATTATCATAGGAATAAAAAATTACCTTTAATTTATGTTTAAAGAGTACCATTGGAAAAATTTATTGTCAATAATAGTCGTTGCTTAAAGAAATTCTAGATAATATAATATATAAGAGAACTATGGTTGAGGTCAGCAGAAAAGAACCTGAAGTAAAATAAATAAAAGTTACATAGGAAAGGAAAAGTTATGAAAAATAAGCTTAAGTTAAACGGAATTTTATTAATATTAGCATTATTGGTTGTATGTACAATAACAGCAGCTAACATGGCTAAGGCAGCAGGAACGGTGGTATATGATTATAACAACACCACATTTGGACAAAGGACCAAAGATGATGTGGCAGCAGAGTATTCAAAGGCAAAAAATGCAGGGGAGACGTATGGTGACGGGCAGGAATCTACGTATTATTCCACACCGGCATCCATAGAGGCACCATACAATCAGGGAATTTTAACAGATGATACATTAGCTTCTATGGAGGCAATGACTAATTTTTACAGATATCTTACAGGGGCAAAGCCTCTTTTGAAAAAATGCGTTCAAAATGAGTCATTGCAGTATCAGGCTTTAGATAGAAACTTTCAATTTGACCATTATATAAGTAATAGCAGTAAGCCAGATGACATGGATGATGAATTGTGGCAAAAAGGTTTTAATCTTGACCATAATATACTTGCCATGTATGCAACTCCTTTCGGTTCAATTACCAGTTGGATGAATGAAGGATATAGTCTGTCAAATGGAACATGGGATACAACAGGACACAGAATGGCATTGATTTCACCTCAATATTCAAGTGTCCAGTTTGGATATAGCGGACATGTTTCCATTGGAAAAATATGTGAAAGCAGGAATACCGAATACACAGAGCCTTTTTCAGCATTTCCGGCAGCAGGTTATATGCCTGATAATGTTGTGTATCCTGATGAATGTGTATGGTCAACTTATTTAAATAAAGATTATGTAAAGGTTCAGAACCCAGGGAATGTTTTAATTACGGTAAAGAATCTTACAACAGGAGAAAGCTATATATGTAAATCTTCGGATTCTACCGCTAGTATATCTACTTCAACTATTGATTTTGTTCAGCCTAAAGATGCAACAAATCATAAATATGTAGATAATTATAGTGTTACCATAACCGGGTTAAAAGATGTAAAAACAGGCGATGATGCCACAATAAAATATGAAGTGAAATTTTTTGATGTGTCACAGCTGGCACAATCTTATGTAAAGAGTGTATCACCGGAGGGCTTTTCTAAATTAGTTGTTTATAAGAGTATGAATGATACAGAGAGTCTTAAAAAAATAGCAGCAGTATTACCTAAAAAGGTAAAGATTGTGGCAGACAGTGGCTTAGAAGCAACAGTTGGTTTAAAGGGTGACTGGGTTTTAGATGAAAAAAATAAATGCTACACAAATGAGGCAAAACCGGAGAATTTGCCGGGAAATATTTCGGATAAATTAGGTATACTTAAAAAGATTTCAGTAACCTATGAGATATCAGATGACGGATATGATGCCTACAACAGGATTGGCATAAAAGGTACGGTAGCAGAAGGTAATACTGTAAAAATGTATGTTTACAGAACTATGATGTCTGCGCAGCATAGTAAGATTTTTAAAATTAATAATAAGGGAAATGGAATTTATTCAGGCATTGAAAAGTTTGACAGATATACATCAAAGGAATTTGATGCAGAGGAGAGTTCCAAAACAGAGTATCCTTATGATTATTATAATTTTGGCCCGTTAAAGGCTTCAGACAGTGGTGAGTACATTTCCATTTATTATTCTGATGACGAATATTTTAAAGAGGCTTATGTATCTGTATCAATTGTGAACATTAATATAAAGTCGACAGAAACAACAGAACCGGGAACAACAGAACCGGGAACAACAGAGCCGGGAACGACAGAGCCGGGAACGACAGAACCGGGAACAACAAAACCGGAGCCGGGAACGACAGAACCGGGAACAACAGAACCGGGAACCACAGAGCCGGGAACAACAAAACCGGAGCCGGGAACGACGGAGCCGGGAACGACGGAACCGGGAACAACAGAGCCGGGAACCACAGAACCGGGAACAGTGAAACCGACAAACACTAAAAAAGATCAAAAGGTATCAAAATTCAAAAAAAACAAACCAACCTTAAAAGTTAAGGCGAAGAAGAAAAGAGTAAAACTTCTAATTGGTAAGGTGGTTGGTGCCACAAAATATCAGGTTAGATACAAACAGGGTAAAAAGTGGAAAACAAAGTATACCAAGAGCAGAGCTTTGACAATAAAGAAGCTTAAAAGCAAAAAGAAAGTAAAAATTCAGGTAAGAGCTGTGATGGTATATGAAAAAAAGAAGGTATATGGTTTGTGGGTGAAGAAAAGCGTAAGGGTGAAATAATATAATTGAGCCGGTTATTAATCATTGCAGGTTAAAGGAGCATATATGAAGAGAGCTGTAAGTTTATTTTTAATTGTTGTTATGGCATTTTCTATTATACCAAATGGAATTGTATTGGCAGGTAATGATAAAATATCTAATCATGATGTTATAGATACAGTGGCTGAAATTGCCACCAGGGATAAATATGATGGAAGGGATTATGGAATAATAACACCGGTTAAGGACCAGGGAAATAGTAACCTTTGCTGGGCATATTCATCCATGGCGGTAGCCGAGGCTTCAATACTGAAATCAGGGATTGATAAAACCGTTACTAAGGATACTTTATCACTAAATCCTGTTGCGGCAGCTTACAGAGTGTACAAAAGGGAGGCTGATCCGCTGGGAAATACGGGTGGAGATTGGCAGTCGGTGGATTATACCCAAAAGGCGGGGGATCCACTGAAAATTGTTAAGTTGTGTTCTATGTGGTGGGCTCCCGTTAAAGGAAATGATGCAACGGTTAATCCCTATGAAAATCCTGCATATAGATTTGAAAATGCATTTTATATTCCGGATAACAGTGGAGATTCTGAACAGTATATAAAATCCGTAAAAGAGGCTATTGCAAAATATGGCGGGGTAACTTTTCAGTACAATAATTTAAGAGAAACAACCTATTATAATCCTAAAAATGAAAAAGGTACGGAAATATCACCTCATGCATGCACCATAATTGGTTGGGATGATAATATTCCGGCAGAAAATTTTGTGCCGGGAGGTGCTAAAAGAAACGGTGGCTGGCTTGTGAAAAACAGTTACAAAAGTCAGGAATATTTCTGGCTTTCCTACGATAATACAAGCTCATGTTCATACGCCTTTACTTTTGCACCTAAGGAGAAATACGATTACAATTATTATTATGATGGAGGAATGGATGACTTTGCGTTGCGAAATGATAAGGTAATGGCAAATGTTTTTAAGGCGCAAAAGGGTGGAACAAATGGCAAGGACGAATACATTAAAGCTGTAAATGTTGCTGTAAGCGGTGAAAATGTTAAGGTTGAAGTTAAGGTATATAAAAATATTGACAATCCTTATGGTGGTCAGGAAAATGTTCCTACATCCGGTGGATATGAGGCGGCAACAACTTCTGCAACCTATGAACATGGCGGATATGTAACGGTGGAACTGGATTCTCCGGTGAAAGTGGAAAAAGATGAATGGTTTTCCACAGTAGTTAAGGTATCAAATGACAAAGGCGATGCTAAAATCATGACATCATACAAAAATTCCAAGGAAATGTCCTATGTTGGAGGTGAAAACAACTGGTCAAATTTAAAAAATTATGTAGGAAGAATTAAGGTATATACAAAGTTAGAGGACAAACAGCAGGAGCAGTCAAAAACAACAGGGAACTTTACCAATTTAGTTGTAATGGCACGTTTTGATGATGAAGAGGAATTTACCGATACATTGTATCAGGGAACTTCCGTAAGAAAGTTAACGGATAATTCTTATAATACAGGATTTTATAGCGTATCGGATTACTACAGGAATGTGTCCAATAACAATTTACAGATAGATAACCTATATTTATTTAATAAGGGCGGTTCCATTAAATTATCTAAAAAGCGTGGCTATTATGCTGAGTATAGTGATGAAAATCCTATAGGTTACACTAATGAAAGTGAACGTATGCAGCGTATGTATGAACTGAAAGAAGACTGGTCTGAAGCAATAAACAATGCAATTGCTCAGGGCAATAAAATTACAAATTATGATGGAACCAAAACATATGGCTTTGATGATTTGGATAAAAACAATGATGGCAAAATAGATGCCATTACAATAATATACAAAAACACAACTCAGAAAATATCGGTAAGTTGGGCATCACCTTTATGGAATTATAAGGATTATTGGGGAGATGTCACCATTAATACCGGTACAAAAACATTAACAAGCGGATATTACGTGCAGCTGACTAATTCCTATGATTATCTTTATAAAAGTAGTGATAATAATCTTATGTTTTCAATAGGTGTTGCAGCTCATGAAATGGGTCATATTCTTGGATTGAAAGACCTTTATAATTCCACAGGCAGTTCCCCGGTTTACTATATGTCTGCAATGGCAAAACATTTGTCACCATTGCCTCAGTTTATTTCTTTAAAGGAAAGAGAGGCGAAGGGATGGATTACCGGTGATAATTTAAAGACCATTAAATCAAAGGGAGAGTATACATTAAAGGCATCAGGAACCTTTGGAACATCTGATATAGTGGGATATAAATTAAATATAAAAGGTACAAACAAAACTTTATATTTAGAATATAGAAATTTTGGTGAAAACGGAAATAAATATGATTGTCAGTCAAGGGACTTTTATAAGGCAGACGGAACTAAGTTAAAGGGTTTATCCATTACATCAGGACTGGTATGTTATGTGGCAGACAAAGAAACAAAATTCCCTAATAATATGAATTGTACTACCTCAAAATGGAATTATGAGGTTTTAGGTGGAGTATACTCCACGAAATCAGACGCCCCGTTAAAAGAAAATCAGGAAATGGATATTTATGATAAAATAAATGTACACGTAACGGAAATAAGTGGTGATACATTAAAGTTTGAGATAGATGGAGATTTTGAGGAGGTAGCGGAAGAAACAAGCAGCCAGCCGGAGACGGAAACAGAGAGTGAAACAGAAACAAGTGGTCAGCCGGAGACGGAAACAGAGAGTGAAACAGCAACAAGTAGCCAACCGGAGACGGAAACAACCACGGAAAAGGAAAGTGTCTCTGAGTCGTCAACAGTTATAGAGCCGGAAAAAGATACGACGGAACCGGAAACAGTAACGGAGGTAGAACCTACTACAACACTAGAGGCACCAAAAGAATCTGTCACAGCGAAACCAGAGCAGACAACTCCTAAAGTTACCATTGAAACAACAACGATTAGAAAAAATCAGACTGTATCAAAGTTCAAAAAAAGAAAACCAACTTTAAAAGTTAAGGCGAAGAAGAAAAGTGTAAAACTTCTAATTGGTAAGATAGTTGGTGCCACAAAATATCAGGTTAGATACAAACAGGGTAAAAAGTGGAAAATAAAGTATACCAAGAACAGAGCTCTGACAATAAAGAAGCTTAAAAGCAAAAAGAAAGTAAAAATTCAGGTAAGAGCCGTGATGGTATATGGAAAAAAGAAGGTATATGGTTTGTGGGTGAAGAAAAGCGTAAGGGTGAAATAGGAAGGATAGAAAGAACCGGGTATTGTTGCCTGGTTCTTTCTTTTTAGAGTTTTTTTGCAACAAAAGGCAATAAAAAAACAAAAAAGCTACTTTTGTGATAAAATACTTTTATACGTTTCTGTACGGTGAAAGAATAACAAAATATAAAGGAGTTTTGAAAATGAATAAACAACAATTAGCAGCTAAGATATGGGAATCTGCAAATAAGATGAGATCAAAAATAGAAGCTAACGAATACAAAGATTATATTTTAGGCTTTATTTTTTATAAGTATCTTTCTGAAAAAGAGGAAAAGTGGTTACATGAAATTGATTATCAGGATGAGGATATCAAGCAGTACGTTAATGAGGAAGATGGGGATTTGGTGCATAACGCACACACAAAACTTGGATATTTCATATCATATGAAGATTTATTTTCTACCTGGATAAATATGGGTTCTGATTTTAGTGTAGACAATGTTAGAACGGCATTGTCCTCATTCTCAAGATTAATTTCACCTTCACATAAAAAAGTGTTTGAAGGTATTTTTGCAACACTTGAGACAGGACTTAGCAAATTAGGGGATAATACAAAGTCTCAGACAAAAGCAATTAGCGATTTAATACATTTGATTAATGATATACCGATGGACGGTAAACAGGATTACGATGTACTTGGTTTTATTTATGAATATTTGATTAGCCAGTTCGCAGCTAATGCGGGTAAAAAAGCGGGGGAATTTTATACACCTCATGAAGTTTCTTTGATGATGTCAGAAATTGTTGCAAATCACTTAAAAGGGCATAATGAGATTAAAATTTATGATCCAACATCAGGCTCGGGTTCTTTGTTAATTAATATTGGATGTGCCGTTTCTAAATATATGGATAAGAAAGACAATATTCGATATTATGCACAGGAATTAAAGGCTAATACATATAACCTTACAAGAATGAATTTGGTAATGAGGGGAATTATTCCAGACAATATAGTTACCAGAAATGGTGATACTTTAGAGGAAGATTGGCCGTATTTTGATGAGACAGATCCGGTTGCAACTTATGACCCGTTATATGTGGATGCAGTAGTAAGTAACCCACCGTATTCACAGAACTGGGAACCGTCGGGGAAAGAAAATGATCCTCGTTATTCAAGATATGGGCTGGCTCCAAAATCTAAGGCAGATTATGCTTTCTTATTACATGACTTATATCACTTGAAACCAGATGGAATAATGACAATTGTTTTGCCACATGGTGTCCTTTTTAGAGGAGGAGAAGAAGGTGAAATAAGAAAAAACTTAATTGAACAGAACAATATAGATGCTATTATTGGATTACCTGCAAATATTTTCTTTGGAACGGGTATACCAACAATTGTTATGGTGCTTAGACAAAAGAGAGAAAATACGGATGTTTTAATAATCGATGCGTCTAAGGGATTTACAAAAGAAGGAAAGAATAACAAATTACGTCCATGTGATATTAAAAAAATCACAGATACTGTAAAAGGACGTTTAGATATTGATAAGTATTCGAGAAAAGTAAGTAAAGAAGAAATTAGGGCAAATGATTATAACTTAAATATTCCAAGATATGTTGATTCATCCGAAGAAACAGAATCATGGGATATATATTCAATAATGTTTGGAGGCATCCCGGAAAATGAAATTAAACAATTAGATAAATTCTGGAAAGAGTTCCCGACATTAAAGGAAGAACTATTTCAGTCTAATGGTAGTCATGCTTCAATAAAGGTGGAAAATATAAAGAAGGCTGTTGAAGATAACAATGATGTAAGAAAATTTGTGAATGAATATAAGACCACTTTCGCAGGTTTTAGAGATGAATTAAAAGAAAAATTAATAGATAACGTAAGTCAAATTCAAATAATGATGGAAGAGGACAGAATATCTGAAGATATACTTGGAAGATTTAATAATGTAAAACTGGTTGATAAATATGAGGCATATGAAATCTTTAAGACAAATTATGATTCCATAGCAGGGGATATTGAATTGATACAGGCTGAGGGAAAAGATTCTGTCAGACAGGTAGACCCTAATATGGTTATTAAAAAGAAAAATGGAAAAGACACAGAAGTACAGGAAGGATGGAAGGGACACATTATTCCATTTGAACTTGTTCAGAATACACTGTTAAAGGATGATGTAACTGAAATTGAAAATATGAGGATTCAAATTCAGGAAATATCGTCTAAATATGAAACAATTATTAGTGAATTATCGGAGGATGACAAGGAAATATTAGGTGATGCACTTGGTGAAAACAAAGATGAATTTGTTTTCAAAAACATAAAAAATACTATAAAGTCCTTAAAAATGTACGGTGATTCCGAATACGGAACCTTGATTGATTCACTTAAGGATGTTGAAAAGATGAACAATGAAGAAAAATCGTTAAAGAGTGATGTCAAAAAGTCAGAAGAGCAATTGCAATTAAAGACTAAGGATACAATTGAAAACTTAACAGAAAGTGATGCTGAATACCTTCTTGAGTGTAAATGGATTAATCCAATTATAGAAGGAATTGAATCATTACCTGAAAGCATAATATCTCAGTTTGAGAAAAAGGTAGAAGAATTAACAAAGAAATATCAGGATACATTTGAGGATATAGAACGCGAAATAAAGAAGACAGAAAGTGAACTTTCTAAAATGATGGATGAATTAACTGGTTCTGATGTTGATATGGCAGCTATTGCTGAATTAAAGAAATTCTTTGGAGGTGATTTTTAATGAAAAATGATAAAAAACCAAAGATTAGATTTAAAGGATTTGATGATGATTGGGAACAGCGTAAGTTATCAGAGGTGGTCAAAGAAATCAAGCGGACTGATGAAACATCTAGTGCTCCAGTTATGATGATAACTGCTGAGAATGGATTTATAAATCAATCAGAACGGTATTCAACTAACAATGCAGGGCAAAGTCTAAAGAAGTATATTCTCCTTGAAAAAGGCGAACTAGCTTATAATCACGGAGCCTCTAAATTGCGTCCGTTTGGTTCTTGCTTTTCTTTGACAACAGAAGAAAAAGCTCGAATTCCCTTTGTTTATCACTGTTTTTCTTCTGGTTCAGAAAATGCAGAATTTATGTCTATTGAATTGAATGGAAAAGCAGTTGAAAGCCAGCTTCGACGAATTGTATCATCTGGTGCAAGAATGGATGGGCTGTTAAACATATCATTTCAGGAATATACATCTATACCGATTTTGCTACCTGAAAAAGCTGAACAAGATAAAATAGCGGACTATTTTTGCAGTCTTGACCACCTCATCACCCTTCATCAACGAAAGTGTGATAAGTTGCAAAAAACTAAGAAATCAATGTTGGAAAAGATGTTTCCTCAAAATGAAGCAAAAAAGCCAGAAATTAGATTTAAGGGATTTAATGACGATTGGGAACAGTGTAAGTTATCAGATATTGCTGATAAAGTTACCGAGAAAAATGCAGGACTACAATATATAGAAACATTAACTAATTCTGCTGAGTTTGGAATTATCAGTCAGAGAGATTTTTTTGACCACGATATTTCTAAAATGGCAAGTCTTGATGGGTATTATGTTGTTCGTAACGAGGACTTTGTATATAATCCAAGAATTTCTGTGACTGCACCAGTCGGTCCGATAAATCGCAATAAATTAGGCAGAACTGGCGTAATGTCGCCACTTTATACGGTGTTTCGTCCACACGATATTGACACGACCTACCTTGAGCATTTCTTCAAAAGTAACTATTGGCATTCTTTTATGAATTTTAATGGTGATTCAGGTGCTCGTTCAGATAGATTTTCAATTAAGGACAATGTTTTCTTTGAGATGTCAATACCAACACCAGATATAGAGGAACAGAGAAGAATAGGAAGATATTTAACCAACTTTGACCACCTCATCACCCTTCATCAACGAGAGTTGGAAAAAATGAAATATATCAAAAAGTCAATGCTTGAAAAGATGTTTGTGCAGGAAAATAGGATAATACATTGAAATTGGATAACATATAAAACTACTGAATTACAGTATTAGTGTAAAAATAAATTTATAATAACATATAACTGTCTTGATACTTATTTTTTGCTCAAGATATAGTTATATATCTTGGGAACAGCGTAAGTTCTCAGATGTTGTGACAACTCGCCGTGGGCTAACATACAAACCTTCTGATATTCGGAAAAACGGGGTTCGTGTTCTGCGCTCATCAAATATAGCCGAGGATAGTTTTACACTAAGCGATGAAGATGTTTTTGTTGTGCGTGAAGCCGTTAATATTGACTATGCAAGAGCAAACGACATTCTCATTACCGCTGCAAATGGGTCATCAAGACTTGTTGGAAAACACACGATTATTAGTGGAATCCCGGAAGAATCTGCTGTTCACGGTGGATTTATGCTTCTTGGCACAACGAAAGAACCACACTTTGTAAACGCCTTAATGGGATCATCTTGGTACAGACGGTTTATCGAGTTGTTTGTGGCTGGCGGGAATGGTGCAATCGGTAATCTCAACAAAAATGATTTGGACAATCAAGAAATAGCAATTCCATCAGAAGAAGAGCAAAAGATTATAGGCGCTTTCTTTCGCCAACTTGACCACCTTATCGCCCTTCATCAGAGTGAGCAAATAACAATAAATTATATAAAAAATAGGAGAAAAAGTATGAGCGGATTTAGTAAAGAATTAGAATTTGAAAGTGCACTTATTACTGCACTACAGAGTAATGGATGGGAAAAACAAATTATTAAGAACCCAACAGAAGACCAGCTTATTCAAAACTGGGCTAATATTCTCTTTGAGAATAATAGAGAGATTGACAGACTTAATGATTGTCCGTTGACTCGTGAAGAAATGGATGAATTAATTGAACAGATTAAAAATTTGCGTACACCATTAGCTCTTAATGGATTTATTAATGGTAAGACGGTTTCTATTACCAGAAAAAATCCAGATGATACTTTACATTACGGAAAAGAAGTAAGTTTAAAAATTTATGACAGAATGGAAATAGCTGCCGGACAAAGCAGATATCAGATTGTTGAGCAGCCTATTTTTAAACGACATGAAAAAGTGTTGCAAGACAGACGTGGTGATATCATGCTCTTAATTAACGGAATGCCGGTATTTCATATTGAATTAAAAAGGACCGGGGTTCCTGTTTCGGAAGCAACTAATCAGATAATGAAGTACGCACATGAAGGTGTATTCACTGGTATTTTTTCACTTATACAGATTTTCTTTGCTATGAATCCGGAAGAAACATTATATTTTGCAAATCCGGGACCGGATGGTAGGTTTAATACGGATTTCTTTTTCCATTGGGCAGATTTTAATAATGAACCAATTAATGATTGGAGAGTCATAGCTTCAACTATTTTATCTATTCCACTAGCTCATCAATTGGTAGGTTTCTATACAGTTGCTGATGACTCTGATGGAGTACTTAAGGTTATGAGAAGTTATCAGTATTACGCCGCTAATAGAATTTCCGATTGTGTTTCAAAAAAGGATTGGAAAGATGGAAATCAGTTAGGAGGATATGTTTGGCATACAACAGGTTCCGGAAAGACAATGACATCATTTAAATCAGCTCAATTAATCGCTAATTCTAAAGATGCAGACAAAGTGGTATTTTTAATGGACAGAATCGAGTTGGGAACGCAATCATTAAAAGAGTATAGAGCATTTGCAGATAATGTTGACGATGTTCAGGAAACAGAAGATACAATTATGCTTATTGGAAAATTAAAGAGTATAGATCCGAAAGACACGTTGATAGTTTCCTCAATACAGAAAATGAGCAACATAAAGAAAGATGCTGCGATAAAGATGAGAACTAAAGATCTTGAAGATATGCAGGCAAAACGAATAGTGTTTATAATAGATGAATGCCATAGGTCAACTTTTGGAGAAATGCTTAGTACAATAAAAGAAACATTCCCAAACGCATTATTCTTTGGATTTACAGGAACTCCTGTTTTTACAGAGAACGAAAAAGTAATGAGCACCACAGCAGATATATTTGGTAATGAGTTACATAGATATAGTATTGCTGATGGTATTAGAGATAAAAACGTATTAGGATTTGATCCATCTATGGTGATGGTCTATAAGGATAGGGATATAAGAAATAAGGTTGCACTGTATAAGGCCAAAGCTGAGTCTATTGAAGAAGCGTTACAAGATCCTGAAAAAAGCAAGAAATATTATCACTATATGTCTGATCAGAAAGTTCCTATGGCTGATACATATTTAGATGATGGAACTGTCATAAAGGGAATTGAAAGTTATCTTCCTAGAGAACAGTATGAAAATGATAATTATCAGTATGCCATAGTAGATGACATTGCAGACAATTGGCTTGTAATGAGTAGAAATAACAAGTTTCATGCTATTTTTGCAACAAGTAGTATTCCGGAGGCAATTAGCTATTATAAGAAGTTTAAAGAAAGAATGCCAAAGCTTAAAGTGACCGGATTGTTTGATCCAACAATTGATAATGCAAGTGGTCAGAAATCTTTAGATAAAGAAGATGGATTAAAGGAAATGCTTGAAGATTATAATGAGTTATATGATCAGCATTTTGACATAGGTGGCTATGCATCATTTAAGAAGGATGCATCCGCCAGGTTAGCGCATAAAAAACCATATGAAAGAATTAAACAGGAACAACAGTTAGATTTACTGATTGTAGTTAATCAGATGCTTACGGGATTTGATTCTAAATGGATTAATACCTTGTATTTAGATAAGGTATTAGCATATCAGAATTTAATACAGGCTTTTTCCAGAACAAACAGATTGTTTAATATTAATGAAAAGCCGTTTGGTTCTATTCGCTATTACAGAAAGCCACATACAATGAAGCAGAATATAGAATTAGCAGTTAAATTGTATTCAGGTGACAGACCGGCGGGGCTGTTTGTTGATCACCTTCCACAAAATGTTGAACATATGAATTTGACATTTAAAGAGATGATGGATGTGTTTGCAGGTGCAGGAGTTGCTAACTTAGAAAAACTTCCAGATGATACAACATCAAAGGCTAAGTTTGCTAAATTATTTAGACAGTTTTCAACATATTTGCAGGCCGCAGAAATTCAGGGATTTGATTGGAAAGATATAGTGGATGAGGACGAAGATGACGGAGAAAGCATATACATAAAAGTTTTACCGACAGAAGACATGTACAATATTTTGCTACAAAGATACAAGGAACTTAGAAAAAAGGATTCTGATTCAAGCTCGGATGATGGTGATGACAATGGTGAGATTACATTTGAAATAGATCCATACTTAACAGAGCTAAAAACAGAAACGATAGATTACAATTATATGAATTCAAGATTTGAAAAATGGTTAAAGGCATTGCAGCAACCTAATGTTTCTGAAGAAGAGTTAAATGATACTTTAGAACAATTACATAATTCATTTGCGTTTTTGTCACAGGAAGACCAAAAGATGGCTAATTTGTTTTTACATGACGTTCAAACTGGAGATGCCATACTTCAGGAAGGATTGACTTTGCAGGATTATATTTATCGGTATTCAAATGATGCAAAGCGTTCGCAGATTGAAAGATTGTCAAAATATTTTGGCGTGGATGTTGATCTTGTCAATGCATTATTAAATGCTAATGTTACTAAAGAGAATATTAATGAATATGGTCGATTTGATGCATTGAAGGCCTCAGTAATAAAGGAGGATGCACAGGAATATTTTGCATGTACAGAGGGAGAAAAAATGCCAATGTTTAAGGTTAATAACCGAGTTAATTCATTCTTGGAAGATTTTATTCTTTCAGGTGGAAAAGATATAAAGGAACCTGAAAATTGGGACAGATAGACTGGAAGAAATAGATTACTACATTGTAAAATATAGTTGCTCTTCATCAGTATTAGAAAACAGGAGGATTAAAGATGCTAGATGAAATAAAAGCAACAGATTTAGTAGTAGATTACTATAGGCAATGGATGAGTGTTTATAAGGAAGGGGCAATTAGAGATGTTACTTTTGCAAAATACAGGATGACATTAAAATGGTTGCAAAAACTTATTCCAATAGTTAGGTTGTGCGATTTATCCAGAATTGTGTATCAACAATTAATAAATGATTATGCAGTATATCATGAGAGACAGACAACTATGGATTTTCACCATCAATTAAAAGGTGCTATTCTTGATGCAGTTGATGAGGGACTTATACCTAGGGATCCAACGAGAAAAGTAATAATCAAGGGGAAAACACCTAGAGAAAAAAAGGTTAAATATTTAAATCAGTTTGAACTTCATAACCTGTTAGCAGGTTTAGAACTGGGGAGAGAAGTGAATTGGGATTACTTTATTTTATTGGTGGCAAAGACGGGAATGAGATTTTCAGAGGCTTTGGCACTTACACCAAGCGATTTTGATTTTGCACATCAAAGCCTATCAATCAGCAAGACTTGGGATTATAAGTCTAATGGTGGATTTGCTTTGACTAAGAATAAATCATCTGTTAGAAAAATTCAAATTGATTGGCAGACGGTAATGCAATTTGCAACTCTGACAAAGAATTTAGAACCGGATGAACCTATTTTTGTAAAAAAGATTAATGGTGTATACGAGCAGATATATAATTCAACTATCAATGGAATTCTTAGTAGATATTGTAAGAAACTTGGAATTTCAGAAATTTCAGTACATGGACTTAGGCATACTCATGCGTCTATTTTGTTATATGCAGGGGTGTCAATTGGAAGTGTGGCTAGAAGGCTGGGACATGCAAGTATGACCACAACACAGAAAACGTATTTACATATAATACAGGAACTTGAAAATCAGGATATCGATTTGATTATGAAATCTCTTTCAAATCTTAATTAAATAAGGATACTGGTGAAGAGTGTACAAAGAGTGAAAATAATAAACAACGACGATAATTGTCATCTTCATAGCAACAAGTTATTTACATAATATTTTAGCATCCTCCAAACAATTGCATTAATTCCGTATTTTGTGTATGGTGGAGTCATTTCCAATATGTTATTATTGTTTTGTAACATTTTTGTAACATTTGTGACGCGCCCCATAGAAATGGAGGTATTAATGAAGCAATCAATTATAGCATTTATAATTACAGGTGTTGTTACAATATGTGGAGTAAAATTTATGGGTGCCGGTGAAAACATAGCATGGGGACAGAGAAGCCCTGAAGAAGTAATGAATGGATGGATGAACAGTTCAGGACATAGAGCGAATATTCTAAATTCCAGCTTCAAAAAAATAGGTGTGGTATATTATGTAGGAGCAAACGGAAGGACATATTGGACACAGTTGTTTACTTACTAAAAATTATAATGCATGAGACGAAAACAGATGGTATGGCTCCACCTGTTTTTTTAGCTGGTATATAACACGGTTTTTGCAACAAAATTTTTAGCAAATATCAATCTTCTGGTACAAAAACATATTTGTATATGATAAAATTGTAAGGGAATTTTTGGAATATTAATAATAAAACTAAAGGAGAAAAATTATGCCAGTTTTTGATTTTAAGAATACACCGGATGATAAGAAGAAAAGCGAATGTACTTATACTACATTTCGTTCAAGCGAAAGCGAAGCATCAGCTAATCATCCTATAATGATATTAGATAACAGTGACAGAAAGTGGAAACATCATTCCAGTGGTGTTTTTACCAATCCAAACACAAAAACAGCTTTTGAATTTAATGAAGAAGATGGTACGGTAAGCGCTAATATCCTGAAAATTGATTCAAGATTTGTGAGCCTTCTTAAATGGTTAGGGGAAAATCACATTAGTGTTAGACTGTCAGGAGAAAATCAGAAAGATGGCTATGCTGTTTATAAAATAAGGGAAACAGCTTTTGGTGGTGGCACAAAACTTTCAGCTGAAGATGGCTTTCTTCAGTTTATGATTGAAAGATTATTAGCAAGTAATCCACCAAAAGAGGAAATAGAAGATGAGGATATGGAAGAAGATGGAGACAGCATGAAGCTGACCAGCCTCCAAAGTATTACGGATTTTATGAATTGTGCCGGACGTACATTGCCGGACAATATACGTTTATGGGCAAGGAGAAACTTAGCCGTGGCACGTTCTAATGAAGTGTCCCAGGAGGAAAGACATCATGCCCAAAGAGCCCTTTCCATTATGATGAATATTCAGTGGAAAAACAATTATTTCGAGGCAATTGACCCGGATGAAGCACGTAGAATTTTGGACGAAGAGCTTTATGGAATGGAAAAAGTTAAGCAGAGAATTATAGAAACAATTATTCAGATTAACCGTACTCATACACTTCCGGCATATGGACTTCTTTTAGTTGGGCCGGCAGGAACCGGTAAATCCCAGATTGCTTACGCAGTGGCACGTATTTTGAAGTTGCCGTGGACTACCCTTGATATGAGTTCCATCAATGACCCTGAACAGCTTACAGGTTCATCCCGTATTTATTCCAATGCAAAGCCGGGAATTATTATGGAAGCCTTCTCTATGGCAGGAGAGTCAAATCTGGTATTTATAATTAACGAGTTGGACAAGGCAACGTCAGGAAAAGGTAATGGTAATCCGGCAGATGTACTGCTTACTCTTTTGGATAATCTTGGATTTACGGACAATTATATGGAATGTATGATACCGACCGTTGGTGTTTATCCTATAGCAACTGCCAACGATAAGTCACAAATAAGCGCTCCGCTTATGTCAAGATTTGCAGTAATAGACATACCGGACTACACGCCGGATGAAAAGAGAATTATTTTCTCTCAATTTGCATTGCCTAAGATACTAAAGAAAATTGGTCTTAAGGAAAATGAGTGCATTATGACACCGGAAGCGGTGGATGCAGTTATTGAGATTTATAAAAATACAAGTGGTATCAGGGATTTGGAGCAGGCAGCAGAACATATTACGGCAAATGCGCTTTACCGGATAGAGGTAAATCATGTTAAGTCAGTAACATTTGATGCTGACATGGTTAGAGAATTGTTAGCATAAGGAGGTAATCTATGCCCCACTACAATGATTTATCTAAAGAATTACAGGAAAGAATCCTTGATGACCGTAAAAATCACCGGGATAATCCGTATGCATTTTCAAATGAAGATGTTCTTAGAAGGAATATGAGCCATGATAAAAACAAGCTTCTGCGCCCGGCTTTTGTAAGGGATTGTGAGAAAATAATGCATCTTCCCATGTACAATCGCTATGCAGATAAAACACAGGTTTTTTCATTATATAAAAATGACGATATATCCAGGCGTTCAAGTCATGTACAGCTGGTGTCAAGGATAGCCAGAAATATAGGTAGTTTGTTGGGACTTAATACAGACCTTATTGAGTCAATTTCTTTAGGACACGATATTGGGCACACACCATTTGGACATGCCGGAGAGAGAAAGCTTAACGAACTTTATTTTGGAAGTACGGGAAGATATTTCAATCACAATGTACATAGTGTGCGGGTTTTGGATAAAATTTTTCCTCAAAATCTTAGTATGCAAACCCTTGATGGAATTTTATGTCACAATGGGGAAATGGAACTGGAAAAATATATGCCACGGAAATATGCAGATTTTAAGATTTTTGATGAAAAGGTTGAAGAGTGCTATAAGGATATGGATGCTAACAGGCGACTGGTTCCGGCTACTTTGGAAGCCTGTGTAATGCGTATTTCAGATATTATTGCTTATTTAGGGAA
Source organism: Eubacterium segne (assembly GCF_014287775.1). NCBI lineage: Bacteria > Bacillati > Bacillota > Clostridia > Eubacteriales > Eubacteriaceae > Eubacterium > Eubacterium segne. The sequence goes on from NZ_JACOOZ010000009.1 coordinate 20,880, forward strand.
GGATCGTCAGGATGCCCAAAAATTGGGATTGTTTGAAAAGGAACCGGATTTCTTTGGTGGGAAGATAGGTAATACAAATGCAGAAATAATTAACAATATGATTGTAAATATTGTGGAAAACAGTTATGGCAAAAACTATCTGAAAATGGACAAAGATTACTTTGAAGCATTTTCCCAGGGAAAAAAGGAAAATTATGAAATGATTTATGGAAACGTCAAAGTTGGTAAGGTCTATGAAGAAGAAATTAATCCTATGATGGAGGAAATATATTTAAGGCTTCTTAAGGATGCAAAATCTCATAATAAGGAATCTGTTTTGTACAAACACCATATAGCATATGTAAAAAAAATGACAGGATATTATTCTGATGCAGATTATGAGGAAAATACTCCGGATGATATTGTAGTTGACTACATTGCCAGCATGACAGATGATTATTTTGTGGATTTATACAAGTATTTATTCCCTAAGGGAAAACATGAAGTAAAATATATAGGATATTTTAATGAATAAAAAAGCTTTGCAGGTTTGTATAAAATCTGCAAAGCTTCTTCTATGTGGTTTAAAAATAATTATTCTGCTGAAACCCAAAGTGCCGGACGGGCATATAGGTTTATGGCAGATACAGGATAGCCGTATGTCATAATGTGTCCGTAAGCTGAAAATTGAGCTGTTGACTGGGTCTGACCCGGTTCAATAAGCCAACATGTTCTGTCGTTATTATTTAAAGTTTTCTGATATTTCAATTCCTGCTGACTGTTTAAAATAAATACTTTGTCAGTGGTAGACTCACCACCTACAGTTTTATAATCTGCATTATCAGAAATTGTAATTTCAGTATCTGCAATATATTTTTGGGCTTCCGTGCTAAATGATTCATTTAAAAATTCACCATTTAAATATTTGCGAAGAGTACAATCATGCCATGTGGTAGCTTTTGCTTCCTCGTTGTAAGGAAGTCCCAGTACAGGAACCAATTTTACAAGAAGATAATCAGAACCGTTCTTATCCACAAGCAACCAGTGATACTCACCAAAAAATACAGTTGAACCAATTTTTGAAGTTTTAATAATTTGTAATTCAACTTCTGCCAGCTTTGAGGCACTATCCTGATAATCTCCCAGTAGCTGGTAGGTTTTAAGGGCTGTTTTGTAGTCCTTATTCTTTACACATTCACCTGCATATTCATATCTGCTTCTGGTGCAAAGTTCTTTACTGTCACTGTAGTTTTCATCTTCTAAGCCTTTAAACATTTTGTAAGCTTTTTCGTAATTTCCTACTTTTTCATAATATGAAGCACGGGCATATCTTCCCGGCTGGGTTTTAAAGTATATTGCTCCACCAATAGCACCAAGGACCAAAACGCCACACACAATTAAAATAATAAGTCCTACATGGTGATTTTTTTTATCCTTTTTCTCAGTAGGAACTGTAGGAAGAACTTCCTTTTCGTCTTTGGCAAGTTCATCGTGTTCAGCTGCCTTTTTTAAACAAGCCTCGTACTTAGTAGGAGAGTCTTTGTAATCTCCCAATGATTTATATATTTCGGCAATTTCCCTGTACATATCGGCTTTATCTTTGTTTCTTAAAAAGTTATGAATGGCTTTTTGCAGTTTGTCTGCACGAATATATTTTCCTTCCAAAATTTCATTTGATTCCGCCATAATCTTATCCTCCTATATAATATGTAGTGCCCCCTCTCTTCGGTTAGTGGCAATTCATTGGAAACATCCTGAAAAATAAACTTCGCTCATTTTGTTTCCTTTTTCCTATTTAACATACCTATTATACAACGTAATGTAAAGTTCACAAGGGAAAACTGATAACTAGTATACCACAAATAAATATTTCTACCACCAAAACAGTAAAAAATATGGATTATGCTTAAGGAAATGATTGATATTAGATTTGAATAATGTATAATGTTGGTGGGTAAAAACCGGATTCATAAGATAAGAGAGGGAAAAAACATGAAGAAAATTTTTAAAGGAACTGTAAGGAAAATAATCACAGTATTATTAATTTTGGCATGTTTAGCAGGTGTGACATATTTTGGAATAGGAAAATATACAACATACATGAACAAAACCATCAAGCTGGGATTTGAAAATATTGGGGAATTGGCTACTCAGTCGGCATATTGCACCGGAGTAGGTTCAACAGATGATTGGAGAAAAATGTTTGGCTCCATAAAGATTCCATTTACTGAAAGTAAATATGTTTTTAGCTGTGATGTGGTTATAAAGGCAGGTTACGATTTTGCTGATATAGACTATGATGTTGAACGTAAAGAAAAAGTAGTTACCGTTCACATGCCGGAGGCAAAAATACTAAGTTCAGAATTAAAACTGGATTCTTTTAAGGTATATCATCAGCAGGAAAGCATTTTCAATAACATAAAGGTTGAAGAAAATGTTGAGGAGCTTAAAAAACTGAAAAAGCAGACAGAGGAAGACGCCAAGGCAAATGGTTTGCTGGAGAATGCAAGAACAAATGCGGAAACATTAATTAAGAGCTTTTTATCACAAAGCTATAATCAGGATGAATATAAATATGTATTTAAGGATAAGTAGGAGGTGTAACAAATGAAGAAAAAATTATTAAAAGGAATAGGTATTGTAGTAGGAATTATAGTGCTGTTTTATTTGGGACTGATGGCAACAAGATAATAGTAAAAAAGTATAAAACCGGTAAGAGGAAAGTTAAAATCCACTTACCGGTTTTTTTATGGGAAAATATTTTGCCACTTTATCTAATAACAATTAAAAAATATATTCGCGAAATTTACAAAGGCTGTGATGAAGCAACCTAATGGACTTCAGAAAGGAGAAGGCAAAAAAAAGAAATATGCCTGGTAAATTTCAATGGAATTTTCAGAGAAAACAGCAAGTATCAAATTCCCTCACGATTCTGTAAAATCAAATTCAGAGGTGATGAAATTGAGTAGCAACGTGGATAATTATTGTGAAATCTATAAGGAGTTAGCGGAGCTAATTGGGGAAACTAACACCAAAAGGATATGGAGTTATTATCGGGGATTGTCTGTTCAGTTTCCACAACGTTTGTATTCTAAAGAATTTACGCGAAAATTTATAGCGGAAAATTTAGATACAATGAAACCTAAGGAAATGGCGAAACACCTAAATTTAACTGAACGACGGGTACGCCAAATAGCAAAGGATGTAAAGGAGATGTAAAATTATGGAAGAAAACAATGAAAAGAAATCAAACAAAGTGGTTGAGGCGATTAAGAGACACAAGATACTGACTATTATAGGTATAATAGTGGTTTTGGCATTGGTGTTTAATATTAAAGGCAAAGTGGATAATAACAATCAGAAAAAATATGAAGTAGCTATGAAAGAACAAACCAATGGGGGTGTTGAGGAACAGAAAACCATAGCAGAGACAGAAAGCGAAGACGTAGATAGTGAAGAAAATACAACTGAAATCCCTAAATTAGAAACAACTAAAGCAAATAAGAAAGAAAAAAAATCTGATTCAAAAGTTTCAGCGGATTTTAAGGAAATGATGGATGGCTATGAAGAGTTCTTTAATGAATACGTTGATTTTATGAAAAATTATAAAAGTTCCGATAACATTTTAGGAATGGTTGCGGATTATGGAAAATATATGAACAGTTACTTAAGCATGATGAAAAAGTTTGAGGCAATAGACAAAGATGAACTATCCACTGCGGATGCTGCATATTATGTGGAGGTTTCGGGACGAATACTTAAGAAGTTGGCAGAAATCGCACAATAATAACATAACTACTTAACATCATAACAATTGTTATCACCCAGGAAACAGGAAACAGCACAAAAAGACTTTCCAGAGATGGGGAAAGTCTGAATATGGTAAAAATCCAAACAATACGAAGGAAACATGTGCCAATTATTGTGAATATGGCAGGAAGGGTAGAGTGCCTCCTGCCTCTTGGTGCACCAGCCGGTGGCAGTGGTAAAATTTTTGGAATATTTAAAATACAGGGAATAATTTTTACTTAAATTTAATATTACTCCTCCTTACAATTTAACATAGGGCAGATAAAATAAAACCCGATAAGGCTTATCAGACAAGTATTAAATTGAGAATTAAATACACAAAATGAAATGTGCATTTAGTAAAAGCCGTTATGGCAGAAGGAGAAAATTAATATGAGAAAAAAGAATATTGCCCAGATCGCAGCAATAGCTATGGCAGTAACAATGGCGGCTACATCAGCACCGGCTAATGTATTCGCATATGGAGAAACAAGTGGAAACAGCACATTATTCGCTGATACACAGAACATATCAGACTACAGCAATTGGAAAGATACGGTATGGAATATAAAAGATTCAGAGGGAAACCTTACAAGAGAAGGGGAAGCCTATGATTCATCAAAAATTATTCTTACACCGGGAAAAGACGCTAAGGATTTAGGATTTGCATGGTACTCCAAAGAAAAAGGTGAGCCGGCAGTTAAGGTTGGAAAGAAATCGGATTTAAGTGATGCAAAGGAATTTAAGGGAACAGCAACGGAAATTAACCGTTCAAACCAGAAAAATACATACAAGGCATCAAATAAAATTACAATAGAAGATTATTTTGAAGAAGACACTACTTATTATTACAGCTACACAGACGATGTTAAAAATCCAAACTGGAGTGAAGCAAAGGCATATACAACAAAGAAAACATCATCATTTCAGACAATTCTTGTAGGTGACCCACAGGTTGGAGCTTCAGGTTCAAAGGGACAGGGAACAGATGATGATTTAAACATTGCCGTTGACACTTACAACTGGAATAAGACATTGGAGCAGTCAAAGGTAACAGCACCAAATGCAAGCTTTATATTATCAGCAGGTGACCAGATTGATTATTCAGGAACAGACAGCTCAGATGGGAAGAATGTAAGAGAAAGCGAATATGCAGGATTTACATATCCTTCAATCTTGAGAAATCTTCCTTTGGCAACAACTATAGGCAACCACGAAAGCAAAGGAACAGATTACAAATTCCATTACAATAACCCTAATTCAGATGACAATTTAGGAAGCACGAATTCAGGCTCAGATTATTACTTTAGTTACGGCAATGTGTTGTTTATCAGTTTAAACAGTAACAACAGAAATACAGTAGAGCATAAGGAATTACTTAAAAAAGCAGTGGCAAGTCACAAGGATGCAAAGTGGAAAGTTGTTATGTTCCATCATGACATTTATGGTTCAGGTCAGCCACATTCTGATACAGACGGTGCTAACTTAAGAGTTTTGTTTGCACCTTTAATGGATGAGTTTGGAATTGATGTGTGCTTAACAGGTCACGACCATTCCTACGCAAGATCTTACTTAATGGCAGATGGTACAGCAATAAATTATGGAGATTCCGTTGCAGTTAATCCGGAAGGAACACTTTACATTGCAGCAGGTTCAGCCAGCGGAAGTAAGTTCTACAAATTAGCAACCACAAAACAGTATTATATAGCAGAGCGTTCTAATACACAGCTCCCAACATTTTCAACTATTGATTTTACAGATAATTCCCTTGTAATAAAGACATATGATTACAACGGAAATAAATATGCAGATGATTATACATTGTACAAAACAAATGATAATATCTCCATGAAAGAGTTAATAACCGAAGCAGAAAATGTTAAGAATGATGGTTATACAACACAGTCATGGGATACACTTCAAAAGGCAATTGAAAGTGCAAAAAATCTTATGCAGTACACAGGGGAAGACAAGGGTGCCTTAGACCTTGTAAAGGCTTACGACAAGAACAACGACAATGATAATCCTGATGATATGCTTAACTACTATGGATATGCTCAGGGGGATTATCAGAAAGATAAAACAACAACTTTGAAGACAGGATTTTCCACATTGTTAGATAAGACAATGGATACAAAGCTTGTTATTGGTCAGAAAATATTTGAATACAACTACAATAACCTTTTAAAGGCAAAATCAGGCTTACAGAAGAAAGCTGAAACAAATAATGATGACAAAAAGGATGATAACAAAGTTAACAAGCCGGTACAGAAGTTGTCATTAAAGGCAGGCAGGAAGACAGTTAAAACAGGTAAGACAATTACTTTAAAGAAAGGAAAAACATTACAGTTAAAACTTACGGTAAACGGTGTTACAGGAAAGAACGTTAAATACACAACTTCAAACAAAAAGGTTGTAAGCATTTCTGCAACAGGAAAAATTAAGGCATTAAAGAAGAGCAAAAAAGCAGTAAAGATTACCGTAAAGTTTGGAAACAAAAAAGTTTCATTTAAAGTAAAGGCTAAATAGATAATCTGTTAAAAAATTGAGGATTAATTTAATGAAGAAATATTCAAATGTTATATTTGTTGTTTTCCTTATAATCTTCGCAGCAGGACTTTGGTTATTCAACTCCCGGATAACCAGAGTCCCTTTGCTATCTGATGACAATTTTAATTTCGTAAAGGGCGAAGTAGTGGAAGTAACAGAGGATAATACAGTAGATAATCAGGTAAACGGTGGGAGCCAAAATGTAAAAGTGAAAATCAGATCCGGAAAATATAAAGGAAAAATCTGTGATGCTAACAATATGAATGGATACCTTTACGGAACATATTGTACAAAGGGAACAAAAGTAATCGTGCAGCTTAGCAGTTACAATGATGAATTGTCAGGAAGTATATATGGATATGACAGAGGAAACATTATTTGGGGGATTGTAGCTGTTCTAGCCATTGGATTATTTGCCGTAGGGGGAAAACGTGGCATTAAATCCATGCTGGCACTTATATTTACCTTTGTATGCGTAATATATCTATACATCCCCTTAATGTACATTGGCTGTTCGCCTTTCTGGGCAGCAGTTCTGGTGGTAATATTTGTAACGATAGTCTCCATATACCTTATATGCGGCTACAACAAAAAAGGAATTTGTGCTATTGCAGGTACCATACTTGGAGTTCTAATTGCCGGAATATTTGCCACGGTATTTGGAAAAATAACCCGTATAACCGGTTATAATATAGAAGATATAGAAACGATGGTATATGTTTCCCAAAACAGTAAGCTTCAAATAGGTGGAGTGTTTTTTTCAGGAATATTAATTGCTTCCCTTGGAGCAGTAATGGATGTGGCTGTTTCCATTTCTGCCACAATAGAGGAAATACATAACAAGCGACCTGAACTTACTACAAAAGAGTTGTTTAAATCAGGTATACATGTGGGAAAAGATATGATGGGAACAATGTCTAACACATTAATATTGGCATTTACCGGCGGAGCAATAAACACGATGATACTTATTTACGCATATATGATGCCGTATTTACAGATTATTAATATGTACTCCATTGGAATCGAGGTAATAAAAGGTATATCGGGAACACTTGGAATTATACTTACAGTACCGCTGGTTTCGGTAATTTCAGCGTGGATGTATGGAAAGAAGAATCCTCATGAATCGAAAAGCAATGAAGAGTGAGGTTGTCGTGTAAAAAAAACAATTACGTCCTTAAAAATGTAACAAAACACACTTTTACGTCCTTAAAATGTAAGAAAAATACATTTTTACGTCCTTAAAAATGTTGACGTGTAAAAATAACATGGATATAATTATATAAAAAGAAGGATAATAAAGAAAAGGGTGTGGTTGTATGAGACGTTTTGCATTGGAAAAATTAAAAAAATGGAAGGACAGTGAAAGTAGAAAACCACTTATTATACGAGGTGCCAGACAGGTAGGAAAAACATGGCTTATGAAGGAATTTGGAAGAGAGTGTTTTGAGAATGTGGCATATGTAAATTTTGACAGCAATGTCAGGATGAAGGGGGTTTTTGAAGGTCAGATTGATATTGAGAGAATAATACTGGCTATTGAAATTGAAACCGGTGTAACCATTGAAAGGGAAAATACGTTATTAATTTTTGACGAAATTCAGGAGGTTCCAAGAGCACTGTCATCTTTAAAGTATTTTTATGAAAATGCGCCGGAATATGCTATTGTGGCTGCCGGTTCTCTTTTAGGTGTAGCAATGCATAAAAAAACATCATTTCCTGTGGGAAAAGTTGACTTTATGGATTTGTATCCCCTTAATTTTCAGGAATTTTTATGTGCATTAGGAGAAGAGAGATATGTAGACATTCTCCAAGGTAAGGACACAGATATGGTAAATACCTTTAAAGATAAATATATAGATAGACTTCGTGAATATTACTATGTTGGTGGAATGCCGGAAGTGGTGCAAACCTACGTTGACACTAGAAATTTTAAAAAAGTAAGAGAGCTTCAAAAAAATCTTATAAATTATTATCAACAGGATTTTTCAAAGCATGCGGAGATGAATCTTGTTACAAGATTAAATCTGGTATGGAGCTCAATTCCTATGCAGTTGGCAAAGGAAAACAAAAAATATATATATGGTCAGGTAAGGGAAGGTGCCAGGGCAAAGGATTTTGAATTGGCAATTCAGTGGCTTTTAGACTGTGGATTAATTCATAAAGTACAGAGAATAAATAAGCCTTCGTTGCCGTTGAAGGCTTATATGGATTTAAATGCATTTAAAGTTTTTTTACTTGATATTGGTTTGTTAATTGCAATGACTGATTTAGATGTAAAAGTAATTCTAGAGGGAAATAAAATTTTTACAGAATTTAAAGGAGCCCTTACAGAGCAATATGTTTTACAACAATTAATTTCTGAAAATGGAGTAATGCCTTATTATTATTCAGCCACAAATTCTCAAGGGGAGATTGATTTTGTAGTACAGGGCAAAACTTCAGTTATTCCTATTGAAGTTAAGGCAGAAGAAAATCTCAGGGCTAAGAGCTTAAAGGCATTTTGCGATAAGTATAACCCTAAATTTGCAGTGAGAACTTCTATGTCCGATTATAGAAAACAGGATTGGATGACCAATATTCCTCTTTACAATATTGATAGAATAAGGGACTATCTTGAACAGTAAAAAGTTATAGGGGATTTCCACGTTGTATGGTACAATAGTTACCATACTAAAGGAAAGGAAATTCTAATAATGGAAAAAACGAGAGATGGCTTTAAGAGCCGGACAGGCTTTGTAATTGCCTGCATTGGCTCAGCCGTAGGTATGGGAAACATATGGAGATTCCCATACATGGTATCAGATTGGGGAGGAATGACATTTTTAATTCCATATGTTCTGTTTGTAATTTTAATTGGAGCATCGGGAGTTATCGAGGAAATGGCACTTGGTCGTGCGGCAAAGGGCGGACCTATTATAGCTTTTGGAAAGTGTACGGAAGTTCGGACCGGTAACAAAAAAATAGGAGAGAGAATAGGTATTATTCCGGTGATTGGCTCTCTTGCCCTGGCAATCGGTTACACGGTAGTAGTTGGTTGGATTTTCAAATATACTTTTCTTGCCTTGTCAGGACAGTTAGCAGGCATGGGACAGGATATGGATGCCATAGGAGGTATGTTTGGAACCACCGCAACAAAATTCGGTAACAATTTATGGCTGGTGGTTGCAGTAATAGTAACAGCGGTAATTATGGCATTCGGAATTGCAGGAGGAATTGAAAGGGCAAACAAAATAATGATGCCTCTTTTATTTGTGCTGTTTTTAGGTCTGGGTATTTATATATTTACATTACCGGGAGCAAGTGACGGATATAAGTACATATTCACAATTAATCCAAAAGGACTGTTAAATGTAAGATTGTGGATTTTTGCCTTTGGTCAGGCATTTTTCTCACTTTCCATTGCAGGAAATGGAACAGTAATTTACGGCTCATATTTAAGCAAATCAGAAAATGTTGTAACATCTGCCGGAAATGTGGCTATATTTGATACTTTGGCAGCATTACTTGCGGCATTTGTAATTATTCCGGGAATGGCAGTTGGAGGTGCAGAGTTATCTTCAGGAGGTCCGGGACTGATGTTTGTATATTTGGTAAATGTGTTTAATGGAATGCCCGGTGGAAAAATTGTAGGAATAGTATTTTACATTTGTGTACTTTTTGCAGGAATGAGCTCACTGGTTAATTTATACGAAGCGCCGGTAGCAACAATGCAGGAAAAGTTTGGTCTTAAAAGACCGGCAGCAGTTGGTGTAATAGCTGCTATTGGTTGCATTGTGGGACTTGCAATTCAGGGAATCGTATCAGGATGGATGGATGCCGTTTCAATATATATTTGTCCGTTAGGAGCAATGCTTGCAGGCATCATGTTCTTCTGGGTAGCAGGAAAAGATTTTGCATTAGAAGCAGTAAACCAGGGCAAGGACAAGCCTATTGGAAAGTGGTTTATGCCTCTTGGAAAGTATGTGCTTGTTCCTTTGGCTTTTGTAGCATTAGTTGCCGGAGCAATTTTAGGTGGAATAGGTTAATGGTTGAAAATTGGGGAGGAATTAAAAGATGACTTATAGTAACCCGGCAACTCAGGGAAAGAAAATTACTATTATATTTGGAGTAGTGCTTTCAGTTCTTGTACTGCTTACCATAAATCCGGTTATTGATAATGATTTCTGGTTTTTGTTAAAAGGTGGGGATTATGTAATGGCTAATGGCATTCCCCATACGGAGCCTTTTACAATGCATCAGGGATGGAATTTTGTTATGCAGCAGTGGCTTAGCTCTGTTATTTTCGCATTAATTTATAATACATTTGGCGTAATGGGAATGGTTGTGACCATGAGTATTATATCATTAATTACAACTCTTATAATTTATAAAATATGCTTGTATGTTACTAACAACAATACTTTAATTTCTTTTATTATAGGCTGTGTGTATGTTATTATAAATGCTTTTTCATGTGTTACCAGACCTAAGATTTTTACAGCCCTTATATTTGCAGTTGAATTATATTATCTTGAGAAGTTTATAAAAGAGCAGAAAACCAGGTATCTTATAGCACTTCCTATATTATCGGTTTTGGAAATAAATCTTCATGCCTCTATGTGGTGGATGATTATTGTGTTAATGCTTCCTTATGTGGCAGACAGCATTTCCATTCCCAAATTAAAGGTTAAAGGGGAAAATAAAAAAATTATTCCATTGCTTTTATCCATGGTTGCGGTATTTATTGCCGGATTAATTAATCCATATGGAATTAAAGCTATTACGTATTTGTTCAGGTCTTACGGGCTAGAAGAAATAAGCGGGTATATTTCTGAAATGCAGGGGATTAACGTTAATGATGCCATGGGAATGGCAATGGCGGTTATTATGATTATAATGGTTTTTGCCTATATTTTATACCGCAGGGGTACTTACAAAATCAGATATTTTTGTCTGACTTTAGGAACAACTTATTTGATGTTGTCGGCATATAGAAGCATATTTATATTTGCCACAGGAGCATTGTTCCCATTAGCATACTATCTAAAGGATGTGTATCCACCTGAAAATAAAAAGTCCCAAGAGTCAAACAGAAAAACTGTTAATATACTATTAGTAGTATTGTGCATTGCAATTGTGGCAGCGGTAGCAGTTAAATTTATAAAATATGATGATTCTTCTGCTCAGGCAAAATGTAAGGGAGCAGTTGAATATTTAAAGGCAAATAATAATCCGGATGATGTGGTATTATTTACCACATATGAAGATGGAGGATACGCAGAGTATTGTGGATTTAAGCCATATATGGATGCCAGGGCGGAGGTTTTTGTTAAGAAAAATAACGGTAAGGCAGATGTTATGAAAGAGTATAACAGGCTTGAGGATGGGGATATTTATTACAAGGATATATTTGATAAGTATAAATTTACTCATGCAATTCTTTACAAAAAGGGACTGCTATATACATATATATCAAAAGATAAGGATTATAAACAGGTTTACTCGGATAAAAACAGGGTAATTTATGAGTATGTTGGGGAAAATAGATAAAATATCACATTTACATCATATTTAATTTTTTAAGAGTGTGTGCTATAATACACCTTAAATATATAGAGAAAAGTTTTAAGGTGTGCTATGAAAACTAAAAATAATTTATTTACATATATAATTTCCATGGGACTCCCGGCAATAATTTTGACAGGAGTTCTTTTATTTGTGGAAAATTATCCTTTTGGAAATAATAATTTTACCCTGTGGGATATGGATTATCAGTATCTGGATTTCTTTCAGTGGTTAAAGAGGGTGTTTAATGGAGAGGCGAATATTGCCTATTCATTTGGAAAATCATTAGGGGATAATACCATAGGACTTTGGTCATTTTATTTATCAAGTCCATTTAATCTTCTTTTGTTTTTCTTTAAGGATATCCAACTGTTTATTGTGGTTTTGGCAATTATCAAAATAGCCTTGGCAGGTCTTACCTGCTGTATATACTTAAGAAAAAGGTTTGAAAATCTCTCAGGGGTGTGGGCGGTGTTATTGTCTGTGTCCTATTCTATGATGACCTACAGTATAAAACAGATAACCAATATCATGTGGTTAGATGGAGTAGTTTTTCTGCCTCTTGTAATGCTTGGGGTATACAGGGTAATTACTGAAAATAAGAAAGTATTTTTGTACATAATAACGGTAGTTGCGGTTATATCCAACTGGTATACGGCATACATGATTTGCCTGCTGTCAGTATTTTATTTCGTATATGAGGTTATGCAATTTAATAATCAGGGATTAAAGCCAATACTTATAAAATTCAAAAATTACTGTCTGACAATGATACTGTCAGTTTTAACCACTATGTTTTTCTTTATTCCTATGGTTATGCAGCTGTTAAACGGAAAGGGAATAGAGCATGACAAATTTTTCAGATTTCAATTTCGATGCAATATATGGGATATAGTGAAGGCACTGTTTCCAATAAATGCAAATGTAGATAATTCAAATATACTGATTTTGTTTTGCGGTTCCTTAACGTTAGTAGGCACAATATTATATTTTGTAACGAAAAACATTGGAATCAGACAGAAAATATGTGTTGGAGTTTTACTGCTTGTTTTAATTGTATCTGATGTATTTTATCCAACGGAAAAAATCTGGAATGGCTTTAGAAAAGTGGCATCGTATTACAGCAGGTCGGCTTTTGTAATATGCTTTTTCATGGTGCTTCTGGCTGCAACTTATTTTAACACAAGAAGAAAAATAAAGAATTTTAAAGTTGTGGCAGTGATTTGCACCATTTTAGTTGTAGGTGAACTTTTTTACAATACTAATATTTATATTTCAAGCTTTAGTATTAAAAATACAAAAGAGTACAACAGCTATGTAAGTAATGCCCGAAGGCAGATTAATGAAATAAAAAACTATGATAACAGTACATTTTACAGAGTGGAACAAACAGGCAGCAGAGTAACCAAACCTAAAAATACTTTTGGAGCTTTTAACGAAGGTATGGCATATGGGTATATGCCCTTAGCTTCTTACAGTTCTACCTTTAATAATTCCATAATGAAGCTTTATTCAAAATGTGGATATAGTGAGTGTAAGAGGGTGATTATATATAAGGAACCTATTTTAGTAAGTGATTCTCTTTTGGGAATAAAGTATCTTTTAAGTAAAAAGGCACCTTTAGGATACAAAAAGGTAAAAAGCATAGAAAAATATAATAAAAAAAGTGTATACGAAAATCCTTATGCATTAGGGTTAGGATATTTAACCCATAAGGATGTGTATAAGGATATAGTAGCAGAAAATTCTTTTGAATATCAAAATAGACTGTTAAGTGGAGTTGTTGGAAAACAGGTAAATGTGTTTAAAAAAGTTAAGTCCCGGAAAATTTCTAAAAACGGAAAAATTACCTGGGTAATGAATAGCCCAAAATGCAGCAATGTGCTTTATGGATATCTTACAAGGCGATATGAAAATAAAGTGGATTTGTATGTCGATGGAAAACTAAGAACGGATTATGGTCAGTGGAATTCATATAAAACCGTTCAAATTTCTCAGGATAAAAGGGGACAAAAGCATACAGTGGCAATGAAGGGAAAAATATTTACAACAAGTGGAATCAGAGGCATGTTTTATTATTTGGATATGGAGGAATTTAGGCGTGTAATAAAACTTCTTAAGAAAAATAATTTTTTCCCTGACATAATGAAGGATGGCTATGTTGAAGGAGACTATAATGCCGGAAAAAAGGGACAGCTTCTTCTTACAATTCCTTATGATAAAGGCTGGAGCATTAAATGCAATGGCAAAAAAGCAGAGGTTAAAGTTGCTCAGGGAATATTTACTGTTATAAATGTTGATAAGGGAAAAAATCACATTGTTATGGAATACCACACACCGGGATTTAAGGCAGGAATAATAGTTTCAGTTATGGCATTGTTATGCTTTATATTATGGCAGGTAAAGACAAATAAAAGAACATATAACGTTGACCCGGCAAATTTAAAGTGTTAATATCTAGTTATCGGGCTTATGACAATCAAAAGTAAGCTAGTGACAATTATGTCTGGAGGTGTTTTTATGGGATTTTTGAAAGGGAAAACTGCAATTATCACCGGCGGTGGAAGAGCAGTTTTACAGGATGGAAGTTGTGGCTCCATAGGATATGGTATTGCTACTGCTTACGCTAAAGAAGGTGCAAATCTTGTTCTTACAGGAAGAAATGTTAAAAAGCTAACTGATGCTAAAGAGGAACTGGAGAGCAAGTACGGAATAAAGGTCTTACCGGTACATGCAGATATTAGCGCAGGTTCAGATAATGAGGCAACTGTAAAAGAGGTTGTTAAAAAGACAATAGATGAATTTGGACGTATTGATGTGTTAATTAATAATGCTCAGGCATCAGCTTCAGGAGTAACCATTGCAGACCACACTACACAACAGTTTGATTTGGCAATGTATTCAGGAGTTTATGCAACGTTTTATTACATGAAAGAATGCTATCCATACTTAAAGGAAACAAAAGGCTCGGTTATTAATTTCGCTTCAGGAGCAGGATTGTTTGGAAACTTTGGACAGTGTGCTTATGCAGCTGCAAAAGAAGGCATAAGAGGTCTTACAAGAGTTGCGGCAACAGAGTGGGCAGCAGATGGAATCAATGTAAACGTGGTATGTCCTTTAGCCTGGACATCACAGCTTGAAAACTTTGAAAAGGCATATCCTGAGGCATATAAAGCCAATGTAAAGGTACCGCCTATGGGACGTTTCGGAGATGTTGAAAAAGACATTGGACGCCCTTGTGTACAGCTGGCATCACCGGATTTTAAATATATGAGTGGTGAAACTATTACATTAGAAGGTGCATTGGGACAGCGACCATAGTTGTAGATAAAATTATAAAGAAATTAAAGACTGCAGTGAGGGTATTTTCATTTACCTGCCTGCAGTCTTTTTATAAAATTATCCCAATTTCTCTAAAATTTTCTTAGCATCGTATTCAGGAGCAAAGTCTTTAGCTACGTCATATATTTCTTTAATTTTGGAAACATCCTCTTCTAAGTCATCAGCAATCTGATTAACGGATTTTCCTTTGGATAATTTTTTACAAATTAAAGAAACCATAAGTTGATTTTCGCCTTTTGTAAAACCTGTTGATTCGCCCTTTACAAATCCATCATCATAAGCATCCTGTCTTAGATATTCCATTGTTTTCTTTTCGTCATATTCCGTAAGAAGTGTGTGCATAGCCTCAGTCTTCCTTTCCAGCAGAAAATCTTTTAAAACATCATGCTCTATACAGTAGTCTATGGCATTTTCAATAGCGGCATTTATATCATTATATTTCTGCTTATAATCATTTATCGTTTTTATTAGTATACCATAATCCGATAATGTTTTACAGTTAGACAGTAATTTTTTGTTATGTCCGTAGTTAATATTTAATATTGTAGCAGTCCACTCAAAACACCCCTCCCTTGAAGGCTCAATAAAAGCATCTGATAATTTTAATAATTGTTTATCGGGCATATCCCTTTCACCGTTATAAAAAACGTAATATTGCGGTGTGGGAAGCTTTACCAATTTATCTCTATAAATTCCCAAACTTCCTGTTGAAATATATTTGTTGTATAAATCCGCAAAATACATAAATCCCCGCAGTGGCATATTGGGATTCCAGGTGCTTTGCTGCTCAAACAATGCCAGATTATTTGATATAATGCAGGACACGTCATTTTTCATGCTCATATACAGGGCATTATCCATGGTAGTGATTTCCAAATCATCTAAATTAGTGTAACAAGTATCATTTAATGCGTTATAAAGACTAAGTAAATTGCCCTTATACTTTTCATAGCCAAATACCATACAAAATACCCGGTCTTTGTGGTTTCTATTATACTTCATACTATAAAATTCTCCTTAATATTCTTTCAGTGCAATTAGATGTGTTCGATAACTAAAAGAAATAGAAGATATATAATATTATACATACAATTAACAACTTTGCAAGCGGCAATAAAAAAACAGGTTAAACAGTTAGAAAAAATACTGTTTAGCCTGTTGTGAAAATACACTATTATTCAAATCCTGCAATGTTATATTGCCGGAACAATTTCCACAGATATCTGATCAAATTTATTTTCTAAGTCCTTTGTGATATGTTCCTGTATCCTCTTAAAATCCTTAATTTTTACAATATCATTTTTGCTTTTAACATAAACCTCAATCCATGTTTTACGTCCGGTTTGGGTTACATCAAGAAAATCAAGGCTGTAGTCATAATTTTGAATATCCTCATTAACAACCTTTCTGATTTCATCCATAACATCCTGTTCAGGGGAGAAAAGAACTAACTCCTTAAGATTTTTTATAATCTGTAAAACCGGTTCCTTAACCAGGAACAAAGCCACAACAATGGCTACAGATGAGTCAATGTAAGGTATTACAAAGTTAAGCTTTGTATTTGCCAAAAACAGCTGGAATAAAAAAGCCACGGAAATTCCAAGAGTGCTTACAATATCAACCTTCCATAAATATAATTCCGATTTTATAATCATGGAAGAATATTTACGGCTTAAATGCTTCAACATCAGCAACATAACAATGCAGCCACCACAAAGGGAAGCTTCATAAATTAACACGTTTAATGCATTAACTGTGTGTCCACCGTGTAATAATACAACTACATTTGAAGCAATCATATTAATAACCACAATCAAAAGAACAACATATTTAATTAATACCAATAATGATTCAATTTGTGAACAGCCATAAGGTTTCTTTTCAGAAACAGGTTTATACAGAAATGGAACCAATGCAAACATTGGAAGCAAAAGAAGTAAATCAAATAAATCGAATATTCCGTCAGTCATTACGGTTTTAGAACCCAACAAAAATGAAGCTATAATTTCTAATAAAGTAAATGCAATGGTGCCTCCCAGTGAAAGCTTTAATATTTTGTTTTCTATTTTGTATTTCTCATCTTTCATAATGAATAAAAAATAATCCTTTCCAAAGAACAATAAATTTTATTGCCTTTTTTGTTCTACAATATAATAAAGTCTGGTATAATACTAATGTCAATATGCCTAAATACAGATATAATACCTAAAAATACTTATTATATCTATTATAATTGACAAACAAACATTAGTATAATACAAGGAAAGAAACGAAAATGAAGCGAAAAAAGACTTTTAACATAGGAGAATTATCAAGATTATTTAATGTAAGCACGGATTCCATACGTTACTATGAAAAGATTGGAATACTTAACCCATTGCGAAATCAGGAGAACAATTACAGGGTTTATACCTTATCAGATATACGTCAGCTTACCATGATAAGAGAGTTGCTGGGACTGGATTTTTCCACAGAGAGGATAAAGGAATTTGATAAAAATCAAAATGTGGAAACCACTAAAACATTACTTACGGAGGAGCTTAATATTGTTAATCAAAACATAGTTGAGTTGTTTGAAAAAAGAATAAGTATTGAGGCAAGAATTAAGTCCTTAGAAGAAAATATGAATCACACTGATTTAGAAAACATCAGGCTTAAAAATTTTGAAGAGAGACACTGTGTAATGATAAGCGAATCCAATTTAGATGATGATGACGTGGATTATTATCTTGTTAAATATATGCAGTCCCACAAAAACAAAGTAGACACAATAGGAGCCTGTGACTGTTATGTGTTAGACACAAGCAAAGTAAATGACGAGGACAATTCCTATATTACAAAGGGGGTGTTTTTCTATTCTGACACACTTTTATATAATAGTAATTATTCCCTTCCTGCCGGAAAGTACCTGTCTATTTTCTATAAAGGTTCATCTACAAGAACCAAACAGGGAGTGGACAAGCTAATAGCTTACGCTAAAGAACATCATCTGAAAATAACCGGTGATCCCATAGAATTTTGCCACATAGATGATTATGAAACATCCATAGAGGAAGAATGTCTTACGGAAATTCAACTTCCGGTAAAATAATGAATGGAAATAGTGTATTTTACAGTTGAATTGAAGGGGATAAGTGTTAAACTAAAGTTAATAAATATAAAAGGTGGTAGCCTATGAATAAAAAGACAATGAAAATGATAATTGCATCAGGAATTATTGTAATAGCAGTGACTATTATGGCGGGAATTAATAATACGGGATTTAAAATGCCGGGTAGAGCTACGGTTAATTCTGTAATAGAGGCGGAGGAGACTTCTACAACGGTTACGGATTTTGAAAAAGAAAGACCGGTAATAGCTTCTATTGTTAATAACAGGAATGGCATTGCCATAACATGGAATAAAATAGAGGGGGCTACAGGCTATTATATTTACAGGGACGGAAAGAAAATCTGTCAGGTGAAAAAGGAGACAACTAAATATACAGACAAAGGAGCAAACAAAAACGGTACTTTATATGGATTTAGCATTATGGCGTATAAAACAATTAATGGAAAAACATATAAAAGCGTGATTTCTCCGGGAGTTAAAAGCTGTTTTCTTAAGGGAAGCAGCATTGATATATTAACCAAAAAAGCAGGAAATACTCATGTTTCCTGGCGCAAAAACAGTAAGGCTAATGGGTATCAGGTACAGTATTCCACAAAGCAAAGCTTTAAAAAAGCAAGGGTTAAAACAGTAAAGGGACAAAACAAAAAATCTGCAAAGCTATCTAAACTAAAGAATACAAAGAGCTATTATGTAAGACTAAGGGGTTATGTCAGGAAAGGAAAAAAGAAATATTATTCACATTGGAGTACCTGTGCCAAAATAATTCCATGGAATGGTAAATGGGAGTTTGCAGGTTATTCAAAAATACATACAGATTCAGCCACCTTATATTTTTCAAGTGCACCTAAAACTAAGAAAAAAACAGTGTGTATAAATGCAGGTCATGGAACTAAAGGAGGCGAAAGTGTTATGACTTTATGCCATCCTGATGGCAGTGGAAAAGTAACGGGAGGAAGTACGGCAGCAGGTGCCATAAGAGCTACGTCAATTAATAGTGGAACTGTTTTAAATGACGGAACCACAGAGGCGCAGGCTACATTGAAACTGGCAATGGTAGTGAAAAAGAAGCTTTTAAAAGCAGGTTATAATGTTTTAATGGTAAGGGAAGGCGAAGATTCCCAGATAGACAATATTGGAAGAACAGTGTTTGCCAATAACTGTGCCGATTATCACATTGCCCTGCATTACGATTCTTCATCATCTGATAAAGGGGCATTTTATATTAGCGTACCTGAAAATAAGTCATATAGAAATATGTATCCGGTTTCTAAAAATTGGAAAAAACACAATAAATTAGGAAAAAATCTCGTATGGGGAATGGAAAATGCAGGAGTTAAAATATATGGAAAGGGGGAAATGGCAATTGATTTAACTCAAACCTCCTACTCTACCATTCCATCGGTGGATTTAGAGGTAGGAGATAAGAGCAGCAATCATTCAAACAAGGCATTAAAAACCATTGCTTCCGGCATTGTTAAGGGCATGAATAAATAATTACCTTTTTTCTAACAAAAACAGACGGTTCATGCCTTCCTGCCATGGGTATGGAAACTCTAAATATCGTAAAATGTTGTAGGACTTTTCAAAGCTTTGTTTCCAGGATGCCGTGTCAAGTTCACGGTATCTTAAAACCCCGTCCTCCTCAAAAAGATTGTCCTTAATCTGGGTCATCCCCCATTCAGCCATATCGGCTTTGTCATAATAAGGATTTAATTTTACAAACATTAGACCTTTCGGGGATAAAAGATCAGTAAGGCGATTAAAGGTTTTTACAGCTACATCTTTAGGCATTACGTCTAAAACATTTGACAGTATTATTCCGTCAAAGGAGCCTTCCTCGTAGCTGTCAAAGTAAGATATGTCTCCTATATCGAAGTTAAGGTTTTTATAATTATTTACGGAAGTCATTTTGCGGGCATATTGGATGCCTGTTTCTGACAAATCAACTCCCAGACCAAAATTCATATTTCCAAATTCATAGCATTGAAAAATCACATCTCCGGTGCCACAGCCAAAATCCAAAATATTTTTACATTTGCTGGCAAAAATATCTAAGCAAATATCAAACATAGGCTCCACGGAAAGAGATTTTCCTTTTAAATCAACGATTTTGCAGTGGGAGTAAGTTTCGTTCCACATATTAACGGCACGATCGTAGTCCTGTTTTATTATTTCATCTTCTTTGTTCATTTTGCACACCTCTTTTTAGTATTTTTCAGTATTAACACAATTATAGATTCACTTTTTAAAAGAATCAATAAGTTACCGGAATGTTTTGTATGGGAAAAAAAGTCCGATTATGCTATTATAAATGTGTTTAAAAAGAGTTTTAAGAGGATTTACATGACATTCGGGGAATTTATAAATAAGTACAATATACAATTAAATGAGCAGCAGTTAGCGGCAGTGAAATCTGTGGAAAAGCCAACTCTTATTCTGGCGGTGCCGGGAAGTGGAAAAACCAGAGTTCTTATAACAAGACTTGGCTACATGATTTACTGCCTTGCTATAGAGCCTGAAAGTATTCTAACCCTGACATACACAGTGCCTGCCACCATGGAAATGAAAACACGGTTTGCAGAGATGTTTGGACAGGAGATGGCAGGAAAACTTAATTTTAGGACAATTAATGGTATTGCAGCAAAGATTATTAACTATTTTTCGGAAAAATCTCATAAGGAGGTTTATAATCTGTTAGATAAGGAAAGTGACAGGTATCGTCTTTTGGCGGAAGCCTATACAGAGGCGGTAAACAGCCGACCTACGGAAAGCGATTTGATGAATCTGTCCACTAGAATAACTTATATTAAAAATATGATGCTTTCAAAGGATGAAATAGCAGTTTTGGGGGAAAAGGAAGATATTCCCATACATAAAATCTTTGACATATACAATAAGAAACTTAGAGACGGCTTTTTGATGGATTATGATGACCAGATGATTTATGCCATAAATCTGTTAAAACTATGTAAGGATTTACTTAGGGATTTTCAGGAAACATACAAATATATTTGTGTGGATGAGGCACAGGATACTTCAAAAATACAGCATGAGTTAATAAATATGTTAGCGGGAAAGTACCGGAAACTGTTTATGGTGGGGGATGAAGACCAAAGCATATATGGATTTAGGGCAGCATATCCGGAGGCACTTATTTCTTTTGAGGAAAATTATCCCGGGGCAAATGTTCTCTTAATGGAGGAAAATTTCAGGTCTGCCGGGGAAATAGTTAAGGCGGCAGATAGGTTTGTCAGTAAAAATACAATGAGGCATGAAAAGCATATGAAAGCTACAAGAGACATGGGAGTGGATATTAAGACAATAAAGGTAAATGATAGAAAAGACCAGTATTCTCATTTAATAGAGGCTGCAAGACAATGTCAGATGGAAAAATATGAGATAGAGCAGAGCAGGATGAAAAAGTATCAGACAGAGCAGAGCCGGATAAATGGGGTAGAATCCGGGTTTGAAGAAAAAACAATGGGACAGAAAGTAACGGCAGTGCTGTATCCGGAAAATGAGTGCATTTTGCCGGTTATAGACAGATTAGAGCGAATGAATATCCCATATTATGTGAAAAATAATGACCTGACATTTTTTTCAAACAAGGTGGTAAAGGATATTAGGGATATAATTTTATTTGCCTATGACACAAAGAATACTGAGTTGTTTACCCGGATTTATTTTAAAGTCTCCACTTATATAGGCAGGGATTATTTAGATAGAATATATAGGTTAAGCAAAAAAGAAGATATTCCCATATTGCAGGCGGCTCTTAAAATTCCTGAAATTCCTTCAGGATCTAAGCAAAGTGTTGGAAAAATAATCAGACAGTTTGAAAATCTGTTAAAGGATAATGGAGGACAGGCAATAGGCAGAATAGCCGGTACTATGGGTTATAACGACTATTTGCAGCGGTATAAAATTAAAACTGACAAAATAGACATTATTAAAGCTATTGCTTCCATGGAACCGTCGGCTATGAGAGTGGTAGAAAGGTTAGATGAACTGGCGAAAATAATCAGCACTAAGAAATTTAACAAAAACAGTAATTTTGTGCTGTCTACTATTCATTCAAGCAAAGGTCTTGAATATGACAGGGTATTTATAATGGATGGAAAAGACGGGATATTTCCATCTAAGGTTATTGCCAGACCTGAAAAAGCGGATACAGAGAGCCTAAAGGAGTATGAAGAGGAGAGAAGGCTTTACTATGTTGCCGTTACAAGGGCAAAAGATGAGCTGGTTTTGTTTACTTTTGTTAACGCATCAACTTTTTCAGATGAATTGCTGGGGCTTGAAAAGGCAGATAGAAAACCATCAAGGTCAGGAAATACAATTAGTGTAAAAAATGGCTTAGTGGAAAAAACTAAAACCATTGATATAAGCGATGCCCGGTATAAAGAAAAACTTGAAGAAATAAAGAGAACCGGAAAGGTTGTTCACAAGAAACTTGGGGAGTGTAAGGCACGAGTAATAGACGACAGAATGGTGGAATTGGAGTCTAAAACCAAAAAGATAAAGTGCGACTTGAGGGTCATGCTTAAAAATCAGTTGATAGAGTAAAATGTAAATACACAGTCGAAATCTTCATATAAGTGGACTTTTGAATGAAAAAGTGGACATAGGGGACACAAAAGTGGATATTGGGAACACAAAAGTGGACATTGGGGACGAAAAAGTGGACATTAAGGGAACAAAAGTGGACATTGGGGGCAAATAAGTGGACATTGAAAGGGTACTTTCCGAAAAAGAAAGCGATTTTACTGTAAAAACGAAAGTTCATATTCATAGACTTTTTGAGAAATTTGGATTTGATGAAGTATTTGGAAGAGGTGCAGTTATGGAACTTCTTGAACTGAAAAAATCAGGTGCATCAAAACTGATTTCTAATCTGGTACAGGCGGATATTATTGAATCGGTGTCCGGTCACGGAAAAAGGAAAGTACAGATTTAAAAAATAAATACCGGTATCAGGGATGTGGTAAAGCATATAACTTATGAAACGGTATAGGATTACCGTTTCATAACTCTGCTCCGCAGAGCACGCTCCATCGGAGCTGGTCAACTACGCTTTTGAAACACCTGATGTGTTTCAAAAGCTATATTTTTAAAAATATAATTATAGTTTAATAAAAGACTGTAGTTCAACAACTTGAACATACAGTCTTTTTGTGTACTAATTATTATTTGTCAGGGGGAGAGTCTGTAAAGCGTTGTAGAGCGCGAAAAAGCTTAATAACTGGTTATTTCTTATTTGCTAAGAGATATTAATTACCAACTTATTAACATTTCCCCTCTTCCCCTTCATAGGGATTAACATGTATCATAATATGTTTAACCTTTGGGAAGCGTTGTTCGATATTTTTGTGAACATCCTCCGCTACAGCGTGAGCCTTTTCTAAAGAATAACTTGCGTCAACCTCGATTTCCAAATCAATATAGATTTTATTTCCAAAGATTCTTGTTTGCAGCAGGTCAATGCCTAAAACATCGTCATGGCTGATTACATAATCGTAAATTTCTTTTTCGGTTTTTTCGTCGCAGGAATGGTCTACCATTTTATCCATGGCATCTTTGAAAATGCTATATGCAGCCTTGGCAATGAAAACAAAAATAACAAGACTGGCGATAGAATCCATAATAGGGAATCCTAAAATAGCTCCGCCTACACCGATTAAGGCACCAATGGATGAAAAGGCATCTGAACGGTGGTGCCATGCATCAGCCATTAAAGCACTGGAATCTAACTTCTTAGCATAATGGCGGGTGTACCAGTACATAATTTCTTTAGTGGCAATGGAGACGATTGCTGCCACAAGGGCAAGGACTCCGGGAACTTCCATTGTTTCATAATTTCCCTTTATAATATTTTCCGCCGCATCTACACCGATGGCAAGACCGGTAATAAAGAGAACCATTGACAAAACAATGGCTGCCACACATTCCATTCGCTCGTGTCCGTATGGGTGTTCCCTGTCGGACTCTTTTGAAGCCAGCTTAATTCCTATTATTACCACAATTGTGCTAAAAACATCAGATGCCGAATGAATGGCATCACTTATCATAGCACTGGAATGTGCCACAACTCCGGCAAAAAGCTTGAAAAGTGATAATAGCACGTTTTCAATAATTGTAATAAAGGATACTTTGTTTGCAACCTTCTGAAAATCAAGGGCATCAGAATGGCTGCCTTCGGTCATAACTTTGTCTTTTTCCATATTAGTTACCTCCATAATATAAGATAGTTCTATGGCACCAGATATATGTGAGATTTTTAATATGCTTATAAAAAAGTATAAAAAAACACCCACGAATCAGTATAAGCAACTACTGTCCCGTGGATGAATAAATTCCACTGCCATGTTACGGCCCGACTCCTTAACCAAAGTTAATGGTCTGATCAGTTTGTACTGTAGATTATATGCAGTGCAAAGAGTATATTCATAGTAGCACATTTATTAAAAAGCGTCAATTAATTTATGAAGGATATGATAAAGCATCAACTTATAAAATATGATAAAGGTAAAAGTGTGAAACCACCGAAACAAACCGGGAAAAGAAGAATTTCATAGTCAAATCCCGGTACGAATCGCCTCTTCGCCAGCTGAAACCAAAGAAAAGAACAGGGAAAACAAAGATTTAATGAAAGATTCCCGGTACGAATTGCCCCTTCCCCGGCTGAAATCAAAGAAAAGAACAGGGAAAACAAAGATTTGATGAAAAATTCCCGGTACGAATTGCCCCTTCGTCGGCTTAAATCAAAGAAAAGAACCAGGAAAACAAAGATTTGATGAAAGATTCCTGGTACGAATTGCCTCTTCCCCGGCTGAAACCAAAGAAATAAACCGGGAAAACAAAGATTTGATGAAAAATTCCCGGTACGAATTGCTCCTTCCCCGGCTAAAACCACCGAAATAAACCGGGAAAACAAAGATTTCATAGAAAAGTCCCGGTAAAAATCACCAAAACACTGTGACCTTTGCCGGCTATAAGCGATAAAAAGCCTCCAAGTGCACCAGAAAGCACCCAATACGTCGAAAAGTCTCATAAAAATATCATTGCCCATCACTATCCCTAAATATAAAAAAACTACCCGGAAATATCATTGCTTCATTTCCGGGTAGCATTTAAATATCCATCTCTTATTTACTTACCAAATCTGATTTTAGCATAGGCTTCAATTTCTTCCACACACTTTTCAAAACCAAGCTTGCCACTGTCTAAGCACAAATCATAGTCTCTGGCATCCGTCCATCTATGACCTGTGTGATAGTAGTAGAAATCAGAACGGTATTTGTTGGTACGTTCGATTTTACGCTGCATTTCCTTTTCGCTCATGCTATTTCTTTCCATGGCACGGGCAAGGCAGAAATCCTTGTCAGCATGAATGTAAACACTTAATACATTAGGTTCATCCCTTAATATGAAGTTAGAACATCTTCCAACAATAACGCAGGACTCCTTCTGAGCCAAATCCTTAATTACCTTTGCCTGATAATTGAAAAGGTTATCATCAGAAACGAATTCCTTATCTTCCGGTGGAAGGAGTTTACCTTCATAAGGGTGACTTAATGTACGAAGCCATCCGGCACGACGGATTTTCTCGTCAGACATACCAAAAAGTTCTTCATTAATTCCACTATCCTCAGAAGCCATTTTTAAAATATCACGGCTGTAAAAGTTGACACCTAGTTTCTGAGCCAGCATGGCAGCAATTGTCTTTCCGCCACTTCCGTATTGACGGGAAATTGTAATAACAACATTCTCCATTTTACTTCCCTCCTTCTTTACATGTAATGCCATATTCTAAGGAAAAATGACATATATATCCCATTATTCACCAAGGTATGCCTTCTTGATAGAGTCATTTTCAAGCAGGTCACTGGCTTTACCCTCTAAAACAATCTTACCTGTTTCTAAAACATATGCTCTGTCAGCAATGGATAATGCCTTTTTGGCATTCTGTTCAACTAAGAGAACAGTAGTACCACTTTTGCTGATAGACTGAATAATATCAAAAATTTCATTAACAAGAATTGGTGAAAGTCCCATTGATGGCTCATCCATCAAAATAATAGACGGTTTTGACATCAAAGCACGACCCATGGCTAACATCTGCTGCTCACCACCACTTAAAGTTCCGGCAGCCTGATTCTTTCTTTCAGCCAGTCGTGGAAAACGTTCATAAACACTCTTTAAATCAGCCTCAATATTATTTTTATCTTTTCTGGTATAAGCACCAAGCTTAAGGTTCTCATATACGCTTAATTCCGCAAAAACACGTCTTCCCTCAGGAACATGTGCCATTCCCATAGATACAATTTTGTGAGCCGGAATCTTTGTAATATCCTTTCCCTCAAAGAGGACTTTACCTTCTTTAGGAGAAAGCAAACCGGTAATTGTATGAAGAGTAGTGGTTTTGCCGGCACCGTTAGCGCCGATTAAGGCAATAACCTCACCTTTGTTTACTTCAAAAGAGATGCCCTTAATTGCCTGTATCATACCATAATATACTTCTAAATCTTTTACTTCAAGCATTGCCATAACGGTTTCCTCCTATTCTCCAATATAAGCCTTGATAACTTGTGGATCATTTAATACAGTTGATGTATCACCCTGGGCTAAAACTTCACCAAAGTTAAGAACAGTCAACTGTTCGCAGATTCCGCTGACAAGTTTCATATCATGTTCAATTAAAAGTATTGTCATATGGAAATGATCTCTTACAAAACGAATCATATCCATAAGCTCTTCTGTTTCATTTGGATTCATGCCGGCAGCAGGCTCATCTAATAAAAGAAGCTTTGGTTCCGTTGCAAGAGCTCTTGCAATTTCCAATTTTCTCTGCTGACCGTAAGGAAGGTTCTGGGCTTCAACATTTGCATAATCTGCCAGTCCGAATACATCAAGAAGCTCCATGGCAATCTTATCCATTTCCTTTTCCGTTTTGTGGAAACGTGGAAGACGGAGAATACTGTCTAATGTAGAGTAATGATGCTTATTGTGAAGTCCTGCCTTAACATTATCAAGAACCGTCAATTGAGAGAAAAGACGAATATTCTGGAATGTTCTTGCAATCCCTGCTTTACTTATATCAATAGTAGATTTTCCTGTAATATCCACATTATCAAGAAGAATTTTACCACTGTCAGGTTTGTAAACTCCTGTAAGAAGGTTAAAAATAGTAGTTTTTCCGGCACCGTTAGGTCCGATAAGGCCATAAAGCTGCTCTTTTTTGATATTAATACTAAATTCATTTACTGCCCGGAGACCGCCAAATGAAATTCCCAGATTTTTTACACTTAATAAATCATCCATTATTTTGAAGCCTCCTTTTTCTTCTTCCCAAAGGAAAGATATTTTTCACGCCATTCAATTGCCTTAGGAGCCCAGTTAAAGAGCATCATAATAATTAAAACAATAGCGTAAATTAACATACGGTAATCTGACAATCCTCGAAGCAATTCCGGTAAAAGTGTAAGAATAACCGCAGATATAATTGAACCTCTGATATTTCCAATTCCACCAAGAACAACAAATACAAGAATGTTTATGGACATATTGTAACCGAAGTTATTAGTATTTGCCGTAAGGTTTGAAAGGTTGTGTCCGTAAAGAACACCTGCTGCACCTGCCATACCGGCAGAAATGGTAAAGGTCATAAGTTTATACTTTGTAATGTTAATTCCGATAGATTCAGCAGCAATACGATTATCACGAATAGCCATAATTGCACGACCGTCTCTTGAATGAATCAGATTTAATACTATAAATAACGTAATAAGGACTAAAATAAATCCAATAAGAAATGTTGCATCTTTAGGTGCACCGGTAATACCCTGAGGACCATTAACTAAAACCTTTCCGTCAGGATCCATGTTAAGGGACATAACATCTTTTGTGGAAAAATGAAAACCTTTTGAATCTTTTCCAATGTAAAGTACATTTACAAGGTTTTTAATAATTTCTCCAAAGGCAAGAGTTACGATTGCAAGGTAGTCACCCTTAAGACGAAGTACAGGGATTCCGATTATAATACCGAAAATGGCTGCAACCACAATTCCAATTAATAAAGCAATAAAGAAACGAAGAGAGGAATTGGTAATGGTATCGGACATGGTTTTTGAGAAAAATGCACTGGAAAAGGCACCAACACACATAAATCCCGCATGACCTAAGCTTAATTCACCAAGAATACCTACTACTAAGTTTAATGAAATTGCAAGTATTATATAAGTACAAAGAGGAACCATTAATCCCTGAAAAAGAGATGAAATCTGTCCTGAACCAATAAGTATCTGCATTGCTATAAATGCTACTATAACAATACCGTAGGTGATTAAGTCGTTCTTTTTTTGTTTTGATAATTTCTTTAACATAATATTCACCTACACTTTCTCTTGGATTTTTTTGCCTAAAAGTCCTGTTGGTTTTACTAAAAGGACAATAATTAATACTGCAAATACAATGGCATCTGCCATCTGGGAAGAAATATATGCTTTACCAAATATTTCAATAACCCCAAGAAGAAGTCCTCCAATAAATGCTCCCTGAATAGAACCGATTCCACCGAATACAGCAGCAACAAAGGCTTTAATACCGGGCATGGCACCTGTATAAGGTGTAAGGCTAGGGTATGCGGAGCATAAAAGCACTCCGGCAATAGCTGCAAGACCTGAACCAATGGCAAAGGTAAGGGCTATAGTACCGTTTACGTTAATACCCATTAAAAGGGCAGCTCCACGGTCTTCTGAAACAGCACGCATTGCCTGACCCGGTTTGGTCTTTTGAACAAACAGCATTAAACATACCATAATTACAATACAAACCAAAATAGTTACAAAAGTTTCGCCGGAAATATTTAACTTTCCTCCTGCAAGAGACAATCCCTTCCATGAAATAACTGATGGGAAGGTCTGTGCGTTAGCACCGAAAAGTAAAAGTGCA
Source organism: Eubacterium segne (assembly GCF_014287775.1). Lineage (NCBI taxonomy): Bacteria > Bacillati > Bacillota > Clostridia > Eubacteriales > Eubacteriaceae > Eubacterium > Eubacterium segne. Next base: position 50,151 of record NZ_JACOOZ010000009.1, read on the forward strand.
ACGTTTTGCAACAGATAACTGACACCGATGGCGGTAATAAGTACAACCAAAGAAGATGTAGCATTTCTAAGAGGTCTGTATGCAACTCTTTCTATAACAATACCTAAAACTGTACAGATAACTATAGAAATGAGTGTTGCCAAAAGCGGGGATAATCCGGCATTTGTCATGGAAAGTAAGGCAACATAACCACCTATCATAATGACATCCCCATGAGCGAAGTTAAGCATTTTTGCAATACCGTATACCATGGTGTAACCAAGGGCAATTAATGCATAAACACTTCCTAAGCTTAATCCGTTAATAAGATACGACACAAAGCTCATGTTTTTCCTCCTATTTTCTATTATTATACCATTTATAAGCAAAGAGAGCCTGTACGAGTGAAAAAAGCTCATACAGGCAATCTTGCAAAAAATCAATATTAACCTATTTTAATTTACTTTATTTAACTTTGTATGCACCCTTTTCAACAACGACAACTGTTGGCAACTTTGAAGGTTCTCCATCAGCAGACCATGTAATTTCTTTACCTGTAAGGCAATCCATCTTAATCTGTGTCATAGCTGCCTTTAATGCATCACATATATCTGATACGCTCTTATCAGGTGTAACCCCTGATTTTTCAATAGCTGCTTTAATTGTGTATACACAGTCGTAAGCATCAGCAGCAAACTGAATAGGTGTATCACCAAAAGCATCCTTGTATGCTTTTACGAATGTCTGAGTCTTTTCGTCTTCGGCATCAGCTGTAAACGGTGTAAGGAACATAAGTCCTTCTGCAAGGCTCTTGTCAAATCCGTCAAGGGCAAGGATTCCGTCCATACCATCGCATCCGAAATACTTAGGTGTAAAGCCGGCTTTCTTAGCCTGAGCAAGAATTAATGAAGTTTCCTGATAATAAATAGGAAGAAATACTAATTCTGCTCCTGAGCTCTGAGCTTTCTGAATCTGAACAGAGAAATCTGTCTTGCTGTCAGCTGTGAAAGCTTCAGCTGCTACAACATCAAGTCCTTTAGCCTTTGCTTCTTCAGCAAACTTCTGATAAATGCCTGATGAGTAAGGGTCTGAACTGTTATAAATAACGGCTACCTTAGAAGCAAGCTTGTTATCAGCTATGTAATCAGCAGAAGCAGAACCCTGGTTAGGATCTGAGAAACACATACGGAATGCGTTATCATACTGAATAGATTCAACAGCTGTAGCTGATGGTGTAAGCTGGAACATATTATCATTGTGTGTGTTCTCAACTACTGCAGTACATGGGTTAGATGTAACTGCACCGACTAACATCTGCATGCCCCAGTCCTTTAAACTGTTGTAAGCATTAACAGACTTTTCTGCATCATTCTGGTCATCTTCAAATTTATATTCAATCTTCTTTCCGTTGATTCCACCGTTTTTGTTAATTTCATCAACGGCAAGCTGTGCACCGTTTTTAACAGCCTTTCCGTAAATTGCAGCATCACCTGTTGTAGGTCCGATACCACCAATCTTAAATGTATCAGTTGAACCTGTACTCTTGTTTTCTGAGCCTCCGCAGGCACTCATTGATAATGCCAATACAGAAACTATTGCTAGGCTTACAGCCTTTTTCCATAATTTCATTAGAAATTCCTCCTTATTCTTTATATTAAATAGATTATAATAGGTATGGTAATTTTAATCAGAAGTTTTGTCAATAGAAAATGAAAAATATCTTATATGACAACAAAATGTCCCACCATGAGACAAAAAAGGTTTTTAAAGAAAAAACAAGGACAAAAACGGACATTTCACCACGTTAAAATCAATATAAAAACCCCACAAAAATATACAAAATATACAAAAATAAAGAAAAAACAATAGCCTTATTGACAATAATGCATAAAAATATTAATATGACAACGTAAGACAAAACAAGACACGTTCTTATAGGATTTCAAGCTATTGATCAATAAAATGAAATGAGGAAATACATATGAATACAAGAAAAGGTAAGGTCACTATTAAGGATATAGCCGATGCCTGTGGAGTTTCAATTAAGACAGTTTCCAGAGTTGTAAATGATTCGGAAAGCGTCTCTAAGAAAACCAGAGATATTGTAAACGCCACAATAAAGGAACTGGGATATCAGACAAGCATTTTGGCTAAAGGCTTAAAAGGAGCAAAAACTAACGTAATAATGGTTTTTACAGACAGGCATGAGGAGGAACATTTAAGTTCATGGCATGTGGTTATGCTTAAGTATCTGTTCTCATATGCAAGGATGAAAAATCTGAAAGTAATTATGACACCAAGTAATAGTAACAGCTTTATTTCAGATGAAACAGACGGATATTATCTTTTGGAAAACGGACTGGCTGATGGAGTGATTTTACTGGAGCATGTATATGACGACCTTAGGGTAAAGTTCTTAAAAGAACGGGGTATTCCTTTTGTAATATTTGGACAGGTTGAGGACGACGATGTATGCTCCGTAAGCTTGGACAACTATTATGTAGGCTACAAGGGAGGAAGTTACCTTATAGGCAGAGGTTATAAATATATAGAATTTCTTGTTGGCGAAGAAAGATTTGACTCTAACAAATTAAGAGTAAAAGGATTTCAGGATGCCACAGGTAAGTCTGATGGCATATTTAACATAAGATATGGAGCAAATACAGTAGATAAGGCATACAGAATTGCAAAGGGAGTTCTTGAAGAAGAAAAGCCGGATGCATTCTTTGTGTCAGGTGATGAAAGGGCAATAGGAGTATATCGGGCAATCCAGGAAGCAGGTTACTCCATTCCAAAGGATATAGCAGTTTTAGGAGTAGATAATATACCTATGGGAAATTACCTTCATCCGAGAATATCCACAGTTGACCAGGATTTTGAATCCATGGCAAGGGAATGTGTTGAACTTCTCACAAAATTAATAGATGGAGAGGACCTTGGAAACAGAAAAACATCGGTATTTTTACCATCTGTTATTGAAAGGGAATCTACCTGATTTAGGAAGTACAAAATGAATGATTTATTAAGAAAAGATTTATATGAATATTACAAAATAATATATAAAGATGGGAAAACTATTGAAAATCTGTATGACCGCATAGACAGGGTTTTAAATAAATACGGATATCTGGATACAAAGAAAACATGGTTAGACGAAACAGATTCCATGCTTATTACATACGGAGATTCAATTACAGATAAAAATGAGGCAGGGATTAAGACACTTCATAAGTTTATGAAAAAACATGTGAAGGATGCAATTTCATCAATACATATATTGCCTATGTATCCATACACATCAGATGATGGATTTTCGGTAGTAGATTATAAGGAAATAAATCCCTCCCTTGGAAATTGGGAGGATGTAAACAGTCTTTCTGATGATTATAAGTTAATGTTTGATGGGGTTATAAACCATATATCAGCTAAAAGTGATTGGTTTAAGAAGTATTTGACAGGAGAGGATCCTTATAGGAATTATTTCATTGAATGTGATCCGGATGTCGATTATTCAAAGGTAACCAGACCTAGGGCTTTACCGCTACTTACAAAGTTTGAAACTAACAGAGGTAGCAGGTACATATGGACAACCTTTAGTGAAGACCAGATAGATTTAAATTATAAATGTATAGATGTTTACAGTGAGATATTGGACGTTTTAATGTTTTATGCAAAGAATGGGGCAAAATTCATAAGATTGGATGCCATAGCATTTCTTTGGAAAGAACCGGGAACAACATGTCTTAACTTAGAAGAAACTCATATGGTAGTGAAGTCGTATAGAAGAATTTTAGAGGAATATGCACCGGGTGTGTATTTCATAACAGAGACAAACATACCACATGAGCAAAATATAAGTTATTTCGGAAACGGGGACGAGGCACATTTAGTTTATCAGTTTCCGCTTCCACCTCTTACAATGTATTCACTTATTACAGGAGATGCCACAAAACTTACCCGGTGGGCAAAAGGTCTTGAGGAACCGGGAGAGAATACAACATTCTTTAATTTCTTAAGTTCTCATGACGGAATAGGTGTAAGACCGGTAGAGGGAATATTAAATGATGAAGAGAGACAGGTTTTAATTGATGCAACTTTAACTAATGGTGGGGTTGTATCTTATAAAGACAATGGGGACGGAACTAAAAGTCCCTATGAGCTAAACATTAATTATCAGGATGCATTGGCATCACCGGAAGACAGTGATGAAGTAAGAATTGGCAGGTTTATGGCAGCAGAAACAATACTTATGTCAATGCAGGGACTGCCCGGCATATACATTCATAGTTTGCTGGGTTCAAGGAATGATTACTATGGAAGGGAAACTTCTAATATTCCAAGAAGAATAAACAGACAGAAACTGGATTTGGAAAAATTAGAAGAACAGCTTTTATGTAATACAAACAGAGCCACTATTTTTAATGAAATGATAAGAAGACTGAATATTAGAAAAGTGCACGAACAGTTTTCGCCGAAGGCACATCAGAGAATTTTAAATGTGGACTCACATATTTTCGCACTGGAAAGATATATGGACGGTGGGAAGAAAATATTAGCAGTAATTAATGTATCTTCAGAGGAAATCGTAACAGCTCTTGAATTTAAGGGAACAGACCTTTTAAGCGCAGAAAAGGTTAATGGAACCATAACCCTTAAACCTTTACAGAGTATGTGGATACTGGAAGATAATTAAAACAAAGGAGGATTATTATGATGAAGAGAAAGGTATTAGCAACAGCATTATCATTAGCTATGGTTGCAACATTGTTTGCAGGTTGCGGAAGCAGCAGTGAAAAGAAGGAAAGCAGTGCAAAGGATGAAACAGTAAAAATCCAGTTTATGCACATGCAGGTAGAACAGGAAAGACAGGATGTTCTTTCAGAAGTTATTAAGAAATTTGAAAAGGAAAACCCAAACATCAAGGTTGAACAGATGCCTGTAGGAGAAGATGATTACGATAGCAAGATTACTACATTAGGTGGTAACGGAGAACTTCCGGCTGTTATTGAATTTAGTCAGGATCAGGCAAAAACAAGCGTAAAGAATCAGTTCATAAACACACAGGCAGCAGATGACGTTATAGCTTCAGTAGGAGAAGATGCTTATTTTGATGGAGCTCTTAAAGTAATAAAGACAGAAGACGGAAAAGATTATGTTGGTGTTCCTGTATCAGGATGGGTTCAGGGTATTTGGTGTAATACAAAAATGTTAAAGGAAAAAGGATTTGATTTACCACAGAACTGGGATGATGTAATTAAAATAGCTAAGGCATTTTATAATCCATCAAAGAAACAGTATGGTATAGCTCTTCCAACATCTGATTCAGCATTTACAGAGCAGGTATTCTCACAGTTCGCATTATCAAATGGAGCAAATGCTTTTGATGAAAACGGAAATATAACAATTGACACAGATAAGATGAAAGAAGCAGCTGAGTTCTACAAGGAATTATCACAGTATTCAATGCCCGGTTCAACAGAGGTTGCAGATGTTAAGGATGCTTTCGTTGGAAAGAATACACCAATGTGTATGTATTCAACGTATATTCTTGGAGGATGTAAAGATGCAGGATTCCTTGAGGATGTTCAGTTAGCAGTACCTACAAAGACTACATCAGCAGCATATGGTTGTATTGAAGTTTTATCAATTTCAAATACTATCAGTGACGCAGAAACAGAAGCAGCTAAGAAGTTTGTAAGCTTCTTAATGGAAAAAGAAAACAATGAAGCATGGTTAGAGATGGCACCTGGCGGAGTTCAGCCTGTATTATCAGCAGTTGCAGATGATCCGGCATATGCAGATAATGAATTAATTAAGCCATACGCACACCTTCTTGATAATGTTGGAACAGCTTTTGATAATCTTCAGTTATTCGGAAGTGTAAACGGCAAGAACTTTATGGCTATGGGCGATATCACAAACTCAGGTGTATTAAGCAAAGCACTTAATAATATCTTAGTACAGAAAGCTGATATCTCAAAAGAACTTAAGAATGCTCAGTCTGAGGCAGAAAAACTTGCAAAATAGTTTAGTTTAGAAAAGAGGGCTGAATAAAAGGCCCTCTTTTAAAAGAAGGAGTCTTATATGTTAAAGAAAATAAGAAAAAGTCAGAACGCTTTTGCATATACATTGTTAGCTCCAAGTATTATTTTACTGGTTGCATTAATCGGATATCCGATGATTTACAACATAATGATAAGCGTACAGAAAGTACCACTTAATCCAAAACTTGAATCCGTTTTTGTGGGACTTGATAATTTTAAAGAGGTACTTGCAGATAAGGAGTTTTATTCAAGTGTACTTATTACCATAGCATTTACATTTGTTGTAGTTGTATTAAGTACCATTTTAGGATTAGCCATGGCATGCTTTTTAAACAGAGAATTTGTTGGCAAAAAACTGGTAAATGCTTTAGTTATTCTGTCATATGTAGTACCCTCGGTATGTTTGATTTTCTGCTGGAGATATATGTTTAACAATATATATGGAATAATAAACTATTTTCTGGTTGATATATTACATGTGGTAGATAAAGCACCATTGTGGTTTGACAGCCCGGTGAGTGCATTTGTATTAGTAGCCTTGTTTAATGTTTGGAGATTCTTCCCATATGCGTATATGTCATTTGTGGCAATAATGACTTCTATAGACAAAAGTTTGTATGAAGCAGCAGATATAGATGGTGCTTCAAAATGGCAGAAATTCAAAGCGGTAACATATCCGGCAATAAAGCCTACAATGGTAACAGTTGTAAGCCTTAGAATGATTTGGGCGTTCTACATTTACGCAGAAGTTAAGTTACTTACAAGTCAGGTAGATGTTTTAGGTGTATATCTGTATGATATGGCATTCTCAACACATAATTTCGGAAAGGCAGCAGCTATTTCCCTTGTACTGTTTGTATTTATCTTTGCAATGGTTATGCTGATAAGAAAGGTGGTGTTCAAAAATGACGAGGACTAAAAGAAAAGTCAGGAACAATATATTATTTTACACTGCTTTAATTATCATACTTTTAATAATATTATTTCCATTTATTATGATGGTAAGTGTGGCTTTTAAGTCCACGGCAGAAACAATAGGTTTTCCACCGACAATTATACCAAAGTCATTTACCTTTAAACATATGGAAGATATTTTTAATCCGGGAATATTCCCATTTTTAAAATATTTTAAGAACAGTATGTATATTTCTCTTACTACCTCAGCAATAGTTGTATTCTTAGGAATACTTGGAGGATATGCATTAGCTAAATTGAAATTTAAAGGAAAATCAGTAATAACCGAAGTATTTTTCTTTGTATATATGTTTTCGGGAATATTACTTATAGTTCCTTTATATAAATTGCTTTCGTCAATTGGATTGAGAAACAGTCATGAAGCGGTAATTATCTGTATGATAATACAGACACTTCCAACTGCAATTTATATGACAAGAAGCTTTTTTGAAACAATTCCTGATGAACTTGAGGAAGCAGGAAGAGTGGATGGATTATCAAGATTTGGAGTAATATTCAGAATCGTGGTTCCACTTTCAATTTCAGGATTAATTTCAGTTTTCGTTTATGCATTTATGATTGCATGGAACGACGTTTTATTCGCATCAATCTTCTTAGATTCACCGGATAAAATGACAATTACAATAGGATTGAATTCACTGTTTAACACACCTGATTATATTTGGGGAAGAATGATGGCAGCATCAATTATGTCCTCATTACCTATCGTTATTATGTATGGTATAAGCCAGACATTAATAAAGAGTGGAAGAACAGCAGGCGGAGTTAAAGGTTAAATAAAGGAGAGAAGGTATTAAAATGAAGAAGTTAGTTGCAACTGCACCTAGAGTAGCAGAATTAAAGGATTATGAAGACAGACCTATTAAGGCAAATGAAGCAAAGGTTAAGGTTGAATTTGCAGCACCAAAGCACGGTACTGAATTGGCAGATTTCAGAGATGTAACTCCATTTAAGGACGGAAAATTTGACGAAGAATGGAGAGTCTTTAAGGAAAGAGCAGCAGATGAACCAAGAGGAATTGAATTTGGTGATTTACCATTAGGAAATATGTTTGTGGGAACTATCACTGAAATAGGAGCAGACGTTACGGAATATGCGGTAGGTGACAGAGTTTGTTCATACGGACCAATAAAGGAAACACAGATAGTGAACGCAGTTGACAATTATAAGCTTAGAAAAATGAGCAAGGATGCATCAGCAAAAAATGCCGTATGTTATGATCCGGCACAGTTTGCTTTAGCAGGTGTAAGAGATGCTAATGTAAGACCGGGAGATAACGTTGTTGTAGTTGGTCTTGGAGCAATTGGCATGATTGCACTTCAGATGTGTGTAAAATTAGGAGCAGCAGTTGTTATTGGTGTTGATCCTATTGAAAAGAGAAGAAATGTAGCATTAAAGCTTGGAGCAGATTATGTATTAGACAGCACAGCCTGTGATGCGGGTTTGGAAATAAAGAGACTTACAGATAAGATGGGTGCTGATGCAATTATTGAGACATCAGGAAATGTACATGCTCTTCAGGCATCTATTAAAGGACTTGCATACAATGGAACAATAGCATATGTTGCCTTTGCAAAACCATTCCCGGCGGGCTTATGGCTTGGACAGGAAGGTCATTTCAATCAGGGAAAAATTGTTTTCTCAAGAGCATGCTCAGAACCTCTTCCGGAATATCCGAGATGGACAAGAAAACGTATTGAAGATGTTGTATGGAACATGCTTATGAGCGGTTATTTGAATTGCGAGGATATTATTGATCCTATAGTACCATTTGAAGAATCAGCAGAAGGATTTATGAAATATGTTGATCAGGATCCTGAATTAAGTATCAAAATGGGTGTTACTTTTGACAAATAATAATGAAAGGTTAGGTGCTTAAAATGTTATATGGAACACAGGATAGAGATTTCTTTCCGAGAAATTTTGTGGACAGACTTAATTATATTAAAGAATTAGGATATGACTGCTATGAGGTGGATGGTAAGGAATTAGTTGAAAAAACTGCGGAAATAAAGGATGCAGTTGAGAAGACAAAAGTTCCCGTTACAACAGCATGTAATGGATATAGAGGATGGATTGGTGATTTCATAGAAGAAAGAAGGCTTAATGGAGTTACCGATTTAAAGGAAATATTAAGATGTATAGCAGAAGTTGGTGGAACAGGAGTTGTTATTCCGGCAGCATGGGGAATGTTTACTTTCAGATTGCCGCCACATGTACCACCAAGAAGTCATGAAGGTGATATTAAGGCAATAATGGATTCATTAAAGGAATTAGATCCCGTGGCAAGACAGTATGGCGTATACATTTATTTAGAGCCGCTTAATCAGTATCAGGATCATATGCTTAACCTTCAAAGTCAGGCAAGAGAAATTATTGATAATGGAAAATTCACAAATGTTAAGACAACCTGTGATTTTTATCATATGAACCGTGAGGAGGATAATATATCTCAGGCGCTTAGAGAGTCAAAGGATTATATTGGACATGTTCATATAGCTGACAATCAGAGATATCAGCCGGGTTCAGGTTCAATAGATTTCAAAAAGCATTTTGATACATTAAAAGAAATAGGTTACGATGGACCAATTATTTTTGAAGGAAGATTAAGAGGCGACCCTGTGGAAGTATGTAAGGAGTCAAGTGCTTTTGTTAAGGAATGCCTTAAATAATAAGGAAATTTTATGTGGGAGATAAAATCTCCCACGTATAACAGATTTGCGAGGTAAATATATGAGAAAGATAAAGGTGGCTATAATAGGTGCAGGACAAATTGCACAGACAACACACATTCCGGCATTTAAATCCATGGAAAATGTGGAAATTGTGGGAGTAAGCGATACATATGAAAATGTGGCAGGTAAAGTGGCAAAGGATTTTGACATTCCCTTTAGTTGTAGTTCTCACTTAGAATTATTGGAAAAATGTAATCCTGATGCAGTAAGTGTTTGCGTACCAAACAAATTTCATTATCCAATTGTAATGGATGCATTAGACAGAGGATGTCACGTAATGTGCGAAAAGCCACCTGCAATTTCTTATAGTCAGGCTAAGGAGATGGCTGATAAAGCTAAATCTAAAGGACTAATACTGACATATGATTTTCATTTCAGACATGGAACAAATGTGGCTATTTTAAAGGATTTAATAGAAAATGGTAAAATGGGACAAATATACTATACTAAAGTACAGTGGCTTAGAAAGGCAGGAGTTCCAGGCTGGGGTAATTTCATAAGTAAAGATATGCAGGGGGGAGGACCCCTTATAGATATAGGTGCCCATATGTTAGACATAGCATTATATCTTCTTGACTATAAAAAGGTTTCCTATGTATCGGCAATAAGCTCAAATTTAATAGGAACCAAACAAAGTAACGGACTTATGGGTTCGTGGAATCCGGAAAAATACACTGTTGAAGACGGACTTTTTGGAAACATTGTATTTGAAGACGGAACCGGTATAGGAATAGAAACTACATTTGCCCTTAATATGAAAGAAAAGGATGTGAGGGCTGTGAAGGTTTATGGAGATGAGTTAGGTGCATCCTTATTTCCACTGGAAATTTATAGTGGATCCAATAGAAATTATCAGGCTGTAAATTATCCCTACATTAGTGATGGAGATTTGCACAACAAAGCTTTAGAAAACTTCATAGATGCAATAGAAGGTAAAGAAGAAGTTTTAGTGAAAGCCGGGGAAGGTGCATACATTCAGATGATAATTGAAGCATTATATAAGTCGGCAGAGAAGAAGGAGCCTGTTTTTCTATAGAAAGGCACAGGTGAAAAATATGTACTATTATGATACGAAGAGAGATTCCACCGGATTGTGGATAGAAGAAAATAAATATAGGCAGAAATATACAAAAAAATCGGAATCCGTATTTACAACAGAAAATGGGTACATGGGAATAAGAGGAACACAGGATTTTCCCACAATTGCGGAATGTAAGGGAATGTTTGTGAGAGGTTTTTTTTCAAAGGCAACAAAGGATGAAGTTGTTGAGTTGATTAATTGTCCTAATTTGTCAGAGGTTTATATTACCACAAAGGGAAAGGTCATAAGCTTAGATACCTGTAAAATAGAAAATTACAACAGAAAGTTTAATGTGGAAACGGGAGAGCTGGTTTTTCAGTGTGATTTTCTCTTAGAAAATAATATAATAAATATAAAATCAAGACGATTTGTTTCTTACAGTGATTTACATCTGTTTTGCCAACAGTTGGTAATAACATTAGCTGATGGAAATGATTTAGATATGGCTGTAAAGGTAGGCATAAACGGACAGATGACAAACAGCGGTGTGGCACATATCAGAAAAACTGAGTGCGGGGTACGCAATAATACTGTTATGGAGTATATTGGGAATACAGATGATTCAGAAATTGATATAATGATGGCACTAGATTATGAAGGAACAGATGACGCTAAAAATTACGGTCTTGAAAGAAGAAGCATATACGAAAAAAGAAAAATAAAATTAGTAAAAAATAAACCGGTTACACTAACAAAATATGCAATGGTATTTACCAATGTGGAAGAACCGGATATTACAAAAACAGATAAAATAAGCAGAATAATTGAAAACAGAAAAAAAGGATTTGCAAAGCTTTTTGATGAGCATTTACAGGAAGTCTATAAGTTTTGGAAAAATGCAGAAATAAAAATAGATGGCATATCAGTAGAGGACGAGGCGGCAATAAAGTACTCACAGTTACAGTTGTTTGGAATGATACCAAAAGATACGGATAGAGTGAGTATTGCAGCAAAAGGTCTTTCAGGTGAAGGATATAAGGGGCATGTATTTTGGGATTCTGAAATATATATGTTGCCGTTTTTCTGCTATACCAATCCTGAAATGGCAAAAAGATTACTTATATACAGATATAATGGTCTTTCAGGAGCATTTAAAAAGGCAAAAGAATACGGCTATAAAGGAGCGATGTATCCATGGGAAAGTGCCTTTGAAGGAAAGGAAGAAACTCCTTTGTTTGCAGCACTTAACATAGAAACAGGAAAAGCTAATCCGGTATGGTCAGGCAGGAAGGAGCATCATGTTAGTGCCGATATTGCCTATGCCATAATAAACTATTACCATATGACTAAAGACGAAGAATTTATGCACAAATATGGATATGAAATGTTAATTGAAATATCTAAATTCTGGGAGAGCAGAAGTGTAGAAAAAAATGGCCGTTTAGAAATATTGGATATAATAGGTCCTGATGAATACGATGAACATATTGATAATAATACATTTACTAACTATATGGCTAAGTATTGTGTGGGACAGACGTTAATAGAATTAAAGAAATTAAAAGAAAATGATAATAACTTTTATGAAAAGTTAAGTGATAAAACAAAATATGAAGATAATATTTTAGGTTTAGAAGAGTTTGTACGAAATATATATATTCCTCAGGTTAATAAAGATGGAATTATTCCTCAGGATGATACATTTTTGTCAAAGAAGGAGCTGCCTGATATTGACAAATATAAAAATTCCCAGGTAAAGCAGTCGGTGTTACTGGATTACACAAGGGATCAGGTAGTGGATACGCAGGCAATAAAACAGGCAGATGTGGTAATGCTGTTGAATTTATTCCCACAATTATACAGCCCGGATATTGTGAAGAAAAATGTTTTGTTCTATGAAAAAAGAACTTTGCATGATTCATCCCTAAGTTACTGTGCACACGCTCAGGCATGCGCTAATATTGGAGAGTTGGACATGGCACAAAATTTCTTCAAAAAAGCACTTGAGGTGGATTTAGTAGATAATCCATATGATTCCACAGACGGACTTCATGCAGCAGCCATGGGGGGCATTTATAATTGCCTTATACAGGGATTTGCAGGGGTATCCGCTGATGATAGTGCATTGTACATAACCCCTCATCTTCCAAAGGAATGGAAAAAAATGGAGTTTGTGGTAATGTACAAAGGTTGTAGGCTTGAAATAAGGGTTAGTCATGATAAAGTTGATATATATAAAACAGGTGATACATCATATCCATTATGTATATCAATAAACAATAACATAATGACAATGGAAGCAAACCAGCAGCAGTTGTCAGCATAAAAAGATTAGTTTGTTAAAGGGAGTAACCTATGAAGATTGTTTTGGCATCAGATTCCTACAAGGGGAGTCTTAGTTCCACACAGGTTAATAATATAGTTGCACAGCAGGCACAAAAGGTGTTTGGAAAATGTGATATTAAGAAAGTACAAATGGCCGATGGAGGGGAAGGAACTCTGGCAGCGGTTTTAGAAACAGACAAAGATTACCGGAAGGTAGAGGTTAAAGTTTCTGACCCTTTAGGCAATGTTATTACAGCATCATATATTATGAAAAAGGATGTTGCAGTTATAGAAATGGCTGAGGCTTCAGGTCTTACTTTGGTACCATCAAAGCTGAGGAATCCTTTAAATGCTACATCAAAGGGAACGGGGCAGTTAATTGCTGATGCACTGAAAAATGGAGCAGTGAACATATACATAGGAATAGGTGGAAGTGCCTCAAATGACGGTGGAATGGGAGCCATGACTATGTTAGGATATAGGTTTTTAGACCAAAATGGCAACGAACTAAAAGGAACCGGTGGGGATTTGGAGAAGGTTGTGGCGATTGATGATAAGTCGGTTATGCCTGAACTTAAAAAGGCTAAGTTTACTGTTATGTGTGATGTAACAAATCCTCTTACGGGAGAAAAGGGTGCAACCTATGTTTTTGGCCCGCAAAAGGGTGCTGATGATGAAATTGCAAACAGGCTTGAAAGGGGAATGCTTAATTATAGCAAAGTTTTAAGTAAATTTTTAGGCAGAGATATTTCCAGTCTTCCGGGAATGGGAGCAGCCGGTGGAATGGGAGCTGCATTGTACGCCTTTACCGATTCAAAAATGGAGTCGGGAATACGGGTTTTACTGGATTTAAATGATTTTGACAATTTGATTAAGGATGCAGATATGGTAATTACCGGAGAAGGAAGAACTGATGAACAGTCAGCCGGCGGAAAGGTTGTATCAGGAATTGCCAAAAGATGCAAGGAAAATAAAACACCGCTGTATGTGCTATCAGGTAGTCTCAGCGGTGATTTGGAAGAACTATATGACATGGGGGTTACCGGCATGCAGGCATGTGTATGTGATGTAATTGACATATCAGATGCTATGAAAAATGCACAGGTTTACTTAGAAAGGGCAGCCGGAAGGCTGTTTAGGATAATAAAGGCAGATTAGGTTAGACAATCAAAAACAACATCCACCCCGGGGCAGATGTTGTTTTTTTTACATTATTTATTTACCATATCCTATTTATTAGTAGCAATAAACCGGATATCCTTTGAAGACCAGAAACTTGGTGAAACATTTATTTCTATTTCCTTCCAGTCAGTTGGAACCTGGTATGCAATGACACCTTCCATTTTTTTGCCGGCAGCAATGTCACCGTCTAGCTGATTATATTTCTTTGCTTCAGGAGCCTGAAGACCCATAATATCTTCATTCATTGAAGTATCATCATAATATGCTTCAAAAGAAGCAATAGAACTCATGGTGATAGAGCTGTCGGAATTGTTTTGGATTTTAAAAATGCAAATAGCAAATTCTTTGCCCTCATCAGGCTGGATAATTTCATCGCCCTTTGAAATAATTACTTTTTCAAGAGTTACCTGAACATCTTTGTATTCAGCAGTTTCACCTACCTTGAAACTGGTTTTGGCTTCAGTTTCTTTCTCCTCTTTTTTGGAATTATCATTAGTAACCTTTGAATCTTTAGAATCAGTTTTAACCTGATGAACGCTGTCATCAGAGCCGCCACCGGCAACTGCTGCAATTATTGCAATTGCCACAATCACAATAATAATCCATTTCAACTTTGATTTTTTCTTTTTTTCTTCCATAACTTATACCTAGTCTTTCTAATGCATAAAGTCTGCTGTGAAAGACACAAACACTTAGAGTGAAAAATGTGTTTGCTTTATCCTTTCCCTTATTATTAGTTCACTCTTTAAAACATATGGAAATTTTAGCCTACAGTATGGAAGAAATGTTATGCCGGCAGCATAATTTAGCAATTATTCGATAATTTTCTCCTCCATGTCATGTAAAAGAATGTTGGTATCAATTAAATTGTAATGCTGTTCTAAGGAAAAATGGATTATGCTGTCACGCTTAATACGGGGATATAAAATGCTGTGGTCAGACAATTTTAAAAGTCGGTTTGTGGCATCGGTATCTAATCCCATTGAAATGGAAAGGGCAAGAACCTTATTTCTTGAAGGTTTTTTGGAACCACTAAAAATCTGATAGGCGTAATTTTTTTGAATATTGGATTTTTCTATGACCTGTGCTTTGGTCAGATTGCAATTATTCAGACATTCCGTTATGTATTGTACAAAGGTGGTATTTTTTATATCCTCAGTGTTATCTTCAATAAATTCTTCGATATTGTTATAATTTTTTAGTATTTTTAATAATTCATCAGTTGATTTCATAAAAAGAGCCTTTCTTATTTTCAAAATATATTTTTTAAAGTATACTTTATTTATCATATATCACAGGTAAATAAAAAATCAATACAATGCAGTAGAAAAATATTGAATTAGTTGATTTGAAAAACATTTGAATGGAATTAAAAATATGGACGTTATAGAGGATTATTATTTAAAAAAATATGAACAATTAAAGGTGCTGGCTGATACAAATAAATGCAAAACCCTGTTAATGAGAAACGTAGATACAGGGCAGCTGGTTGTAAAAAAGATAATGCATAAAGCAGCTTTTGACATATACAAAGGTCTTAAGGAAATTAAAAATAAAAACCTAGTTAGGGTTTACGAATGTTTTATACAGGGGGATGAATGTGTCGCTATAGAAGATTATGTTAATGGCAAGAGATTTGATGATTATTATCAGGGAAACAGGCTGACATTGCAGGAGGCAGTGACTAGGGCAGAGGAGCTTTGCAACGGCTTAAAAGCCATACATGAAAAGGGCATAGTTCACCGTGACATACAGCCTAAAAATATAATAATAAGCAATGAAGGGACTTTGAAAATCATTGATTTTGACATATCAAGAAAAGAAAACCATGAGAAGAGCAAGGACACGGAATTGCTGGGCACTGTGGGATATGCAGCACCTGAACAATATGGATTTTCCCAGACAAGCAATAGAAGTGACATATATTCAGTCGGGGTTGTGTTAAAGGAATTTTTTGAAAATCAGGGATTACTTTTCAACGAATATCTTGAAGAAATAGTAAATAAATGTATGGAAATAGACCCTAAAAACAGATTTAGTGATGTAAATGAGTTGATGGTGGAATTATCTAAGGTAGCGGAAATGGATGAAAGCCACAATGAATCTGACAAAATTATGCCAAAGACTTTGGATACTTCGCCAAAGAAAACGGAAACCTTATCCAAACCTGAGGTGGATTTATTAAAAAAAACGGAAACTTCATCCAAACCTGAAAAGAAATTATTAAAGAAACCGGAAAAAGGTCAAAAGACCGGGAAAAATTCAACAAAAAATACACCTCAAAAGGAATTGCCACCTATTACGTTTAAATATCTGCTGGATACCATTCCGGGATTTAGGCGCAGAAAAATTGTACCAATGATTATTTCTACCATTGTGTATGTCTGGTTAATATATATTTATGCTACAGTAGCTTTAGACTACAAGGGTATGAACATACCTAGAAGTATCCTGGTAACTATTGTGGCTGAGGCAACGGTAATTATACCGTATATATATTTAACCAATATTGCAGATATAGCAAGCAGATTGCCAAGAAAAACTTTTAGAAGTAAAAGGCGTGAAATATGCTACAGAATATGTATGGCTATATTTTTATTTTTGATTCTCGCTTTAATATTGGGATTTTTATTGCCGGGGGAAAAACCGGGCTAATAAGGTAGCTCCCTTTTGCCACTCATAAACTGCAAAACTTTTCTTTTTTCGGTTTTATTCTTTATTATATCAGGCTGCCAATTGTTGGTATCTCCGGTATACACGTAACATGGAATTATTTTACCGGCTTCATTAGTCAGCTTTCCGCCTCTGACAGTTAAAGTATGCTGATATATTATTGTGCGGTTTTCAGGGTGGCGGTTGCCACCAAAAATAAAGTTCCCAAGGGAATAAATAATGGTTTTGTTGTTATATTTCTCCATAGGCTGAAGTACATGAGGATGGTCTCCCATAATCAAATCAACACCATAATCCACAAGTTCGCGGCAGGCATCTATTTTCCATTGCTCCGGTTTATGGATGGCTTCTGTTCCACCATGAAAATACAAAATCTGGTAATCACTTTTTTTAGATGCATTATCTACTGCCTCTTTAATGGAAGGAATAGCATAAGTTCCATACATGCTGGCACATATTATTCCGATTTTAAAACCATCTTTTTTGTAGTAGACAATTTTCCCTTCCTCACCCCATTTAACATTGGCTGTATCAAGGGCATTGCAGGTATCTTCATGTCCCTTTGCACCATAGTCATTTATGTGATTATTGGAAATAGAAACAAAATCAATTCCACCTTCCCTTAAAATATTGGCATTTTTTGCCTTACTTTTAAACCAATAAGCTTCAACTTTTGGGTCGGCATATTGACCTTTGTCGCTAACCTTTAAATTCTTTGAGTCAGAAAACACGTTTTCGCAGTCTCCAATGGTGAAATCGTCTGAAAGAAAATAAGAGCTTACTTTTTCAAAAAAATAAAAAGCAGGTTTTACGTCAGCCACATCGTTAAAAGTATTTTCGTAATAAGCATTTTCATCTGTGGCACAAAGACAGTCCCCAATAAAGCTAAGGGTAATAGTTGTGTCAGAGGATGTGGTTTCTTCTAAAGATGTAGTTTCAGAAACAGTAGTATTAGTAGTGGTCACTTTTTCAGTTATCCTATTGTCAGCTTTCTGGTCAACCTCAGTTACAGGCTCATGTTTTAAATGGTTAAAAGCAAAAAGAACAAGGATACATAATCCTACAAATACAGGTACCTGAATTAAATATTTTTTCATATAATAATCCCTTTCATTGTTTTTAATTATAGAAATATCTGTTTATTTTATAGTACCATAAATATTAACATAAGTGTTGGCAGAAAATAAAATATACGTTATACTTTTAGAGGTGCTTTTTCCATAAAAACAGCGGAATTCAGAAAAGGGCACCTAATTAGGGAAAAATTAATCTAAGAATGGAGATTAACAATGGATATAAACATAAAGCAACAGATAGAAAACAGAAGAACCTTTGCCATAATATCCCATCCGGATGCAGGAAAAACAACTCTTACAGAGAAATTTCTTTTATACGGAGGAGCCATAAATACAGCAGGTTCCGTTAAGGGAAAGGCAAATTCAAAGTATGCGGTTTCAGACTGGATGGATATAGAAAAGGAAAGAGGTATCTCTGTAACATCATCAGCCCTTCAATTTGATTATGAGGGATACTGCATTAACATATTAGACACACCGGGACATCAGGATTTCTCAGAAGACACATATCGTACATTAATGGCAGCAGATTCAGCAGTAATGGTAATTGATGCGTCAAAGGGTGTTGAGGCACAGACCATCAAGCTTTTTAAAGTATGTGTAATGCGCCACATTCCTATTTTTACATTTATAAATAAAATGGATTTAGAGGCAAGAGACCCTTATGAATTATTAGAAGAAATTGAAAATGTGTTGGGAATTAAAACATGCCCTATTAACTGGCCTATTGGTTCAGGTAAGAGATTTAAGGGAGTTTACGACAGAAACACCAAGAATGTGTCAATGTTTCAGGCAGTTTCAGTTGGTGGCTCAAAAAGTGCTGCAGAAACTACATACAGCGTAGAGGATGAGGCATTAAAGGCGGAAATAGGGGATGATTTGTATGACCAGTTAATGGAGGATACGGAGCTTCTTGACGGAGCCAGCGAACCTTTTGATCAGGAACTTGTAGATAAGGGAGAATTGTCACCGGTATTTTTCGGTTCAGCCCTTACAACTTTCGGTGTGGAAACATTCTTAGAGCATTTTCTCAAAATGACGGAATCTCCATTGCCTAGAATGTCAAATGAAGGATTAATTGACCCGGTGGAAGAACCTTTTTCAGGATTTGTTTTCAAAATTCAGGCAAATATGAACAAGGCACATCATGACAGAATTGCCTTTATGAGAGTGTGTTCAGGAAAGTTTGATGCCACAAAGGATGTATATCATGTGCAAAGTGGCAAAAAAATGAGATTATCCCGTCCGCAGCAAATTATGGCCCAGGACAGAAAAGTAATAGATGAAGCCTATGCAGGTGATGTTATGGGTGTTTTCGACCCGGGAATTTTCTCCATTGGAGATACCATTTGTTCACCGGGAAGAAAGTTCGCATATGAAGGCATCCCTACATTTGCACCGGAGCATTTTTGCAGATTAGTGGCATTAGATTCCATGAAACGTAAGCAGTTTATGAAGGGTGTAACCCAGATAGCCCAGGAAGGTGCAATTCAGATTTTCCAGGACTACAATTTGGAAATGTCAGAAATAATTGTAGGAGTTGTAGGTGTTCTTCAGTTTGACGTGCTGAAATACAGAATGGAAAATGAGTACGGCTGTGACGTAAGATTGGATTCACTTCCTTATAATTATATTCGATGGGTTAAGGATCAAAGCACTGACCTTAACAGTTTAAAGTGTCCTAGTGATACAAAGAAGGTAAAAGACATGAAGGGCAATCCTCTTATTTTATTTACTAATGAGTGGTCAATAAAAATGGCTTTAGACAGAAATGAGGGGCTTGAATTTATGGAATTTAGTAAAAATTAATAATAATGTGAATGTTAAAATTATGTAAACCACATTAAAAACTGAAAGGAAAATAATATGTCAAAAGAAACAAAATTTACGGGAACAGATACTTATGTGGCATCAGATGATTTGATGGCATCTGTTGAAGTGGCAATGCAGCTTCAGAAACCTCTTCTCATAAAGGGAGAGCCGGGAACAGGTAAAACCATGTTAGCAGAAGCCGTGGCAAAATCTTTGGACAAGGAGCTTCTTATATGGAATATTAAATCTACAACCAAGGCACAGGATGGTCTTTATATTTATGATACTATCCAGAGATTGTACGACAGTCAGTTTGGGGTAGAAGGTGTAGATGATATAGGAAGATACATTAAACTTGGAAAATTAGGGGAGGCATTTAAGAAAGACAGGCAGGTGGTTTTGCTTATTGACGAAATAGACAAGGCTGATTTGGAATTTCCTAACGATTTGCTTTGGGAATTAGATAAAATGGAATTTTACATTAACGAAACAAAGGAAACCGTAAAGGCAAAAATAAGACCTATAGTTATTATTACTTCAAATGCAGAAAAGGAACTACCTGACGCATTTTTAAGACGTTGTATATTCCATTACATTAGCTTTCCTGATAAAAAGCTCATGAAACAGATAGTTGATGCCCATTTTGAAAACCTTGAAGAAAACCTTCTTCAGCAGGCATTAGATACATTTTATCGTATAAGGGATATCAGGGATATAAGGAAGAAACCTAGTACATCTGAATTTATTGACTGGTTAAGAGCCCTTGCAATAGGCGGTGTAAATCCTGAGGATATAGACAAAAAACTTCCGTTTTTAGGTGTACTTGTTAAAAAAGATGAGGATTTAGAAACTGTTAAAAGACTAAGCATTTAAAGGAGAATTTATGTTTACTTCTTTTTTCTATACAATGAAAAGTAATGGCCTTGATATATCAACCACGGAATGGCTTACCCTGATGGAAGCCCTTGATAAGGGGCTGGCCAATTCCAGTTTTACGGATTTTTATTATCTTTGTAGAACTATTTTTGTTAAAAACGAAGGGGATTATGATAAGTTAGATGCTGCTTTTCTGGAATATTTTAAAAATATAAAAGAAGACAAAATTAATATGGATAAAATTAACCAGTGGCTTCATAATGGCAGTGACTTAGAGGCTAAAATGACTAATCCGGAATTGTTTCAGGATACAAGAACCAAAAAGGAAGCTAAAGAGGTTCACAGAATGTTTCGTGAAAGACTGGCAGAACAGCATACGGAACATAACGGAGGAAAGTATTGGATTGGTACCGGCGGTGGTTCTTTTTTCGGAAAGAACGGAAGAAATTCCGGAGGTATTCAGCTAGGAGACAAGGCAGGAATGAAAACGGCATTTGCCGTTATGGGTGAACGCCGTTACAAGGATTTCAGACGTGACAAGAAGCTTACTATGAGACAGTTTCAGGTGGCACTTAGGGAGCTTAGGCAGTATTCACGAAAGCTTGATTTGCCAAAGACAGAGCTGGATATAGATGGCACCATTGATTCTACCTGTAACAGAGGCGGGTATTTAAAGTTGGAGTTTGAGCAGCCAAGGAAGAATACTGTTAAGCTGATGCTGCTTTTTGACAGCGGTGGTTCCATGTATCCTTACAGCGAAATGTGCAATGAGCTTTTTCAGGCAGTTCACAAGGCTAATCATTTTAAGGATGTTAAAACCTTTTATTTCCATAACTGCATTTATGCAAAGTTGTACAAAACTCCTGAGTGTGTTTCAGGAGACTGGATAGATACAACCTGGGCATTTAAAAATTATGACAAGGAATACAAAGTCATAATAGTAGGAGATGCAGGAATGGCTGAGGAGGAATATTTAGACAAAAACGGCAACTACAGCGGGCCTAATAACGGATTGTCAGGTCATGAGTGGATGCAGCTGTTTAAAAAGAAATATCCTCACTGTGTATGGCTTAATCCGTCCTTTCACGGAGATTTGTCGAAAATGTACTGGATGAAGTCGGAAAATATGATAAAAGAAATAGTGGATATGTACCCTCTGTCCGTTGACGGACTGAAAAGAGCAATAAAAAAATTAATGTTAGACAGATAGTTTGTTAATTATTATTACGGGACAAAAACATTTTTGTATGTTTTTGTCCCGTTTTTGCATTTAATTGGTTGATAAAAACAAATAAATACAACTTTTTTGTACAAAGTAGACAAATTGAAATGTGAAAATAAAACTAAATTTACGAAAATGACGGAGAAAATGTAAAAACATTTTTATCTTATGGAAATTTAACAGGATAGTCTATATAATTTTAGTATACAAATTTTATTTCATGTAAATGAAAAAATGGAGGGAAACATGACATATTTTAAGAAGATGGGGAGGAGAGTATTGGCAATGACAATGGCTGTGTGCCTAAGTCTTGGACTTATTTGCGGTATTTCATTTGTAGGAAATACTGTAAAGGAAGTTAAAGCTGCCGATACAGGTTTTACAAAGAATGATTTTCTTAAATGTGACGGTACTTACATCAAAAATAATTACGGCAAAGGAAGTAACGTTTATTTAAGGGGAACTAACGCAGGAGGAGTTTTCGTTCAGGAAAGCTGGATGAATGCAACCAACGCAGGGGACTACAAAACTACAATGGCTACGTTAAAGAACAGATTCGGAGAAAGTACAATGTATGATCTGTTGGATTTATACGAGTCAAACTATTGGACAGAGGCAGATTTTGATAATTGTAAAAACCTTGGAATGAGCGTTATAAGAGTACCATTTACTTATATGAATCTCTACAGACAAAGTGGAAATTCCTGGGTACTTAAAGACAATGCCTTTAGCAGACTTGACTGGTTTGTAGAGCAGGCATCAAAGAGAGGCATTTATGTAATACTTGATTTACATGGTGCTTTCGGTTCACAGAACGGACAGGATCACTCAGGGGAAGTGATTGATAATGTATCTGATGTTACATTTTTCTCAAATGACACATTGAAAAATCAGACGTTGGAACTTTGGAAGGTAGTAGCTGCAAGATATGCAGGCAATCCGGCTGTTGCTGCATATGACACATTAAATGAGCCTGGTGAAAAAGCAGGCACAACTAATTCAAAGCATTGGGCATTTTACAATCAGATGTACAATGCAATCCGCTCCGTTGACCCGGATCATATAATTATTATGGAATCATGTTGGGGAACATCAAATCTCCCAAATCCAAGTACATATGGATGGACTAACGTAATGTACGAATACCATCATTATCCATGGGATTATCAAAGTGATTTATCAGGGCAGAAAAATGCAGTTGATAATCTTGTAAACAGCGTAAACAATGCAAACTACGGGGTACCTACATATATAGGTGAGTTTACATGTTTTGATTTACAGGATGGATGGACATATGAACTTGACAGGTTTAATAAAGAAGGATGGCATTATACATCCTGGTCATACAAAACCACCAATTCAGGTTCATGGGGCATTTACAAAGAAAAGACTACAGATAAGGTAGATATTTGGAATGACTCAGAAGCAACTATTAGAACCAAATGGGGAGCTGCATCCTTAGGAACAGGTGATAAAGGCTCTAACGGTTTAGTATACAATGTAATGAAGGCTGCACTGCCTGGAACAGTAGTTATGGCAGATACAGCTCTTACAGATGACAGTTATTTTTCAATTAAGACAAATATCAATGGAAAATATGTATGTGCTGAAAATTACGGTATGACAGCACTTATATCAGACAGAATATCTGCGGGAGAGTGGGAGCAGTTCAGAGTAGTATATAACTCAGACGGAACAGTATCATTCCAGTCAAGAGCAAATAACAAATATTTATGTGCTGTTTTTGATGATACAGATACTGAAAATCCTATTCTTCCAAGAAGCAGCAGCATTGGAACATGGGAGAAATTCTATGTGGAACAGAATAGTGACGGAACATATGCCCTTAGAACATATGTAAATAATTACTATGTTCAGGCAGATATTAATGATACTAATGCAGGTATATTACATGCCATTAGCACAACAGTGGGAACATGGGAAAAGCTGACATTTGAAGCAAAAAATTCAGCAGCCCTTCCTAAGGTAAATGGTGGACAGCAGGAAACTACACAGCCTTCAACAGAAGCACCTACACAGGCACCAACGCAGAAGCCTACAGAGACACCAACAGAGGAAGAAGTAAGCGTAGATATTCCTACTACAAGTGGAAAATATGGTAAGAACTTTAAGGCAGTAGCTTATTATCCTAACTGGTATGGTGATTTTACATCAAAAGTACAGTGGGATAAACTTACCCACGTAAACTATTCATTTGCGTTGCCAAATGATAATGGAACCATTGATTCCGTATCCGGTTCTGCCGGTGTTATTAACAGCCTTATATCTGTAGCTCATGCTAATGATGTTAAGGTAAATGTGGCAGTAGGCGGATGGTCATATTCAGACGGAAGAGAGTGTGCAAGGGTATTTGAAAATGCTACAAATACAGATGCAAAACGTCAGTCTCTTGCTAATGCAATTCTTGCAATTGTTGACCAGTACGGATTTGACGGTGTTGATATTGACTGGGAATATCCTACAGCAAGTTCAGCAAGTCAGTTTACATCATTTATGAGATATTTAAGAACAGGACTTACATCAAGAGGTAAAGTTCTTACATCAGCAGTTCAGGCTACAGGTGGCACATACCAGACAGATGAAGTTCTTCAGATGGTAGACTGGATAAACGTTATGGCATACGATGGAGATGCAGGTTCAGGACATTCACCATACAGCCTTATTGTAAATTCATACAATTACTGGCATGGAACAAGGGGAATGGATGCATCAAAGGTAGTTCTTGGTGTACCTTTCTATGAGAGACCTAACTGGGCCTCATATGCAGATATAGTTAATGCCAACTCAGCTAATGCATACAATGATTCAGCTGTTATTAATGGAACAACAGTTTATTATAACGGTATTAATACAATGTCCCAGAAGGCAAAATTCGCAGCAGAAAATGCCGGCGGTATTATGATTTGGGAAATCAGTCAGGATACAACTAACTCAAGCTTAAGCCTTATGAATGCTATTTATAATTCAGCCACGGCAGTAGTTGGAAAAGGCG
This sequence comes from Eubacterium segne, assembly GCF_014287775.1. Taxonomy (NCBI): domain Bacteria; kingdom Bacillati; phylum Bacillota; class Clostridia; order Eubacteriales; family Eubacteriaceae; genus Eubacterium; species Eubacterium segne. The sequence goes on from NZ_JACOOZ010000009.1 coordinate 75,084, forward strand.
GAACAACAGCAACAGTTACAGATATTCCGGGAACCATCAGCATTGATTCCTATGGCGATAAAACATCAGGAATTACAATTAACACAGAGGGAAATGTTAAGTATGCCGGAAATCTTGTTAATAATTCATACTTAGATTACTATATTAAGGCAGCACAGAAGGGAACATATACTATTAATCTTCCGTTAGCAGCAGGGGATGCACAGTATAATGCAAAGAACATTATTGTTAAGTTAAATGATACAGTAGTGGCAACAGTTCCTATTACAGCAAGCAGCTCATGGACAACATTTGTAAATCACACAGCTGATATTACACTTCCTGCTAAGGGAACCTATAAGTTGTCAATAGTTGCAGACAGTGGAGCATGTAATGTAGCTGATTTAACAGTAAGCAAAAAGGCAGAAGAAACAACAGTACCTGTTACGGAAAAGCCGACAGAGGCACCTACTGAGAAACCAACGGAAGCACCAACACAGGCTCCGGAAGATGATTTTACAATTGAAATTAACGGATATCAGATTAGTACAACTGTAGAAGGTCACAGAGTAGTATATTCAGTGGCAGACCCTAATGACGAAGTTGTAAGCTCAGGTTTGGTATATGGTTTGTCAGATTACGCAACAGCAGCAGATATGGTAGTAAACAGTAGCAATAGTTCAGTTAAGTCATATCAGTCAACAGAAGCAGGTAAATGTCCGATTTCATACAGTACCTTTGAAGGTGGACAGAGCTATACAATGACAATGCAGTTTGTAAATACAGAAAAATACTTCAGTGATAAAATGATGGTAAGAGCTTATGCACAGCTTAAGAATGGTAAATATGTGTATAGTGATGTAAAGACATACACAATTTACTCTATTGCAGATACATTGTATCAGGGAAGAAAGATGAATACTTTCTCAGGTCACAGTTATTTGTATGACAAGATATTGAAAGTTGTAAATTCTAATTATAAAGAAATAGACTACAATTGGAATGACATAGTTGTAAAACCGTGGAAATAGAAATTTGAATAAACACGGTAATTAAAAAAGCTGTAGTGTGCGGATAATAACTCCATATGCTACAGCTTTTTAGTACCATAAAACAGTAAGTAGTAACTGTTAATATTACTTCCAAATCTTTATAGTGTTAATAAGTTTAAGTTTGTTTTCATCGCTCATATGTTTAATAAGTCCTATAAGTTCGTTGTCAAGAGCGGTATTTTCGTATTCAGGTTCTACACGACCAACCAGTGAATCAAGAGTAATGTTCATTAACTTAGCATAGTAAATAAGTATTCTAAGTGACATTGCTGTTCTGTTGTTTTCAACATTGCTAATGTAACCGGGAGTCACATTTAAAGCCTCAGCTACCTGAGCCTGTGTTAAATCCATGCTGATTCTTAGTTCTTTAATTTTACCCCCCAGACTTTCGTAATTCATTCTTCTAATCCTTTCAATTAACTTAATAATATTTAAAGTATAAACTGCTTATACGTCACAAGCTAGTATACACTAAAAGAAAAACAATTTGTATATACTAATTATATCTAAAAAATGCTATTGGAAATAATGAAAGTAAAAAAAGGATTTTTTTATTAGAATTATTGGAATAAAAAAGAAAATACAAATAAATTTTATGAAATTTGTACAAATAACTTGATAAAAACGATTTTATTTGTTTATATTAAAGTATATAAATTATGCAAATGTTAAAGGCAAATATTGCCACTTACTAATGTACGAAAGGAACGAAAATTATGAGGATAACAAAAAAGATTACAGCTTATATATTAGCTACAAGTCTGCTATTGTCAGGAATTACTTTCTATAATAATGACCAATCAGAAGTCAAGGCTGCGGTAGGAGACTGGAAAGAAGTATGGAGTGATGAATTTAACGGAACAAGTCTTGATACAAATACATGGACATATGAAATAGGAAACGGAAACTGGGGATGGGGAAATGGAGAAGCGGAATATTACACAGACAGACCGGAGAATATTTCCGTGTCAGATGGTTATTTGAAGATAACTGCAAAGAAGGAAAATTATAAGAATTTTAAATACACATCAGGACGTATTATTTCAAGGGGAAAAAAGAATTTTAAATATGGAAAGATGGAAGCAAGAATAAAGGTGGAAAATGGGAACCAGTCAGGAGTATGGCCGGCATTTTGGATGATGGGTGAAAAAGGTAAATGGCCTGATAATGGAGAACTTGACATTATGGAACATGCCAATGACAGAAATTATGTTGGGGGATGTATTCACTGGAATCCCAACGGATTTGGCGGAAACTATGACCACAGATATCAGGGAGGGGATTACTATTTTAGTGACAATGTAAATAATGGTATTACTAACTGGCATACTTACGGTATTATCTGGGACGAAAAACATATTGAATGGACTGTGGATGGGGTAAGCTATCATACTGAAAAATTCAACAGTAGTAACAGCTATTGTTTTCAGCAGTATCAGTATTTTCTTTTAAACCTTGCTATTGGTGGAACAGGTACACTGTATACAGGAAAGCAGACACCACCTGAGGATTACAAAACAGCAGTGATGTATGTGGATTGGGTAAAGGTATGGCAAAAGGAAGAGGCACCTACCACGGAATACGATGGCCCATATGTTACAGTTACGGAAGATTCTGTAGCAAAATATACCGGCTCATGGTCAGATTTTTTTGGAAGTGGATGGACAGGCGCATCAGGAACCCTTACATCTAACGGAACAATAGCTGATGGATTTACAATTAATGCCACATCAGTGGGAAGAACCGGTGATAAGGACAGCATATGGGGAATACAGGGAAAATTAATGAATCTTAAATATTATCCGGGAAATACATATAAATATAAGTGTACAATTACCTCGGATAAAGATAAAAGAATATTTGTAAAGGTGGCAGATGATGCAGAGGATGCTTTAGCAGGAGGCTACATTACCTTAAAAGCAAATGAACCATATTATTATGAAACAGATGTTAATATTCCTAAGGATTTTGATGGGACAGTAAGTCTTAAGTTTGGTATGGGAATTGCCAATGACGGGGATGTTATTGATGCAGGAAGTTCCCTTAAGGTAAAAGTTGAAAATGTATCTTTTGTTACAACAGCAACAATACCTGATCCTGACTATGTAAACAGTCAGACAACTACGGAGAAGCCAACTGTGGCACCAACAGTGAAACCTACTGAAACTACTAAAAAACAGCAGGAGGAAACTAAAGAAAATATTACGGAAGTTACTACTAAAAAACAGCAGGAGGAAACTAAAGAAAATATTACGGAAGTTACTACAAAAAATCAGCAGACAGTGACTACAACTAAAAATACATCATATAAAGTAACAAAGCCCGGAAAGACAAAGGTGGTAAGAGCCTTAAGAAGTAAAAACAACAAAAAGATAAGTCTTAAATTAAAGAAAATAAAAGGAGCGTCAAAATACGAGATTAAAGTTTCAACCTCAAAGAGATTTACAAAGAAGACAACTAAGAAAGTTGTGATAAAGTCCGTAAAGAAGGTGATTAAAGGATTAAAGAAGAATAAGAAGTATTACATAAAGGCAAGAGCAATAAAGGTTGTTAATAAAAAGCTTTATCCGGGAAAATGGAGTAAAGTTAAAAAAATAAAAAAATGTGAGTTTTATAAAAAACGGAGAGTATAAGTGCAAACTTAAAAATGATAAAATAAAGATATCAATATAGACGATTTAATAAAGGTTGAAAGAAATGTGAAAAGGAAGGGAAAAAACAAATCATTCTTTCAACCTTTTTAATTTGTTTTTGCCATATAAAAATTATGGTGGGATTGGTATCCATGATGATAAAAAAGATAATGGCATGTATTATGTCGGTTTGTATGTTTATGTCAATAATATGTACGGAAAACATAAGCACGGCTAAAGGAGCAGAATCCACAACGGTTTATTTTCTGGCAACCTCTGAGTGGTCGGAAGTTAATGCCTACGTTTATGGAAATGCAGAGGCAGCTTCAACTAATGCAGAAGTTTTAGCGAAAAGTCGGACTTACCGTACTGATATTCAGTCAGAGGCAAGTGGCAGACAGGGTGTGAAATTAAAAAATAATGGGGATTATGTTGAATTTACATTACAAAAGCCGGATATTTTTTAATGAAACCCTTAACAAAGGAGAAAAAATAAGACTTCAAAAAGACTCAGGTAATGAAGCAGAATATTATATTATTGATTTTATAGAGTGTGAGATGACAGAAAATGCCCTGAAAAAACCGGGGAATATGTTTATGGTGATGTACATGATTATTCTGTGTATAATGTAGCAGATTATTTGTATCAGAAAGCATGTTCCACAAATGCAGCAGCACATGATTATCTGTACAATAACATTTTAAAGAAAGTATCGCCGGAATACAAAACAGTAGATTATGACTGGGGAAATACAATAGTTCCGGTAAAATAAAAACAAATATATAACCCCTGATTCTTTTACGGAATTGGGGGTTATATATTTGAAATAACTGTGATAATATAAACAGTAGAAAAAATACAAATGACGAGGAGATAATCTATGTTAAAAGAGTTTAAAGAGTTTGCGTTAAAAGGCAACATGATTGACCTTGCTGTAGGTGTAATCATCGGTGGAGCTTTTAATTCATTAGTGACGTCTTTAGTTGACAACATAATAATGCCTGTTATCAGTATCTTTACGGGAAAAATTGATTTCAGCAATCTGTTTTTATCCCTTGACGGAAAAGAATATGATACGTTGGCACAGGCACAGAAAGCAGGGGCAGCCACTCTTAATTATGGAACATTTATTACAGGACTTTTGAATTTCATAATTATGGCATTTGTGGTATTTTTGCTTGTTAAGGCAATGAACAAGTTAAGAACTCATAATGAGGTGCCACAGGAAGCAACTACGAAAATCTGTCCACATTGTAAGTCGGAAATACACATTGACGCAGACAGATGCCCACATTGTACAAGTAAACTTGATTAGGAAATACCCCCGGTGGAATACAGTTTTGCCGGGGGTATTATAATAAGTATGATTTTAATGGAGAGCAGTTATATGACGGAAAATAAATACAATATAATGATAGTGGAAGATGACAATACCATAGCAGAAAAAATAAAAAGTCATTTGGAAAAATGGGCATATAATGTTTACATAGCGAAGGATTTTGGAAATGTATTAAAAGAAGTATCTGATTTTCAGCCGGATTTAATTTTGTTAGACATAACCCTGCCATATTTTAATGGATTTTACTGGTGCGGGGAAATACGGAAAATGTTCAAAATTCCCATTATTTTTATATCTTCTGCCGATGACAGTATGAATATAGTTATGGCAATGAATATGGGCGGAGACGATTTCATATCAAAACCCTTTGACCTTACGGTACTTACTGCCAAAATATCGGCTCTTATCAGAAGAAGCTACTCTTATGCAGGTCAGCTTAATACCATAGAAAACAATGGGGTAATACTTAATCTTATGGACGGCACCTGTCTTTATAACGGAGAAAAAACTGAACTTTCAAAAAATGAATTTCAAATATTGGCGCTTCTTATGGAAAATTCAGGAAGCGTTGTAAGTCGTGACACCATTATGATGCATTTGTGGGACAGTGAAAATTTTATAGATGATAATACATTAACAGTGAATATAAACAGAATCAGAAAAAAACTAAAGGATATAGGATTAGATGATTTTGTAAAGACAAAAAAAGGGTTAGGTTACATGGTATGTTGATGAAATATTTAAAGGACAGAAAGTTAATATTTATTGCTATTTTATTCTGGATTGCCATATTTTCCGGCGTGTTTGCTTTATGTGGAATAGAGTTTAAGTATGTATGGTACCCCACGGCATTAGGGTGCATGGCTTTGGGTATTTGCCTTGTGGTTGATTTTGTTTGTTATTATAAAAAGTGCCGAAGTCTTACCATGGCAGAAAATAGTATTGATGTAACATTGGATAATTTGCCTAAAACCTCAAATCAGATTGAGAAAATGTACACAGAGCTTCTTAAATTACTGACTAATGAAAAAAACGAAGAAATAAATAATATTCTAAATTCAAAAAAAGAAACAATGGAATATGTTACATTGTGGTCACATCAGATAAAAACTCCCATTACCGCATTGCAGTTATTAGCTAACGATACTGATGAAGAAATCCGGATTGAAATCCTTAACCGGTTGTTTGAAATTGAACAATATCAGGATATGATGCTTCAATATCTGCGACTTGAAGGTGGCGGAAATGACTATGTTTTGGCAGATTATAGTGTAAAAGATATGGTTAATCAGGCAGTGAAATACTTTGCCAGAATCTTTATTTCTAAAGGAATTTCAGTGAAAATACAGGTGGATGAAAGCAGGAAGGTTGTAACAGATGAAAAGTGGATGGTATTTGTCCTTAAACAGCTTATATCAAATGCCCTTAAGTATACTTCAAAAGGGGAAATATGTATATCCTTTGATAATGATGAACTTTTAATTAAGGACTCAGGCATTGGCATTGCAAAAGAGGATTTGCCAAGAATTTTTGACAGGGGATATACAGGTTACAACGGAAGAAAGGACAAAAAGGCTACAGGTCTTGGTTTGTATCTTACAAAACAGATTCTTGACCGGCTGAATCATAAGATAGAAATTGATTCTCAAATAGGTGTTGGAACTCGGGTTTTCATAAAATTTTAGAACAAAAAATTGTATATAATTGGTAATATTTAACATAATTGGCTACTTTTTAAATAGGTTTGACATATGGCTAAAACCCTTGCTAGAATGGACGAAAAGGCAAATTTTAAAGGAGGGAAAAGTCATAATGACAAGGAAAGCAAAGAGAATGCTTGCTAAATTTATGGCCCTTGTAATGGCAGTGACTGTGCTGTCATTTACAGGTGGATTTAGCAGTATGCAGTCTAGCGTGGTTTATGGAGCGGCTGCATGGAACAGCGAAACAATTTACACAGGGGGAGATGAAGTGGAATACAACGGAGCAATTTACAAATGTAAATGGTGGACTAAGGGGGACACACCTTCAAACGGAGGTCCTTGGGAGCTGGTTTCCGGGTCAACATCAGGGGGAGATACAGGTGATTTAGGAAGTCTTAAACCGGGAAAAGCAACAGTCACATTAGACCCACAAATTGGAACAAACGTAAATGGAGTTACACTTCCGTCTAATTATTACAACAAAAAGGTTGTGGGTTATTTTCCAAGCTACGCAATTACATCCCAGGCACATGAATATTTCAATATAGCAGATTTACAGTGGGATAAGCTTACTCATATTCAGTATGCTTTTGGTATTGTTAATAAAGATACATGTGAGCTGGAGGTAGGAGATCCGGAACATGACATTGAAAGTAAGTTTGAAGGCACAACCTTTAAACATGACGGACAGGTAATTAAGATGGATGACTCCCTTGGATACTACGGACAATTTAACATAATGCACACATTAAAGAAAATGCATCCTGATGTAACCGTTCTTATTTCAACAGGTGGCTGGGGAGCATCAGAAGGTCTTTGGTATGCCACACAAAATGAAGCGTCCATGAGAAAATTCAGTGCTTCGGCAGTTTCATTTATTAGAAAGTACGGTTTTGACGGCATTGATATTGACTTTGAGTTCCCGTCAGAAACCCCACAGTCAGGAAATTATACGGACTTTACTGAATCTATAAGATCGGGAATTGCAGACAGATACGCCCAGTTTATAAAAATACTTAGTGAAGATTTAGCTAAGGCATCAAAGGAAGACGGAACATATTATTGGCTTACATCTGCGGTAGCAGCATCATCATGGGTTCTTGGAGGGCAGACAAATTCAGCCTTTTTAGATTACTTGGATTTTGTATCAGTTATGTCCTATGACTTCCATGGTGGATGGAACAATTATGTAGAAAATCAGGCAAATCTTTACGCTGATCCGGCAGATACGGAAACAGCCCAGGTGGACGTTAAAACATTGGGATTTGACTGGGCTTACCGGTTTTACAGAGGAAAAGTTCAGTCTGAAAAGATTTTAATGGGTGTTCCTTATTATACAAGAGGTTGGACAAATGTTTCCGGAGGAACCAACGGATTACACGGTTCGTCAGGTACACCTCTTACTAACAGCGTTGATAATCTTAACTTATGGTGCGATTTAGATGAAAATGGAAAAGAAGTGGCAGCAGGTGCTAATCCCCTCTGGCATGTAATGAATCTTATGAAATCCAATTCAAACTATAAGCGTTACTGGGATGACGTAGGAAAGGTTCCTCATATCTGGAATGCACAAAATAACACATTCCTTACATTTGAAGACACAGAATCAGTACAGGAAAGAATAAATTATGTAAACAACAACAATTTAGGCGGTGTTCTCATATGGGTTATGCACGGAGATTATGATTATGACGAACAGCAGCAGAAATATGTAATAGGTGATACTCTTACATCCATGTTCCATGACCAGTTTAAGGCAAAGGGGGCATCAAAGGTATCATCAGATGTGGATTATACTAATGATACATTAAATTTTAGTGTGGATTTTGGTGGAAAATACGATCATCCAAACTACACATACACAATAAAACTTACAAATAATGAATCTGTGGCATTTCCGGCAGGTTATACTTTAAGTTTTGATTTACCGAAATCCAGTAAATTTACCAGTGCATGGGGGGCAACGGCTACCACGGAAGATAAAGGTGACTTTACAACAGTAACCCTTACATCCACCAGTGCACTTTCACCGGGAGAGTCTGTAGAGTTTACAGGTATGTTAAAATGTTGCTTTTCAGGAGTTAAGAATTTTAAGGTAAACGGATATTCCATGTTAAGTGAGGTAAATAATGAAATAACCAGACTTAACAGAGCATATCTTACTGACAAAAACGGAGGTTCGTCAGAAATTCCAACTGAACCTGAAACAGAGGCACCAACAGAAAAGCCTACAGAGGTACCAACACAGACACCGACAGAAAAGCCTACGGAAGCACCAACACAGGCTCCTACAACAAAGCCGGACACAAAGGTTCAGACATCAGTTAAGGGCTACCAGATAAGCACTACAGTTGAAGGATACAGAGTTTTATATAATGTATCAGACAGTGACAATGAAGTGGTAAAAGCAGGTCTTATATATGGACTTTCAGATAAGGCAACAGAAAATGAAATGGTTGTGGGAAGTGGAAATCAGGCAGTTTACGACTATGCAGCAACCAATGCAGGATTACTTTCTAAAAGTGGTGACACATCACTTTATGCCATGACAATGGAATTTGTTAAAACAAAGGAATTTTATCAGGCAGGTATAATGGTAAGACCATATGTACAGTTAAAGAATGGAGAATATGTATACGGAGAGGTAGAATCTTTGAAGGTATATGACATAGCAGATTCTTTGTATCAGAAGGAGTTAATGCCAAATGAGGCAGCACATTCTTACCTTTATAACAATATTTTAAAGGTAACAGATTCTTCATATACAGAAAAACCATTTAATTATAAAAATATTCTTGTAAAATAGTGACTTCATAACATGATGTAACCAAATTACTTTATTATTACCCAATTTCCCCGGTTACATCACAATATAATACTTCTTTTATTTCGGGTGGAGCTTTAATATGACAAATATTAGGCTCCACCTTTTGTATATTACAAAAATGTAAGGTTAAAGGCAGGATTGTAAGGTGAAATTAAGGAAAATCCCAATTACTTATTGTATACTTGTAACATAAAGATTTGCAGATTTTTAAAAATAGGAGGAAACAAATGAACGAAGTTCATTTTCAGGGATGTTTCCGACGACTTGCCGCTGACCGGAGGGAGGGGGCGTTACAATTTATAGGAGGTTAGTACCATGGAGGTATTAGAAGTAAATAATTTAAAAAAGATATATACAACAAGATTTGGAGGAAACAAGGTAGAGGCTTTGCATGATATAAACTTTTCAGTGGAACAGGGAGAATACGTTGCAATAATGGGAGAATCAGGCTCAGGAAAAACTACATTACTTAACATTCTTGCAGCAGTAGACAGACCTACATCAGGAGATATATTTCTTAATGGCAAAAACACAACAGCAATTAAGGATGACATGCTGGCAAAATTCAGGAGAGAACATTTGGGATTTGTATTTCAGGATTTTAATCTTTTAGACACTTTTTCCATTGAAGATAATATTTACCTGCCCCTGGTACTTGCAGGAAAAGAATATAAGGATATGAAACAGGAGCTGGATGTAATTGCAGGAAAACTGGGAATAAGTCATATACTTCACAAATACCCTTACGAAGTTTCAGGAGGACAAAAACAGAGAACGGCGGTGGCAAGGGCCATAATTACAAAACCGGACATCCTTTTGGCAGATGAACCTACAGGGGCATTGGATTCAAAATCCACAGGAGATTTATTAGATGTATTTGATAAGTTAAATTCCGACGGACAGACAATATTAATGGTAACTCACAGCGTAAGGGCTGCATCAAATGCCGGTAGGGTTTTGTTTATAAAAGATGGAGAAATATTCCATCAGGTATATCGTGGAGCCATGACAAAGGATGAAATGTACAAAAAGATTTCCGACACTTTAACAGTGTTACTGGCAGGTGGTGATTTACATGAATAAAAAATTGTATTTTAGGCTTGCCCTTAGAAATGTAAAAAACAACAAAAGCACATTTCTACCTTTTTCAATTTCAACCTCAGCCATTATTGCCATGTTCTATATGCTATACAGCATATATGAGCAGGTAAATGAAAATATGTTTTCAGGTGCAGAGCAAATGAGAATTATATTAAATTTAGGTGTGTCGATTTGCGGAATATTTTCAGTGTTTGTTCTTATTTATACTAACGGATTTTTAATGAAAAGAAGAAGCAGGGAATTTGGACTATATAGTGTATTGGGAATGGAGAAAAAGCATATTACCAAAATAGTTTTCTGGGAAATAGTTATTGTGGCATTAGGATGTATTACCACAGGAATATTAGCAGGCATTGCATTATCCAAATTAATGTTTATGGTTTTGCTGAAAATATTAAATTTAAAAACGGATTTTGCCTTTGGGGTATATCCTAAGCCTGTATTGTTTACCATAATAGTTTTTGACTTAATATTTGCCATAGTTATATTTTTAAACAGCGTAAGAGTTCATAGATTAAAGCCTGTAGAGCTTATTAGAAATGAAAATGCCGGAGAAAGGGAACCTAAGGCAAAATGGCTTTTAGCTATATTAGGGCTGGTAACCCTGGCATTAGGCTATTACCTTGCTCTTACAGCTAAAAGCCCAATGGATGCCATGGGAAGGTTCTTTATGGCAGCTCTTTGTGTAATTATAGGAACCTATTTGCTGTTTATGAGCGTAAGTATTGCCTTTCTTAAAATATTAAAAAAGAATAAAAAATTCTATTATGATAAGAAACATTTTATTACAGTGTCAGGTATGATGTACCGTATGAAACAAAATGCCGCAGGTTTAGCAACCATATGTATATTAAGTACCTGCGTGCTGGTGGTTTTATCCACAACGGTTTCCTTATATGTAGGAATGGAAGATGTTTTAAGGGGACGCTTTCCAAAGGATGTTATGACTAATTATCTGTATTTAGAAGACAGTGACAGTTCTGAAGAACAGAAGGAAAATCACTATGATTACCAAAAGGTTCAGGATGCATGCCAAAGTCGTGCCGATGAATATAATGTGAAAATACAGGATGAGGATAAATATTATTCCATAGATGATATAGGAGCACTTCAAAATGGCAGATATTCAATGGAAAATATAAGTACCAATAATATGGTGAATTTTAAGGTGAAATTATTAGAGGATTATAATAGGGCAAACAGTGAGAATATCACCTTAAATTCAAATGAGGTTATAGTGTATTCATCAGATGCAGGTAGAATCAATTCTCAAAAATTAAGCATATGCAACAAGGAATACACAATAAAGAAAAAATTAGAAAAACTTCCTGTAGATGAAAAGGAGTTACAGTTATATGACACTCTCTACATTGTAGTTAAAGATATGGATGCAATGAAAGAAATCAGGGATGTTATTAATGAAAACACAAAGGATGATTTTGTATGCAACATAAAATATAACTATGAGTTTAATTTAGCAGGAGATTTTAAGGATAAGGAAGAATACTGTCAGGGGTTAAGGGATGTAATAAACCATACAGGGATAGCTCACACAGACGAAGTGGGAAGCATATATACAAGCAGACAAAATTTCTTCGGCTTGTACGGAAGCCTTTTCTTTATAGGTATATTTATTGGAACCATGTTTTTAATTACCACGGTAATGATAATATACTATAAGCAGTTGTCAGAAGGCTATCAGGACAGAAGGCGTTTTGAAATAATGAAAAAAGTGGGAATGGACGATAAGGAAACTAAATCCGTAATTAAAACTCAGATACTTATGGTGTTCTTTCTACCTATATTTATGGCAGTTATCCATATATGTTTTGCCTTTGACATAATCAGAAAAATGCTGGTAAGTTTAAACTTTAATAACACCCCGCTGTACATTGTATGCACGGTAATGGTTACTCTTGTATTTTTCATAGTATATGGAATTGTGTACACAATTACCGCAGGAACTTACTACAGGGTAATAAACAAGGGGTGAGTACCCAATAAGTATAAATTACTTTTGTGCAAATACAAAGGCAATTTATACTTTTAAAATTTGCATCATGGCATTAAGAAAAAACAGTAACATTTCATAAAAAGTTTACAAATAAAATCATAATACTAAAAAAGATTTTACATTTACAGGTTATACTGTAAAATATAGGTAACGTTGAATTGTAAAATACGGGATTTAGAAAAGTAAACGAGGACAAATATGAATATGTATGAAACAAATTGTGAAAAGGGATTAACCAAAAGTCAGGTTCAGGAAAGAATTGGCCGTGGACTTGTAAATACAGCTGTTGATTCCGTTGAAAAAACCACAAGAGAAATTATCATTGAAAATACATTCACATATTTTAATATGATTTTTGTGTTTTTGGCAGTGTTAGTATGTATAGCCGGTTCATTTAGAAGCTTAACCTTTTTGCCGGTTGTTATAGGAAACACGTTGATTGGAATATTTCAGGAAATAAGGGCAAGAAACGTTCTTGAAAAAATGAATATTTTAAATGCCCCATCCACTACAGTAATAAGAGACGGAGTGGAAATGGAGGTTGGCTCTCAGGAGCTGGTTTTAGATGACATAGTTGTTTTCCATGGAGGTGAACAGATACCGGCAGATGCCATTGTGGTAAAGGGTGAGGTTTCCGTAAATGAATCCCTACTTACAGGAGAATCAGATGAACTTACCAAAACACCGGGAATGCATTTGCTGTCAGGAAGTTTTATTGTGTCAGGGGAGTGCTACGCAAGACTGGAAAAAGTAGGGGAAGAATCCTATATTTCAAAGCTTACCCTTGAAGCTAAAAAAATGGGTAGTGGCGAGCAGTCAGAAATGATTAGGGATATTAACAAACTGGTAAAATGGGTTGGCATTATAATTATTCCTGTGGGAATCATTTTGTTTGCTCAGGGATTTGTGTTTAATAAGGAAGGTTTCAGCCAAAGCATAGTGTCTATGGTAGCAGCTGTTATAGGTATGATTCCTGAGGGATTATATCTTTTAACCACTGTGGCACTGGCAGTAAGCACCATACGACTTGCCAAGCAAAGGGTACTTCTTCATGACATGAAAAGTATAGAAACATTGGCAAGAGTAGATGTGTTATGTGTTGATAAAACAGGAACCATTACAGAAAATAAAATGACAGTTAATGACCTTGTTTATTCAGAAGAAATACCTAAGGAAGTGACAGATAATCTTGAAACCATAATTAGTGATTTTGCCTCTAACATGACTTCTGATAATATAACAATGGAAGCTATAAAGGAACGTTTTAAGGATGTTAGTGGAAGAAGCGCAGTAAGCAAAACATCATTTTCATCAAAGGTTAAGTATTGTAGTGTGACTTATTCTGATGAATGTTATGTATTAGGTGCCCCTGAAATGGTTCTTAGGGAGGATTACGAATTTTATGCTGACAGCATAGGGGAATATACCAATAAAGGATACAGAGTTCTTGCCTTTGGTAAATATTTAGGAAAGGCTGACGGAAATCCTCTTACTGAAAAGGTTATTCCTTATGGTTTTATAACATTATCCAATGCAGTCCGTGAAAAGGCACCTGACACATTCAGGTATTTTGAAAAGCAGGGGGTTAACGTTAAGGTTATTTCAGGAGACAATCCGGCTACAGTTTCTGAAGTGGCAAGACAGGCAAAAATTTCAGGAGCAGAAAATTATGTGGATGCCACATCTCTTGCAACAGATGAGGATATAGAAAAGGCAGTACAAAAATACACTGTATTTGGACGTGTAACACCAAAGCAAAAACAGAAAATAGTTAAGGCACTGCAAGGTCAGGGACACACCGTGGCAATGACGGGAGATGGCGTAAATGATATTTTGGCAATGAAGGATGCAGATTGTAGTGTGGCAATGGCGTCAGGTAGCGAGGCAGCAGCTCAGGCATCTCAGGTGGTATTGCTAGAGTCGGATTTTTCCTGTATGCCATCAGTAGTTTTAGAAGGAAGACGTGTTGTAAATAACATACAGCGTTCAGCCAGTCTGTTTTTGGTAAAAAACATATTTTCCTTCCTTATGTCAATATTCTCGGCGGTATTTATGATGACTTATCCTCTAGAACCGTCTCAGATATCATTAATTAGCGGATTTACAATAGGTATTCCGGCATTTTTCCTTGCCATGGAGCCTAACAAAAGCCGAATCAAAGGAAAGTTTATTATTAATGTCTTCCTAAGAGCATTGCCGGCAGGACTTACGGATTTAATAGCTGTAGGTGCCATAGTGTGGTGCGGAAAGGTATTCGGTCTGTCTTCGGCAGAAGTGGCAACAGCGGCAACAATGCTGTTATGCATGATTGGCTTTATGGTATTATTTAAGATAAGCGAACCAATGAACAAATACAGAGCTATTGTTCTTGTAGGAAATCTTATTGCATTACTGATATGTGGAATATTCTTTAATGACTTATTTGCGTTAAGTGGAATGTCTGCCAGCTGTATATTGCTGTTTATCATGTTCTCCTTTGCGTCAGAATCAATGTTTAGATGGCTGACACTTTTAGTTAAGAAAATGAAAAATTTTAAATTCGTAAGAAGATTAGTGGAATAAAAAAATCCCGGGCAGATAAATAAACTGTCCGGGACTTTAAAGTTTTATGTTAAAGATAGATTATTACGTTTGATAAGTGAGATAACAATGTCTACTATTTCATCCACCGATTCGGATTTTCCCAATTCTTCCCATTTAAGAAAGGTATTTAAAAGGGCACCGGCATAAAAATATAGTTCGTAAACGGAACCGTTGTATTCAGGATAAACATATTTAAGCATAAAATCATTTAAGGCTTCCACTATTATATAATATTGTCTTGCATCAGACATAGTAAGGAGAAAATCGGCATATTTATCAAAAAACAAAATGGCATCTTTAATATGGGATTTGTCCTGAAATTCACTCATGGTAAAATGATTACCCGTGGTTTCAAGATAACCGGCAATTATTTCCTGCATATAATCTTTTATAACATCATTTTTGGTATGATAATATTTATAAAAGGTCATTCTGGAAACTCCGGCTTTTTTTACAATATCAGATACTGTAATATGTTCAAAATCTCCTGATTTAAGTAATTCCGTTATTGCCTGACCTATACATTGTCTTGTAAAAAGATTTCTTTTTGTAAAATTACTAAAAGGTAAATACTTCATAAAAAACTCCATATCAAAATAAGTTTACACTTAATGTGCTTTTGTAAATTGTATCACATAATAAATAGTTATACAATAACAAGTAGTAATAAAAACTACATATGTAGCAAAGGAGATAAGAAATGAAGTATGGCATAATTGTTGATTCAGGGTGTGATTTAAGAGTATTGGATAATTCCACTGAATCGGATATTTACTATAAGAGAATACCTCTTACCCTAAGAGTAGGAGAAAAAGAATATATAGATGATGAAAATTTGGATATTGAAGAGTTTATGAAGGATATGAAAGGATATCACGGAAAAACCAGTAGTGCTGCACCGGCACCTCAGGAATGGTACGATGGATTTATGATGGCAGATGAGATTTTTGCCATTGCCCTTACAAGTGAATTGTCAGGAAGCTATAACAGTGCCATGGTAGCCAAAAAGATGGCGAATGAAAAGTACCCTCACAAGAAAATTCATGTAATAGATTCAAAATCGGCAGGCCCGGGTCTGGCAATGATTGCCATTAAGCTAAAGGAAATATTAGACAGTGACGTGGAATTTGACAAAGCAGTGGAAATGATAGAAGTCTATAGGGATAAAACAAAGCTTTTATTTGTATTGGAAACTCTTGATAATCTTATGAAAAACGGCAGGGTAAGCAGAATACAGGGAAGCATGGCAGGAATTTTAGGAATAAAGATACTGTGCGGAGCCAGTGACCATGGCACTATAGATGTCTTAAAAAAATGTAGGGGAAAGCTAAGTGCTTATGATAATCTCATAAAGGAAATGGGAAATAAAGGATATAACAGTGGAAAAGTTATAATAAGTCATTGTTTTAACAATGAAAAATCAGATTATATAAGAAGTAAAATAGAAAATATATATCGGAATGCCTCGATAGAAAAAATAAGTGCAGGTGGTTTGTGCAGCTATTATGCAGAATATGGTGGAGTTATGGTGGCATTTGAGGGATAAAAGTGTACAAAAGGAAGAAAACAGTGGGTTAAATCTCATAATCTAAGGTGTTTTCTTCCTTTTTTGTACCTTTTTAACATAAGAAATTGTGTATTTTGTATATACTCATAAAATATAAAAAATAGTTGAAAAGAGATAAAAAAGGATTTTTGGACAAAATGCACAATTTTGTAAACGTTTTTATGCAATTTAGAACACATTTATTTGTGTATTTTATTTCTAATGGTAATATTGACATATAAATCCATAAATGTTATCATTAGTTTAACGTTAAACGCATAAACTAATATAACGATTTCGTTAGAAAGTGTTCTAAAGGAGGAATTGTTAAGAGGGTGCCTTACACAAGGCAAATGTGTAGTTGAACGATAAACTAAACTAATTAAATTAATCAGATGGGAGGATCAGAAATGAGAAAAAAGAGATTATTAAGTTTAGCACTCGTTGCAGCTCTTTCAGTTACAATGTTAGCTGGCTGTGGCGGAAAGAAATCAACAGAATCTGAAACTAACAAAGATGGTTCAGATAAGGTTAAAATCACATTAGGTATTTGGCCAGGTGAGGATTTAGCAGAAAACATTCCTACATTTGAAGGATACCAGAAGACAATGCAGAAGTTACATCCAAACGTAACTTGTGACCCAGCACCTTATACATATGCTACAGATACATTCGTATCATTAGCACAGTCAGGCAACTGCCCAACAATCTTCGAATCATGGTTCACAGAGCCACAGAAGTTAATTAAGCAGGGACTTATCGCAGATGTAACAGATGAGTTAAAGAAACGTGGATGGCTTGATGATATGAACGATAACATCAAGGGACTTTTATCAGATTCAGACGGAAAAGTTTACGGTGTTCCTAGAGATGCTTACGGCTTAGGACTTATGTGCAACGTAGAACTTTTTGAAAAAGCAGGTTTAGTAGATGAAAACGGAGTTCCAAAATTCCCTAAGACATTTGATGAATTAGCAGAAACAGCTAAGAAAATCAAGGAAAAGACAGGCGCTGCAGGACTTTGCTTACTTGCAAAGGACAACTCAGGTGGATGGCATTTCTCAAACATCGCTTGGAACTTTGGTGCTAAGTTAGTAACAGATAACGGTGATGGAACATATACATCAAACCTTAACTCAAAAGAAGCAGTTGCGGCTATGCAGTATGTAAGTGATCTTAAGTGGAAATATGATGTATTAACAGCTGACCCGACAGCAGAAGATTGGGGAACAGGTTTCCAGCAGTTAGGAACAGGCGGAGCAGCTATGTATATCGCAGCTAACGATGCTGTAGCTCAGCCAACACAGACAAACGGACTTGACGTTAAAAAATTAGCATTAGGCGCTATGCCGGCAGGACCAAACGGAGATCAGTATTCATTAACAGGTGGTACACCTTACATGTTCTCTAAAGATGCTACACCAGAACAGATTAGTGCAGCATTTGACTTCCTTGAAGTTATGGGTAAAGCTCCAGAAGCTAATGACACAACAATTAAGGGTATGGAAGCTGATGCAGCTAACCGTAAACAGAATGGTGTTCCTGTAATCCAGACATTCCCATGCTGGACAAACAAGGAATATGTTGATGCAAACAACAAAGTTGTAGAAGAATACTCAAACGTTGATACAGCAATGTTCCAGCAGTTCTTCGATGCAGTTAACAAAGAAGGTAACCTTCATACAGAAGAACCTGGTGATGCACAGGAAATGTATGCACAGCTTACAAACGTTCTTCAGGCAGTTATCACAAACAAAGATGCTGACATCCAGAAACTTATGGACACAGCTAATTCAAACTACCAGAAGACATTAGACAGCGAATTCAAGAAGAACTAATTGTCTAAGTTATATAGAAACTAATAGTGTTATTTAAAAACTAACGGGCAGGTGAACAACACTGTTCACCTGCCTTTACTAAAAATAGACGAAGGGCGTACCCCGTCCCGTAGTGTAATAAACTTATTTTAGGAGGGGTTTTTCATTGAGCAAAAAGAGAAGTAATAAGGGTTATGCGGTTCCGAAAAAGAAATTTGGAAAATCAGATATAATGGGTTGGCTCATTATGATTCCAACACTTGTCCTTTTCACATTCTTTGTATGGGAACCATTGATTGAAAGTATAAGATTATCGCTACATTCAGCGAGAGGAGTAGAAATACAGGAATTTGTAGGGTTACAAAACTATATTGATGTATTTAATGATGTAAGTTTTAATGCTGCATTTGCTAATACATTCAAGTACATCGGATGGTCATTAGTCATCGGATTTGTAGTACCAATTATTTTGGCTATATTCATCAGTGAGACAATAAGAGGAAAGAGCTTTTTCAGATTTGCAGTATACTTCCCGAACATGGTTCCGGGTATGGCTGTATCACTTCTTTGGGTTTATTTCTTCAAACCGGGTCCTACTGGTGTTCTGAATATATTGTTAGGAAAGTGTGGTATAGCACCAAGTGTGTGGTTGAACAACGCGGCATTAACTATTCCACTTATCGTAATTGCATTAACATGGAAGGGAGCAGGTTCTACAGCACTTATTTACATGGCGGGTATTAGTGGAATCAATCCTGAATATTATGAAGCAGCAGCAATTGACGGAGCAGGAATTTGGAGAAGAATTTTCCATATTACAGTTCCTTGCATATTAAATCTTGGAAGAACAATGTTGATTCTTCAGGTAATATCAGTGTTCCAGATATTGTACGAGCCGTTAGTATTGACCAACGGTGGACCAAACAATGCAAGTTTGTCCATTATGCTTTTAGTATATAAGTATGCATTTACTAAGTACGATTATCCAAAGGCAGCAGCACTTTCAGTTATTATTTGTGTAGTTCTTATTTTGTTAAGTGGATTATATATGAAACTTACAAAATCAAAAGATGAGTAGGAGGTGCGGTAATGTTTTTTAAGAAATATATGGACAAAACAGACGGAGCTATCAGAGGCTTCGATGTTAAGTCAAAAAGAGTTAAGATTATTTGCCTTCTTATAGTTTTAGTATGTTTAATATTCTCAGTAATAGCTATTTATCCGGCGTTCTGGGTAATGGTTTCGGGTTTTAAGGATATTAAAGAATTTACTACAGAGGCAACATTGTTCCCTAAAGTTTTTGATTTTAGCGGATTTAAGTATACATGGGATAAGTTAAACTTTGCAGTATACTACAAAAACTCACTTATCATGGTAGTTGGATGTGTTTTATGCGCAATCTTCTTTAACGGATTGTTAGCATATGCACTTGCTATCCTTAAACCAAAGGGACATAAAGTTATTAACGGACTTGTAATGTGGAGTCTTCTTATTCCTACAACAACAAGTATCGTAGCTTTATTCGTAAACATTAACAGATTAGGCCTTACAGGAACATTTATTCCACTTTGGCTTTCATATGGCGCAAATGCCTTTTGGGTAGTTCTTTTCAAGGAATTCTTTGAAGGACTGCCAAAAGAACTGATAGAGGCAGCAAAGATTGACGGATGTAATATATTCCAGATTTTCTATAAGATTGTGTTACCTTTATCAAAACCGATTATTATGGTTATAATAATCTTCTCAGTAACAGCTGCATGGTCAGACTTCCTGTTACCATATTTAGTACTTAACGGTTCAGGAAATGAAACGGTTATGGTTAAGCTTTACGCTTACTCAGCAGCTCATACAACACAGATAGATATGATCAGAGCAATATTCTTCTCAATTATTCCTCCGACAATTATCTTCTTGTTGTTCCAGAAGCAAATTACAGATGGTGCCGCTGGCGGTGCTGTCAAAGGTTAGAATATATAGTGTGCTGTCGGCATTTCCTCCTTTATGCCGACTAGCAGACTATAACTGTATTTAAAGAAAAAATGGAGTGGAATTATGGCAAAAGTAGCAGATAAATATTTTAAAGCAGACGAATGGAAAGTAATTGAAGAAGGATTCAATCCGGATTACGGAGAAGTTTCAGAATCTATATTTTCTCTTGGAAATGAATACTTAGGAGCAAGAGGATATTTTGATGAAGGATATTCAGGAAGCAAACTTATTGGAAGTTATTTCAACGGAATATATGAAATGACAAAACCTGAATATGGTCATTATAAGGGAATAGCAGATTTTACTGAATTTATGGTAAACTCAGTAGACTGGTTATATACAAGAATTGAAATTGATGGGGAACAGTTAGATTTAGCCACATCAGAATTTGAAGATTTTGTTAGGGAAATTGATATGAAGACAGGCATTCTTACAAGAAGCTTTGTTTGGAAAACAAAATCAGGAAAGAGACTTGCAGTTAAATTTGAAAGATTTGTTTCAATGACTCAGGTTAAGAGAACAACACAGAAAATTACTATTAAACCAATTGGATTTAGTGGAGAAATATATATAACATCAGGTCTTGATTTCTCACAGATACATAGAAATGAAAGAAAGAATTTATGGGATTGCAAGCCTGGAACAATAGAAAAGGGCGAAGATATTTTTATGGGTATTGACGGAACTACTATCAATACCAAATTAAAGGTATATTCAAGCTGCAAAGTTAATGCAGAATATGAAAGCCTTGAAGAAGTTAACGAAGAGAAAATTGTCGCAGTTAAGTTAAAAGCTAATCTTGAGGATGGTAAGGATTATGTTCTTACTAAGGTTACAAATAATGTCACATTAAGAGATGACGGAGATTTGGCTGTATATGATAAAGAAGTTGAGGCTGTAAAATCTGAAACAGAAACTGCATGCACATTGTATGACAAGTTAGAAAAAGAAAATATTGACTGGTGGAAGAAAGTATGGGACAGCTCAGATATAACTATAGCAAATGATCCTGAAAACCAGCAGGGTATCCGTTTCTGTATTTTCCAGATGTATCAGACATATCATGGTGCAGTGGAAGGTACTAATATTGGAGCAAAAGGCTTAACAGGTGAAGCTTATAATGGTAATGCTTTCTGGGATACAGAAACATATTGTTTGCCATTCTTTATATTCAACAATCAGGAAGCAGCAAGAAACTTACTTTATTTCCGTTATAAAACTTTGGATGAAGCAAGAAAGAGAGCAGAAGTTCTTGATTGTAAGGGAGCATTCTATCCAATCGCTACTATTAGTGGTAGAGAGTGCTGTAATTTATGGCAGCATGCAAGCTTACAGCTTCAGGCATCTACAGCAGTAGCTTACGGTGTATGGTTCTACGAAAAGATGTTTGATGACAAGGATTTCCTTAAGAAATACGGTCTTGAAATGCTCATAGAAATCTCAAGAATGCTTGCTACAAGAGGTG
Organism: Eubacterium segne; assembly: GCF_014287775.1. Classification (NCBI taxonomy): domain Bacteria; kingdom Bacillati; phylum Bacillota; class Clostridia; order Eubacteriales; family Eubacteriaceae; genus Eubacterium; species Eubacterium segne. The sequence continues at coordinate 97,133 of NZ_JACOOZ010000009.1, forward strand.
ATTTCAACAGAGAAGGGAAATATGGTTACTATTGTGTAATGGGACCTGATGAATTCCAAATGATGGTACATAACAACTCATACACAAACTATATGGCAAAATTCACATTGGAATACACTCTTGACAAAATAAATGAAATCAAGTCAGAAGATCCGGATGCTTACAAGAAGGTTGCTGAGAAGGTAGCTTTTGATGAAAGCGAAATGGATACATGGAAGAACATTAAGGATAACATGATTTTGCTTTATGATGATAAAACAAAATTGTTTGAACAGCATGATGGTTTCTTTAAATTACCACACTTAGATGTTGATTCAATTCCAATTAGTGACTTCCCATTATATGACAACTGGTCATATGATAGAATTTACAGAAATGATATGATTAAACAGCCTGACGTATTAATGTTTATGTTGTTGTTTATTTCAAAGTTCTCACAGGAACAGTTAAAGGCAAACTATGAGTATTATGAACCATGTTGTATACATGAAAGCTCATTATCACCTTCAGTACATTCAATTTTGGCATCACAGCTTAAGAAGGATGATGAGGCATATGATTTCTTTGGATTTGCAACAAGATTAGATTTAGACAACTACAACAGAAACACAAATCAGGGAATCCATACAACAAGTATTGCGGCAGCATGGATGAATATTGTATACGGTTTCGGTGGACTTAGAAGTGACGGCGAAAAGTTAAGCGTTGCACCATCAATTCCAAAGAACTGGGGCGGATATTCATTTAACATCAGCTACAAGGGTGTTGTAATTGAAATTAAGGTAGACAAGGAAAATGTATACATTAAGACAAAGGGCGACGGCGTTGTTGAACTTAATGTATATGGCAAAAATGTTGAAATAAATAGCGAAGGCTATAAGTGTGAAGTAGAATAAAATGATTGATTGGAAATTAAAAGAAGAAGGATTTGACAAAGAAAAAATATCGTACCTGGGAAATAAGTTTTTAACAGGTAACGGATATATGGGAGTAAGAGGAACCCTTGCTGAATATGGTAAGGAAAATCTCGCAGCCATCAACCTTGCCGGTATTTATGATAAGGTGGGAGATGGCTGGAGGGAGCCTCTTAACGCTCCAAATGGTTTTTATACATATCTCGTTGTTGACGGTGAAGTTTTAAAATTACCTGATGTTAATCCGGAAGTTCATTACACAGAACTTGATTACAGAAATGGTATTTTCACCAGACATTCAGAATGGGATACGGCAAGAGGAAAAATCACCTTTGACAGCGAAAGATTTGTCAGCATGAGTGATGTACATTTAGGTGGAATGAAGTTTAAGGTTACTGCTGATTTTCATGCTGATGTAGAAGTTGTGTATGGTATAGACGGTGATGTGTGGGATATCAACGGACCACATTATGACAAACTTGAATATATCGAAAATGATGTTATCGGCATTATTGGAACAACTCACGAAAAAGGATATAAAGTAGCTGTATGTGGTGGAGATAAGACAAGTTTCCCTTGCGAAAAGAAGATTAATGTTCATGATAAGAAGGTTCTTAAGAGCATTAATTTTGTAACAGATATTAACAAAGAATATGTTATAGAGCGTTTCTTTGGAGTATATACAAGTAAGGATTGCGAAAATTGTGTTGAGGAAGCATCAAAAGAAGTGACTGTAGCTTTAAGAAACGGTTATGAAGATGCCATAGAGAAGCACAAGGATAAATGGAACAGTCTTTGGGAAAACTCACAGGTAATTGTAGAAGGTGATGATAAGGCAATGGAAGCTCTTAATTATTCACTTTATCATTTACATTGTATAGCTCCAAGACACACTGACAGCCTTTCAATAGCTGCAAGAGGACTTTCAGGACAGACATATAAGGGAGCTGTTTTCTGGGATACGGAAATGTTTATTTTAGATTTTTTCCTTATGACAGAGCCTAAGGTTGCAAAGAGTCTTATGAAATACAGAATAGATTCTCTTAGCGGTGCAAAGGAAAAGGCAAAGAGCTATGGCTTAGATGGTGCCTTTTATGCATGGGAAAGTCAGGAAGGCGGATTTGACGCATGTTCTGATTACAATGTTGTAGATGTATTTACAAAGCGTCCTATGAGAACATTTTTCAAAGATAAGCAGGTGCATATTTCATCAGCAGTTGTTTACGGTATTGGAAAATACTTAAAGACAACAGGAGATACATCTATTTTATCAGAAGGTGGTGCTCATACAATTATTGAATGTGCATTGTTCTACTACAGCCTTTTACTTAAGAGAGCTGTCAGGGACTACTATGAGATACATGATGTAATCGGACCTGATGAATATCATGAGAGAGTAAATAATAATGGTTACACAAACAGAATGGCAAAATATACCTTTGAAGAAGCTGTAAACGTTATTAATTTAAAGGATGAATTATCAGAAGAAGAGCAGGAAATCTTAAGTCAGTATGATTTAGATGACCTGAAAAATAAATTTACTGATGCTGCAGAGAATTTATTTATCCCTCAGCCAAACGAAAATGGTGTTATACCACAGTTTGACGGATATTTTGATTTAGAAGATGCAAGCATTGATGAAGTAAGAAGCAGATTATTAGACCCTAAAGAATATTGGGGCGGTGCATATGGTGTAGCCAGCCATACCCAGGTAATCAAACAGGCAGATGTTGTTACATGGCTTAATATGTTCTCAAAGGAATTTGACTTAGATACAATGTTAAAGAATTTGGAATATTATGAGACAAGAACTGAACATGGTTCTTCTCTTAGCGCATGTATGTATGCATTGTTAGCATGCAAGTGCAACAGACCTGATAAGGCATATGACTTCTTTATGAAGTCAGCTTCAGCAGATATAAAGCAGGGTGGTAAAGAATGGGCCGGTTTGGTTTATATCGGTGGAACACATCCGGCAGCCGCAGGAGGTGCTTATATGGTAGCACTTCAGGGATTTGGAGGCTTAAGCTTTGATGGAGATGAAATCATTGTAAAACCAAATCTTCCGGAAAGCTGGAACAGATTATGCTTCAGAGTTAATTACAATAATAGATTATATGAGATTGATATTAACGAAGCAGGAGTCACAAAAAAAGAATTAAGTTAATAAAAAAGCATTAGAGGTTTTATAATCTCTAATGCTATTGAACGATTAGGAGATAGTCCTAACACTGTTACGTTCCGTGATAGATGTGTGAAGTAAAACTTCATATTGTTTTGGTTTCTTATGTTCAAGAAGCTGTAGCATGAAGTCCACTGCTATACGACCTTTAAGGTCCATGTCCTGATGGATGGATGTAAGTGGTGGCTCGATGATGTTGCAAATGCTTAAATCATCGAAACCAACGACGGATACCTGTTCAGGAATTTTGATTTTAAGCTTATGGAGGTTAGCAATAATGCTACCGGCAAGGGTATCGGCAGTTGTAACAACACCTGTTATCTCAGGATGAGATGCCAAGGTTTTTGCAATTGCACGGGTTCCTTTTAAGTCCATGCCACATTCGAATACCAGTGATTCATCAAATGGAATACCGGCTTCGGTAAGGGCTGCCTTATAACCAAGGAAACGTTCCATAAGAACACCACCGTCTTTTATGTGAAGTGAAGCAAAGGCAATCTTTTTATGACCGTTTTGAATGAGATACTTAGTGGATGAATTACTTCCACCAAAGTCATCAAGACCTACATTACAGATTCCTTTGTGATGTACATAACTATCAACTAAAACGATTGGTATTTTTAAAGTGCTGATTTCATCAAAGAATTCATCCTTAAAAATACCTGCAAGGAAGAGACCATCAATATCCCATGTGTGGAGAAAAGCCTGAAGCTGTTCGGCAGTTTCAACGGTGCGAAGCATGAGATAATATCCGTTTTCACGGAGAACATGTTCTAATATTCCAATAAACTTTGAGAGGAATGGGTCTTCCATAAAATTAGAGCCTTTATCAGTTACTATATGGTTTACGAAACCGATAACTTTTGAGGATCTTGAAACAAGAGAACGGGCAGACATATTTGGGACATACCCAAGTTCTTCAATAGCTGTGTTAATTCTGGCAACAGTGTCGGCTGAAACGCGACCGGATTTGCCATTAATAACATTTGATACGGTTGTTGGGCTTACCCCTACAACCTGGGCAATATCTTTTATTGTAACCATAGTTTATCTAAGTCCTTTCTATAAAATAACGATATTTTACGTTTAACGTAAAACCATAAGTAAATTCTAGCATTAATAGAAGGATTTTAAAATAGTAAAAATTTATAATTTAGTATACATTTTTTTTATAGTTATAACCAAAAAATGATATAAAAAGGAGGAAAAAATGCAGGGAGTAATATTTGATTTAGACGGAGTGCTTGTTTCTACAGATGAATTACATTATCAGGCATGGAAAAAACTTGCAGATGAACTTGGAATCACAGATTTCAACAGAGAGGACAATGTAAGACAAAGAGGAGTAAGCAGAATGGCATCTCTTGAGGTTGTACTTGAAAAGGGTGACAAAGAATATTCCGAAGAAGAGAAAGTTGAGATGGCAGAAAGAAAGAATGACTATTACAAGGAAATGTTACAGTCATTAGATGACAGCGCAGTATTGCCTGGAGCGTTTGACACATTGAAAATGCTTAGAGATAGAGGTATACTTACAGCTGTTGGTTCTGCAAGTAAAAACGCACCATTAATACTTGAAAAGACAGGTTTATTACCACTTATTGACAAAATAAGCTGCGGACTTGATGTAACGAAGTCAAAACCTGATCCTGAAGTATTTTTAGTAGCTGCATCTAAGTTGGAACTTACACCGGAAAATTGCCTTGTAGTTGAAGATGCAAAAGCAGGAATTGATGCTGCAAAAGCAGGAGGCATGAAATCTCTTGGTGTAGGACCTTTCCATGATGAACTTGGAGCAGACTTTCATTCAAGAACACTGGCAACAGTAGATAATTGGGAGGAAATATTATGCTAAAAGAAAACAATAGCACGGAAACAAAAACAGACAAGCCTATTGGTGGAAAAGCCGGATTTATAATAGGCTGCGTGATAATTTACTGGTTAGCACTTGGCATTGTGTGGGGCTGTGTAAGCCTTCCGGGTGCAATTGATAAAATGTCACAAAAAAGTGAAATAAAGAACAGCAAAGTAGTTCTTTATGATGGACCTAAGTCATTAAAAGATGCAACAGCAGAAGATTTGTCGGTTGTATCAGAAGCAGAAAGAGATATGTCTTTAAAGCATTGTACAGATACTAAGGTAACTGTAAACGGAAATGACTGTTATGTATATGATACAAACGTAAACAACACACATGCATGGGTTGGATCATATATGCCGAAATTATCAAGAACTCCAATAACATATTTTGATTTTGAAGGTACAGTTGAAATTACCGTAAAGGCTGAAAATATTGATATTAAGTCAGTAACAGTAAGACCACTTAAATATGATATTAAGCCTGAAATCAATACTAAGGATCATACAGTAACATTCCGTGTAAACACACCGGATACATATACTGTAGAATTTAACAACAGCACTCAGAGAGCAGTACATATTTTTGCTAATGAGTTAGAAAATCCTGAAGATATTCCTGATGCAAAGGATGATGATGTATTCTACATCGGACCTGGTGAATGGAATATTGAAAACATGGTATTATCAGATAACCAGACATTATACATTTCAGGTGGTGCCGTAGTTCATGGTATTGCAAATGCAAACTTTGCAAAGAATGTTACAGTTTGCGGACGTGGTATTATTGATAATTCAAACCTTGAAGGATGGAAAGGCAGATCAGCCAGCGTTCCACTTAAGTTTGATAACTGCCAGGATGTAACAATTGATGGTATCATTTCATTAAACTCAAATGCATGGTGCCTTCAGGTTTACAACACAATCGGTGCTGACATTAACAATGTTAAGATACTTACAGCAAGACCAAATGGCGACGGAATGTCAATCCAGTCAACAAAGAGTGCAAAAATCACAAACTCATTTGTTCGTGCATGGGATGATGCTTTAGTTGTAAAGAATTATGATGAAAACTCAGCAAACATCAGCTTCAAGAACATTCAGGTTTGGACAGACCTTGCACAGTCAATGGAAATTGGATACGAAACAAACAAAGGTCAGAACGAAAAATCAACAATTACAAATGTTTCATTTGAAGATATAACAATTTTACATAACTTCCATAAGCCGGCATTATCAATTCATAACGCCGATGATGCAGCTGTATCAGATATTAAATATAAGAACATTGTAGTAGAAGATGCAGAAATGGGAAGAGGAGACGGAACAACAGATCTTATCGATTTCTCAATTGTTAAGAATGATAACTGGTCTTCAACACAGGAAAGAGGAACAATTTCTAACGTAACTATTGATGGATTTAAGGTATTAGATGGTGCTAAGACTTTAATGGTTAAGTTCAAAGGTTATGATGCTGAACACAACATTTCAGATGTAACAATTAAGGGATTGAACATTAAGGGTGAAAGCATTACAAATGATTCAAAATGTGTAAGCATTGATGCTAATACAACATCAAATATCAAGATAGAAAAGTAGGAGGTGCCACATGAAGAAAAAAGGAATAATATTAATGGCAGTGCTTTTAGTAGTATTTGTCGGATTGGCTATAGCAGTTAAATCAGCTGATTCTTCTACAAAAATGGACAAAAAGAATCTAACTGTAGTTACAGCACCGGATCAGAAGGAAGCACAGGAAAATGAACAGTTCACAGTTCCTGAATATAAATCAGCAGAAGTAAAAGGTGAAAACGTTGCTTTAAAGGGTAAAGCAAGTGCAAACGGATACACAGATGTTTACACACCTGTTTACGCAAATGATGGTGATAGAGATACAACATCATATTGGGAAGGTGCAGGAAAAGGTGATGACGAAATCACAATTGATTTAAAGAAAGTCTACAATGTTCATACAGTAAGACTTGCAGTTAACCCGGCTACAATCTGGGGTGCAAGAAAGCAGACGCTTTCAATTAGCGTAAGTGAAGATGGAAAAGACTATAAAGAAATAGTTGCATCAAAGGAATATGAATTTGATCCTAAGGCAGGAAACGAAGTAACAATTCCGTTTGATGAAGTTAAGGCACAGTATGTTCGTGTAACAATTACAAAGAACACAGGTGCAAAGGGTGGACAGCTCGCAGAGTTCGAAATCTATTCTAATGATTAACTGGTATTAAAGTTAATACTTGCCACATAAAAATGCTCATACCATTTGAATTTCTCTCATTCGTTTAGGTGGTATGGGCGTTTTTTTATGGATAAAAATAAGCATTTCAAACATACAAAAAGCGGCTGGTAATAAACCAACCGCCAATGTAGCATCAATATTAATTGGAAGTTTCTTCTTCCTTAACTTCATAATCTTTAAATTTGATTTTGTTGTCATCCGAAAGAATTGATTGCTTAATAAAGCGCATATATCTGTTATAAATCTGTTTAGGTATTCTAAAGACCGCTCTTCTGTGAATGCCCTTAAAGGCTTTCTCTCCAACTTCTTTCAAATGTGTGCCTTTAAATCTTACAATTTGGAGTTTTTCGCACTTGTAAAATGCTTTTGTACCTATCTTTTTCAGTGATTTTCCAAATACAATCCATTCAAGTTTTGAACAATTGGTAAATGTTCTGGCTGGAATTTCCGTAATGTTATCACCAATTCGTACAGTCTTTAATTTGTAAGCATTAGCAAGGCAGTTTTTTGCCATTGATACAACCTTGTATGTTCGCTTTTCATTTGTAATTTCTGAAGGAACAATTAATTCCTCTACATTTCCGTTCTCGCATCCGACAAATTCAACTTCATCTCTGGACAATACTTTATATATGTTACCTTTTTCGGTAAATGTGGTTCCAATAGCTGAAGGAGTGGTATATTCGCCATCGTACCATGACGGCTTTTCAAAAGACATTTCATCTTCAAAAGAAATAACCGTAGGTTCTTCCCCTTCATATTTGTTATACCAGTCAGACGGATACAAAACATCAGAACGCATAACCGCAGTTGATGTATCTACTTTGGCTGATTCTCCTTTACGGACACGCCTTGCAACAACTACCGTTCGGTAATCTCCTATTTCATAGGAACAGGTAGAAAGAAGTAGCAGGTGGTCATTTTCATTAACCTTAACAGGACACTGATATAAAGAGCGCATTTCTAACTGATAGACAAAATCCATAAATTCATGTTTATTCTTGAAATTACCCTTTAAATATGTAAATCCCTGATTAACCTTCATGTCACCGGACAATCTTACATATGCGATAATTTTCCATTTGGCTTCTTTATATATACTGTCAAAAGTGATAACCGGATGTTCCTTATAAAAATTAATATCTTTATACTTAAGTAGCTGGTGAAACATCATCCCGGTGGAATCCATATTATGTCCGTGAATAAGAATGGACTTGGATGGTTTCTTTACATTACAATGACCGTCAACATAAAGGGAACCGTTTTTATCCTTATGACCTTCAAAGTCACGTGTCAAATAAAAGTCAGAACCACTGAAAGCCTGCATAACAGGATAGTCAATGTTGGTTCCGGGAATGGTAAGCCATCCTTTAATATCACTATTGTACTCTAAAAGTTTTGAAAATTTCAATAATATACCATTTGAATCTTTCAGGCCTTTTTGAGATTTGTCCAGAGAAATATCTAACTTTTCTTTCTTTTTACCTTTCTTATCAGTTGTCTGCTCATAATTGTTTGAATCATTAGCCGCAGCATAATACATCCTTCGGTATTTGTCGGTAACCTTTCGTGAGTATGCAGGCTGTAAAATAAGATAATATATAAGAAATGCAGCGCATCCCACAAACAAAAGAATGGAAAAAATAACAAGCGAACGTCGTATTATTCTTTTCTTCTTATTAGTCATGTTTTCCTCCTAAAATGATTATAGACATATGAAAGGTGTTTTGCAACGTGAAAATGCAAAAAAAATACACAAAAACCTAGCATATAATACTAAAAAATGAAACACTTGAAAGGTTTTTTTGTAAAAAAGTAACAAAAATATAGCTGTTTTTTGGTCAATTTCAACCTTTCAAATTCATTGACAAACAATACCTATAATGATAAGATTAGTTTAACGTTAAACGAAATAAAATGATGTAATAATGTGGAGGCATTAACAATGAAGAAAATATTGAAAAAAGTTATAGCATTAGCTAGTGCCGTTGCAATGACATTGAGCATGAGTTCATTTGTAAGTGCGGCAGAGGATATTGTTTTGGAGGACTCAGGAAGTCCATTCATTAAGACATTTGACCCGGGAGATAAAGGAGATTATATTTATCTGGGTTATGCGTATTGTTTTGAAGTTGGTCCGGAATATAAGTATTTAAAGATTACATATACCGGTGAAAAGACAGCATTTGATGAACTTCGTTTAGAGTTTGTAATTAATTCAGACCCTGCAGAAGAAATCAAGCTTACTCCAAAGTGGTTTAGAGAAAATGATGAAGGAACTCTTGTTACAACAGATGGCAAAGAAGTTCCGGCTCCATCAGACAAGGAACAGACAGCGGTTATCGACCTTGAAAAGTCAGGAGTTGATTTAAAGACCGGTATCAGAGCTTTCCATATTCATGATACACCGGGCAAAGGCTCATTTAAGATTATTGATGCCCGTCTTATGACAAGCCCTGAAGGTGAGGCAGGCTCAGGTGATAGCAATGGTGAAGAAACAAAAAAAGAAGATGAAAACAAGAATGTTGAAATTGTAACAGACAATGCTAAAAATACATCAACAGGTACAGTTGGTTCAGTTAAACCGGGTGCATCCGGTGTTCCTGTATGGCCAATTGCAGCAGGTGTTGGTGGTGTCGTAGTAGCAGCTGTAGCATTTGGTATTACAAAATCAAAAAAGAAATAATTAAATGATTTTATTCAGATGAAAGAAAATCATCTGTTATAAGATAAAACAATGTTAACAATTATATAAGAAAGGATAGGGATAACAATATGAGAAAAGGATTAATTAGTAAGAAAATCGTAGCATATGTTTGTGCAGCAACTATGATGTTCTGTGGATTCGCAGGCATTACTAAGGCTACACCTGTAGCAGCAGCAGAAACAGAGATCCAGCTTGACGATGCAGCAAGTGGAATGAATAAGACATTACACATTGACAAAGCAGCAAAGGGTTCAAAAGATGATTTGATGTATGCATATCAGGGATTTGTAACATTTAAGGATCTTGCTGATAAGAGTTTTAAGTATCTTAAGATTACATACACAGGTGATATTACAACTTTAAGATTTGAATTTAATGAAAAAACTTCAAATACAAATCAGGGACCGTTCTGGTTTGATGCTGAGCAGGATACACACTTTGTAACAGCAGACGGAAGTGATATTCCTTTGGTTGGTAAAAACACAACAATCGTTATTGACCTTGAAAAATCAGGTGTTGATATGAGCAAGTATAACAATGGTATTCATATGCATGCTAACTCAACAACAGATGCAGCATTTGATGTAACACTTAAGGATTGTGTATTGTCATCAGTTGCACCAGCTACAACTGGTTCAAAGACAGCAACCAAACCTGGAGACAGCAAGAGTAAGACAGATGAACAGGTAACAGATGCAAACGGAAATGTTACACCAACACAGAACTCAACAAATGCACCTTCAACAGGTTCACCTATGTGGCCAATCGCAGCAGGTGTAGGTGGAATCGTAGTTGCAGCAGCAGCTTTCGTAGTTTCAAGATCAAAGAAATTTAAAGAAAACTAATTTAATATTTATGAATTTATTCAGGTGTCAGGGACGGTCCTTTGACACCTGATATAAAATATAATAACAATTAATTTACAAATTTATGAAAGGACAGGGGTAATTATATGAGAAAAGGTTTATTTACCAAGAAAATCGTAGCATATGTTTGTGCAGCAACTATGGTATTTAGCAGTTTTGCAGGTGTCAGTGTTGTAAATAACACAAATGTAATTGCAGACGAAACAAAGGCTGACATTGTATTAAATGATACAGGTTCACCACTTATTAAGACATGGGGTTCAGCAGATGGTGAAGGATATGCATATGAAGGATATGTATACTGTGGAGACGTTAGCTCAGATTACAAATATCTTCAGATTACATATTCAGGAGACGCAACAGCATTGAAAGAAGCTCGTTGGGAACTTTTAGGAAAAGATGATAAGGCATTAGGAACATATTGGTTCTCACAGAATGATCAGGGAACATTTAAGACAACTGATGATACATTAGTTCCTGCACCAACAGAAACAGCACAGACAGTAGTAATCGACTTAGAAAAGACAGGTGTTGATTTATCAGCATCAGGAGTTAATGCATTCCATTTCCATAACACAAAAGGAAACGGAACATTATCAATAACAGATGCAAGATTTATGACATCATTACCAGCAGAAGATACAAAGGCTGACATTGTATTAAATGATACAGGTTCACCACTTATTAAAACATGGGGTTCAGCAGATGGTGAAGGATATGCATATGAAGGATATGTATACTGTGGAGACGTTAGCTCAGATTACAAATATCTTCAGATTACATATTCAGGAGCTGCAACAGCATTGAAAGAAGCTCGTTGGGAACTTTTAGGGAAAGATGATAAGGCATTAGGAACATATTGGTTCTCACAGAATGATCAGGGAACATTTAAGACAACTGATGATACATTAGTTCCTGCACCAACAGAAACAGCACAGACAGTAGTAATCGACTTAGAAAAGACAGGCGTTGATTTATCAGCATCAGGAATTAATGCATTCCATTTCCATAACACAAAAGGAAACGGTGCATTAACAATAACAGATGCAAGATTCATCACAAAGGTTCCTGAAGAAGTTACAACACCTGCACCAACAGAGGCACCAACAGAAGGACCTACAGAAGCACCAACAACACCACAGCCAACAACAGCAGCAGATCCTTCAACAGGAATTAAGCTTGATGATGTTGCAAGTGGAATGAACAAGACATTACACATTGACAAAGCTGCAAGTGGCGCTACAGATGGTATCAAGTACGCATACTTAGGATTTGTTACATTTAAAGATTTAGCTACAAAGGATTTCAGATATCTTAAATTAACATATACAGGTGATATTACAAGCTTAAGATTTGAATTTAATGAAAAGGCAACAAACGCAAATCAGGGACCTTTCTGGTTCGATGCAGAACAGGATGTTCACTTTGTAACAGCTGACGGAAGCCCAATCCAGTTAGTTGGAAACAATACAACAGTTGTTATTGACCTTGTAGCTTCAGGTGTAGATATGAGCAAGTACAATAATGGTATTCATATGCATGGTAACTCAACAACAGATGCTGCATTTGATGTAACAATTAAAGATGCAGTATTATATGGTGGAGTACCTACACCACAGCCAACAACAGTTGCACCTACAAAGAAACCTACAGTTAAGGTATCAAGACCTGGTACTGCTTCAGTTAAGAAAGCTACAAAGAAGAAAGCTTCAGCAAAGGTTAAGATTAGCCTTAAGAAAGTTAAGAAAGCAAAAGGATATTATGTACAGATTTCAACTTCTAAGAAGTTCAAGAAAGTTCTTGTAAAGAAATATGTAAAGAAAGTATCATTTACACTTAAGAGCAAAAAGATTAAGAATAAAAAGAAACTTTACGTTAGAGCAAAAGCTTACAAGCTTAACGGAAAGAAGAAAGTTCTTTCTAAGAAGTGGTCAAAAGTTAAGAAAGTAAAAATTACAAAATAATTTTAAAATATTAATTTAGACTATGAAAAGAAAATAACCTATAGTGGGGAAAACGCTATAGGTTATTTTTCTATCGTAAAAAAGTTTTTACTAAGCAAGAAGGAGATATGAATTTGAGAAAGATAGTAAAACAAATAATCGTTATGGGAATGGCAGTTATGTTGACTATCCAACCGGGATATATGGGAAATGATAATAAAAAGGTATATGGTGCAGAAAGCACTAAGGCTGATAGTTTTTATTTACCGTCTGCCAATGCAAATGGTGTAATAGGGGCAACTATGCCATATACAAGATATGATACTGAAAAAGCCAGCCTGGCAGGAGGTGCTGTAATTGCAAAATCAGATAGTTATTTTAATTCAAGCATTGCAACACAAGCATCAAATCAGTCCTATGCAAGACTTCCAAAAAGTGGTTCGTCAGTAGAATGGACAATGGAAACGTCAGGAGATGGCGTTACAATGAGATTCACAATGCCGGATTCAAGTGACGGAAAGGGAAAAACAGGTTCTCTTGATGTATACGTAAATGGAAAATTGGCAGAGAAAGTAAACTTAACATCTTATTATATGTGGCAGTATTTTGCTGCGGGAAAAGGACATCCAAGTGATACTAATAACGGTGGGTATCCATTATTTGCCTTCGACGAAGTTCATTTTAAATTAAACAAATCACTGAAAAAAGGTGATAAGATAAAAATACAAAACAGTGGTGCAGGAAATATGGAATATGGTGTTGATTTCATTGAGGTAGAACAGGTACAAGGTGAAATTAAACAACCGGCAAATTCCTTAAGCGTAGTGGATTATGGAGCAAAGCCAAATGATGATACAGATGATGCAACAGCCATAAATAATTGCTTATATGCTGCTAAAAATATGAAAAAAGATGTATATTTTCCAGCGGGAACATACAAAATGAGTAAAAAAATGAAGATTTTAGGGGAAAATATTAAAGTAACCGGTGCTGGAATGTGGTATACAAATATACAGTTTACAAGTGACCAGCAAGGTGGCGGTGGTGTAACGGGAAAATGCAAAAATGTTGAAATAAGTAATATGTACTTAAATTCAAATTTACGTTCACGTTACAGTGAAAGCGCTAACTACAAATGTTTTGCAGATGTTTTTGAAGGCGGTTCAGTTATTCATGACATTTGGGAAGAACATTTTGAGTGTGGTTTCTGGCTTGGTGATTATGACAGAGACACAAACTATTCAGATGGTTTAAAAATCGTAAATAGCAGAATAAGAAACAATTTAGCTGATGGTGTTAACTTCTGTCAGGGAACAAGCAACGCTGCAGTATACAATTGTTCAGTAAGAAATAATGGTGATGACGGTCTTGCAATGTGGAACAATGATTATTGTTCAAAGGATGAAGAAAAAAATGTATTCGCATACAATACCGTAGAATTTAACTGGAGAGCCGGTGGAATTGCTGTGTATGGTGGAAACGGACATAAGATTTATAACAACTATATTTGTGATACAACTATGTCCTGTGGTATACATTTAAATACTGTTTTTCCAGGTCATAAGTTTAATAATAATAAAGACGGAATAAAATTTGACAATAACATAATAATCAAATCCGGTTGCTCAAAGGACTCATGGAATGGAACTATGGCAGCCATTGATATAACAGGTGGTGTTAAGAACGTTACATTTAGCAATACAAAAATTTATGAAGCACAGCATGATGGCATACGTGTAGGGCAGGACTGTAGCAATATTATTTTCAACAATACTAAGATATACAAGTCAGGTGCTGATGGAAACACTTCCAGAAAAGGAGCTGCATTGTATTTAGATACAGCACAAAATGTTATATTTAACAATATAGAAATTGCAAAGAGTGCCTATAGTAATGCAGCCGGATGGCCAATATATTCACATATCTATGGTACGGTTAATACCAACAATATTAAAAATTATGTTAATGTAAGCAGTAAGGAATATACAATTCCTTCATACCCTAAGGCAGGAACATTTAGCACAGGTAAACCTTCAAATGGCGGAAGTGAAAATCCAACAACAAAACCTACGGTAAAGCCAACGGTTAAACCAATTGTAAAGGTTAATGTAACTAAGGTTAAAAGTGCATCTAAAAAGCGTGCTTCTTACAAAATAAAAATAAGTCTTAAGAAAGCAAAATCCGTAACGGGATATCAGATACAGATTGCTACAAACAAGAAATTTAAGAAGGTTTTAGTATCTAAAAAAGTAAAGAAATACAAATTTGTACTTAAATCATCTAAAATTAAAAACAAAAAGACCTTGTATCTTAGAGCAAGAGCGTATAAAGTAGTTAGTAAAAAGACTTATGTAAGCAATTGGACAAAAGCTAAAAAGGTTAAAGTGACTAAGTAGAGTCTACAGAATTAAAATTAGCAAATAAAGTTCATAGGATAAAGTCCGTAAAATTAAAATGAAGGGAAGAAGATTTAATATCTTTTGGGTGAAAGTATGGCACATTTATATTTTACAAGACATGGACAGACCTTTTGGAATGTTGAAAACAAAATTTGTGGAGCAACGGATATAGGTCTGACAGAGTTAGGACACAGTCAGGCTAAGGAGCTGGGCGAAAAAATATTACAACAGGGAATACATATTGATGAAATATTATATTCCCCATTATCCCGTGCCGCAGATACGGCAAAGCATATTTCCCGGATTACGGGAATACCTATGAGGGAAGAAAAGAGACTGACGGAACAGAATTTTGGAAAATATGAATCAACAGCCAGAAATGGTGAAGAATTTAAAGTGGCAAAGACAAATTTTATATGTAGTTTTGATGGCGGTGAAACAATGTTACACCTGGCACAAAGAATATATAATTTGTTAGATGAAATCAAGCAACAGCCGGATAAGGTATATCTGTTGGTTGCTCATAATGGAATATCAAGAGTGGTAAATTCGTATTTTTACGATATGACAAATGAAGAGTTTGCAGCATTTGGCATTAAAAACTGTGAAATTAGAAAATATGAGTTTTAAGCTTAATTAGAAAAAGGCTATTGCATCCTAAGGGGACTTGCCAAAGTATGACTTTGGAAACGTACCCTAGGACAATAGTTTTTTTTAATAAAAATTAGATGGCTTTATATCCACATTCAAATTTGGTTTTTGCTTCCTGAACTTTCTTGCTTTCTGCGGCAGGTGTAGGATAAAATCCCATAGTGTGCATCTGATTAAATACATCTACCTGAATTTCGTGTTCCTTGCTTAAAAGGTTAAGCATAGTTTCACGAAGATTGTCATGGACGCATTCGTTAGCACCTAAATTATAAAGGTTAGTGGCATTTTTTTCAGTATTAAGGGCATCCCCTAAAATTTCCTTTTCTGTATAAATTTCGTTCATTTTTAAATCCCCCAATTATTTCAAATAAGAATAAATTTCATTAAAATGTCCCTGATGCTTGTCGGCGATACTTAACATTTGCTGTTTTATAGTCTCATCCTTACTGTGATTTGCAAGCATCTGAAACTTTTTAACTAAAAGTTCCTCTTCATTTAATAAATCCTGAACAACTGACAGTTCTTTTTCTGAAATATCCATGTTTCCTCCTTTTTTAACATAAATTATTGACTTTAATAGTATGTTAAAATAAGATAGAAAAATGTATGGAATAATTTTGAAAAATTAAAATGAAAAAGGAGACGTAATGGAATTAGAGGTAATTAGAGGAGTTTTAATTCCCTTTGCAGGAACATCTCTTGGAGCAGCATGTGTACTGTTTATGAAAAGGAATTTAAATATAAAGGTGCAGAAGGCACTTACAGGATTTGCGGCAGGAGTAATGGTGGCAGCATCAATATGGAGTTTGCTTATCCCGGCTATAGAACAGTCGCAAAGTATGGGAAAGCTTTCCTTTGTCCCTGCTGTAATTGGATTTTGGGTAGGGATATTGTTTTTACTCTTATTAGATAAAACGATTCCCCACTTGCATATGAACAGTAACGAAGCAGAAGGACCTCATGTGAAACTAAAAAAAACTACAATGCTTGTCCTTGCTGTTACACTTCATAATATTCCGGAGGGGATGGCTGTAGGAGTAGTTTTTGCGGCAATGCTTATGCCTAATAGTGAAATATCTTCTATGGGGGCATTAGCTTTAGCAATTGGAATTGCAATACAGAATTTCCCGGAAGGTGCCATTATATCCATGCCGTTAAAGGCAGAAGGCGAAAGTAAGACAAAGGCATTTATATATGGAGTTCTTTCAGGGGCAGTGGAACCGGTAGCAGCAGTTTTAACTATTTTGGCTGCGGGGATAATTGTTCCGGTGCTACCATACTTACTAAGCTTTGCAGCAGGAGCCATGTTATATGTGGTAGTAGAAGAATTGATTCCTGAAATGTCAGAAGGAAAACATTCTAATATTGGAACTTTAATGTTTTCTTTGGGATTTACAATTATGATGACATTAGATGTGGCATTAGGCTAAAATCAAAATTAAATACTTATAAAAAACGTATATCCCTGGAAAAGGAATATACGTTTTTTTAGGTTAATTAATTTTTTCATCTAACTTATTTGCCAGATAGAGGATAACATCTTTTCGGGTTATAATTCCAATAAACACATTATTATCATCTACCACAGGCACAAAGTTCTGATTGGTTATTTTATCAAATAATTCTTCCATAGAAACTGAAATGTGGATGGCTTTGTTATCCCTTCGTCGGTTTATGGATGTAATGGGGATTCCCTCCATTTGCTTAAGGGAAGGAAAGTCATTGCTTTTTAAACACCAAAGCAAATCGCCTTCTGTAATAGTTCCTATGTATTTTCCGTCCTTACCTAAAAGGGGAATGGCTGTGTATCCGTGATGCTCCATTTTTTCAAGAGCCTGTCTGAATGTATCATCTTCTTCAACATGTGAAACATTCTCCTTTGGAGTAAGGAAAAATAAAATATTCATATATTATATCCTCCGTATTAAAAACTCATACTCAAATATTCTATCAGAAAAATATGAGTAAAGCCATAGAGGACACAAAAAGTTAACATGTTTATTTTAGTGATGGAATAATCTAATTCCTGTAAATGCCATAGCCATTCCATGTTTATTGCAGGCATCAATAACATCCTGGTCACGGATAGAACCGCCAGGCTGTGCTACATATTTAACACCACTTTTAGCAGCTCTTTCAATGTTATCACTAAATGGGAAGAAAGCATCGGAACCTAATGTAATTCCTTCAGCCTGTGATAACCATTCCTGTTTCTCTTCTTTTGTAAATACATCGGGCTTTTCAGTAAACACTCTCTGCCATTCACCATCAGCTAAAATATCCATGTATTCATCCCCAATGTAAAGGTCGATGGCATTATCTCTGTCGGCACGCTTCATATCCTCTTTAAAAGGAAGATTAAGAACCTTTGGACACTGACGGAGAAGCCAGTTATCTGCCTTCTGTCCTGCAAGTCTTACACAGTGGATTCTTGACTGCTGTCCTGCACCTACACCAATAGCCTGTCCGTTTTTAACGAAACATACTGAATTTGACTGGGTATATTTAAGAGTAATCATTGAAATAGCCATGTCAATTTTAGCACTTTCAGGAATATCCTTATTTTCAGTTACAACATTGCTAAAGAAATCATCATCAATGTTTAATTCATTACGTCCCTGCTCAAAAGTAATTCCAAATACCTGTTTTCTTTCAATTGGGTTAGGAACATAATCAGGGTCAATTTCAATAATGGCATAGGCACCACGTTTTTTGCCTTTTAATAATTCTAAAGCTTCAGGTTCATATCCCGGAGCAATAATTCCGTCTGAAAATTCTCTTTTTATAAGAGCGGCAGTAGAAACATCACATACATCTGAAAGGGCAATAAAATCGCCGTATGAAGACATTCTGTCAGCACCTCTTGCTCTTGCATATGCAGCAGCAAGAGGAGATAAGTCACCCAGGTCGTCTACCCAGTAAATCTTAGCTTCAACATCACTAAGAGGAAGACCAACTGCGGCACCGGCAGGAGAAACATGCTTAAAAGAAGTAGCAGCAGGAAGACCTGTAGCCTTTTTAAGCTCCTTAACTAACTGCCATCCGTTAAAGGCATCAAGGAAATTAATATATCCCGGTTTCCCGTTTAAAACCTTAATAGGAAGTTCGCCTTCTTCCATAAAAATTCTAGAAGGCTTCTGATTCGGGTTACATCCATATTTTAATTCTAATTCTTTCATAATAATCCTTTCTGTTCTTTGTAATTGTTATTTAAAAAGTAAAAAATGTTAATGAGTTACATAAATTTATTTGTTTTTGTTAATAATCTTTGTTTCATAAGTTCCATCTTCAATATTGATATATCTTACAAACAATGAAACCTTGTTATCCTCATTTAAGCTGTTCCATAACATTTCAGTAAACTGATCCATATCATCCATCATAGGAACTAACTTAGGTTCTCCCTCAAAAGAAGGAAGAGGATTTCCGTCACATTTATATGTGTGAATAAAATGACCTTCGCCGTTTACAGGATTAGAGTATGCAAATGTATATCTGTTACAGGCATCAGGATTTCCGTTGTTGCTTTTTAATATAGACATTGCGTAGTTATATGTTCCGTTTTCAACATGCATAATACCTGAAATTCTAGGTGTATAGTTAGGACCGTCCGGTTCAAACTCACGGGTTCTAAGAGACTGCTCAAAAGTCTGCTGCTTGTCCATAAGTTCGTAGATAGTATCAGTCTGGTCTCCGTTAGTAACAATAGTCTTGTTTCCAAGAACACGAACAGGAGCGTAGATAATAAGACTTGGGTCAACTAATTTTGAAGGGTCAAAAGCTTCAGTTCTGATACCTTCTCCATCTGTTACAAAAACTCTGTTTCTGCTGTTTTCGCTTCTTCCCATAATGAAATATGCAGTAACTGCGAACTTTCCATTAGGAGTTTTTCCAATAACGATTCCACGTCCCGGATAAGAATTTTCCTTTAATTCTTTTTCAAGTGATAACATTTCCATTTATTTTCTTCCTCCATAAATAAAAAATAAAATAAAAACCGTCTGGGAAACCAGAAGGCTGCCCAGGCGGTCGACGAAACTAAATCCATGCTCCCTGTGGTAAATCCACTAATCCGCCAGTCACATGGAAGATATAAATAGAATAAACGATTTCTTAGGGATTTTCAACAAAAAAATATATATTGAAGAAATTTATTTTTTATATTAGTATATCATAGAGTGAAAAAAAATTAAGAATGTTAATAGTTTCTTAAGATTTATGAATTATAATTGCCTTCGGCAACAAAAAATATAAAAGAAATTAAAAGGTGAAGATTTGAAAACATTAAAAAAAATAATACCATCATATGCAGTAATACCCATTATAATGTCTCTTGTAGTGAATATGATTACGTACTTTGGTACAAGAATTTTTACTACTAAATTACATCATTATAATATTAACTGCTTTATTGACGACATGATCCCCTTTACAACATTTATGATATGGATATACGTGTTAAGCTATGTTATATGGGTAGTGGGATTTATTGCAATAGGAAGAGAAAACAAAAAAGTATGTTATGAAGTGCTTTTTGGAGAGCAGATTGCAAAGCTTATGTGCTTAGTGATTTTTGTGGCTTTCCCTACAACACTTATCAGACCGGAATTTGACGTAAATACCTTAAGTGAATGGATGACTAACTTAATATATACTTTAGACAGTCCCGATAATCTTTTTCCGTCAATACATTGTCTTGAAAGCTGGGTGTGCTTTAGAGGGGCAATGAGATGTAAAAAGGTGGGAAAAGTCTACAAGGTAATTATGCTTATTTTGGCACTTCTTGTTTTTGCATCAACAGTGATGGTAAAACAGCATGTGTTTGTAGACATAATAGGTGCCATTTTAGTTGTAGAGATAGGATTGGCATTAGCAAAGAGGTTAAATATATATAAGAAGCTTGATAAAAGCTATAGTGAATAAAGGAGTGGCATGAAGGAGACAAAGAAAAAAATTCTCTGGTCGGTAGTTTTACTGGCATTAATAGGTATTACGCTATATGTTATTGTAAAAAGCAACGATTCCCTTACTCTTGAGGGATTTATTCAATATGTGTCTAAGGCTAAAAAACAGTGGATAGTGGCTGCATTTGGGTGTATGCTGGGATTTATTGTATTTGAAGCATTGGCAGTTAGGGAGTTAAGTAAGGCTTTTGGTTACAAAAGAAAGTTTAGAAAGGCTCTTGTGTATTCCACATCAGATATTTATTTTTCGGCTATAACACCTTCTGCTACAGGAGGTCAGCCTGCATCAGCCTATTTTATGATGAATGATAAAATTCCCGGTGCGGTAACTACCATAGTATTGCTTGTAAACTTGACTTTATATACAACATCAATTATTCTTATAGGTATGGTGTGCTTCATCACAAGACCTTATATGTTTATGCATTTTAGCTTTGTGTCTAAGTGTATGATTGTATTTGGATTTGTGTTTCAGTTTGTACTTATTGCAGTGTTTATTTTACTTGTTTACAAAGAGAAAATAATAATGAAAACTGCAAATTTCTTTATGAGACTTTTAAGTAAATTACATCTTATGCACAACATTGAGAAAAAGCAGGAGCATCTCATAGAGGTGGAAATGCAGTACAAAGAATGTGCAGCAGCCATAAAAGGTAAATTAAAAAATATTTTGATTGCACTTATATATAATTTCATGCAGAGACTGTCACTTATAATGGTATCTGTGTGTGTGTTTATCGCTGTAGGGGGAAGTGCTCATAATATCTACAATGCATTTATCGCTCAGGGATTTGTAGTTTTAGGCTCAAACAGCGTTCCTATTCCGGGAGCAGTTGGAGCTGCGGACTATCTTTTTATTGATGGATTTGGTAAAATAATAAATGATAGTGTCAGCATTGAATTACTTAGCAGGGGAATTTCATTTTACTGCTGCTTAGTTGTCTGCGGATTAATTACATTTGCGGCATCAGTGCTACATAGTTTGAAAGGAATGAAGCAAAAGAAAAAATGTTAGGTTATTGGGATTATACAGTTGTTCTTACATATTGTTCACTATTATCTGCCACTACAGGTATTCTTGTATCTTTGTCAGGGGCAGGACATCCGTATATAGGAGTTATGTTTTTATTACTTTGCGGACTTTGCGATACATTTGACGGCAGGGTTGCAAGATCAAAGAAGAACAGAACAGCTAAGGAAAAGGAATTTGGAATACAGATTGATTCATTATCAGATTTGGTAGCATTTGGTGTGTTGCCTGTTTGTGTGGGAATGGCACTCTATAAAAGAGATATGTTTGATATAGAAGCTTTAAGCCATCACAAAAGTGTACTTGCATGTGTTCCCCTTGCGGTTATTATTGCAGTAAGTGCCATATTTGTTTTAGCAGCACTGGTAAGACTGGCATATTTTAACATAACAGTTGAGGAAACCCAGGGAGAGGGATTAGGAGACAAGAAGCATTACTATGGCTTGCCTGTTACATCCACAGCACTTATTTTCCCTACATTTTTACTGGCAAGACATATTCTTTATCTTAATCATGTAAACATTTCATTTGTTTATTATATATTGTTGCTTATAGTTGCAGTGCTTTTTGTTCTTAAGTTTAAATTAAAGAAACCGGGAACAATGATGATATACTTTTTAGTAGGTATTGGTGCTGTTGAATTTATTGCAGTTATTTTATTAAAGTTTTTTGCAAATAGATAGTTATGGATAATATAAAAGAAAGTTCAGGAATTTTAAAATTTTTATATAACACTGTTCCGGGAAGAGCAGTACTTAAAGTAATTACAAGCCCCACCATTTCAAAAATTGGCGGGGCTTATATGGATTCAAAATTATCCACCATACACATTAAGGGATTTATAAAGAATAATAATATAGATATGAGCCAGTATGAGAAGGTGAAGTATAAATCTTTTAATGAATTTTTTACAAGAAAGATATTGCCGGAGAAGAGACCGGTGTGTAAGGATGAGGATGCCCTTATTTCACCATGTGACGGAAGACTTTCGGCATATCACATAGACAGTAATTCCCGATTTTATATTAAAAAAAGCAGATATAGTATTCAGGACTTATTGCAGGGTAGCAAGGCAGCAGTGGATTATAATGGCGGAATATGTCTTATACTAAGATTATGTGTGGATGATTACCACAGATATGGAAATATAGATGACGGAGTTATTCTTGAAAACAAATATATCAGGGGAAAGCTTCACACCGTAAGACCTATAGCGGTAAACAGATATCCGGTTTTTGTGCAAAACAGCAGGGAGTATACCATAATAAAAACTAAGAATTTTGGAAGGGTAGCTCAAATTGAAGTTGGAGCCCTTATGATAGGCAAAATCAAAAATCACTCAAAGTCAGGCAGTGTAATTAAGGGAACGGAAAAGGGAATGTTTCTGTACGGCGGTTCCACTATAGTGCTTTTATTTGAAAAGGACACGGTATCCATACCTGAAAAGTATTTTGAAGAAACTGAAAATGACAGGGAAGTAATAGTTAAATATGGAAGCAAAATTGGTGGCAGAGCATAATCTACCACCATTTCTTTTTCTTAAAAACAACACAGAGAACTATAACAAGCAAGGTACTAAAGGCAAAAAGTCCCGGGTAGCCGTATGCCCACTTAAGCTCAGGCATTGCCTCAAAATTCATACCGTACCATCCTGTAATAAGGGTAAGAGGCATAAAAATAGTAGTTACAACAGTGAGAAACTTCATAATAAGATTCTGGTGAACATCAAGCTGTTGCTGGTAAACATCCCGGATTTGGGAAGTGTATTCCCAGATTTGTTCGGATTCGTGACTAAACAGGGACACTTTTTTTTCTAACACAGAAAAAAGCTGTTTGGAATCTTCATCAATCAGTCCCTTTGTATCATCAGCCAAGCACCCGCATATACCTTCAATTTGAACGTAATAGTGGTGTAACCGCAGGGTTTTACTACGATAGGTTGTAATATCTCTTATTAAGGTGTTCATTTTATCATTAAAAATGCTAAGCTCTAACTGAATAAGATTTTGTTGCAGGGAATTGATTTTTTCTAAATCCTTTGACATAACAAAATCAAGAACATAAAAAAGACAGGCCCCCGGAGATATCATTTTTTCACAGTTTGCAGCTATAATATCATCAACCATATCCTTAAGATAATTATTTTTGTCAATGAAAATAATATAGCTTGGGGTATAAATAAACCGTATAAGGCAGGGAGGAGCCATTAAAATATCAGGAATGTTGATATATCCGTATAAAAAATCTGAGAATATTTCAATTTTTGAAAAATGAAAATCGGAAAAAATCATGGGTATTCTTGGAACATAATTATTAATAATATCATAATGAGTTGCCAGATCTAATGGAATAACTGCCATAAAATTGTCTGTTAGTATTTCAGAATTTTCTAAATTGTTGTTTATATCGTAAAACATATAAGCTCCCTACTTTGCAAAATATACGTTATATATATTGTGTAGAAAAAGATGTTTTAATCATAAAAAGTGCGTTATAATTAGAGGAGGAAACAAAATGAACGAAGTTCATTTTTTAAGGATGTTTCCGACGAAATGCCGCTGACCGAAGGGAGGGGGCACTACAAAAGAGGAGGAAACAAAATGAACGAAGTTCATTTTCTAAAGATGTTTCCGACGAAATGCCGCCGACCGAAGGGAGGGGGCACTACAATTATAAGGAGGAATTATGGACAAAAAAGAAGAACTGGTAAAGTTGTTAATTAATAAAAAATATACAATATCTTTTGCGGAAAGCTGTACAGGTGGAAAAATGGCAGCAGCAATCGTGGATGTGGCTGATGCGTCAAAAGTTTTAAATGCAAGTTTTGTAACCTATGCAAATGAGGCGAAAATAAAATATGCCGGGGTTTTGCCGGAAACCCTTGAAAAATACGGTGCAGTAAGTGAAGAAACCGCAGGAGAAATGGCTAAGGGCACAGCTAAGGCAAATGGAGCACAGGTTGCCGTAGGAATATCCGGAATAGCAGGCCCTACAGGGGGGACAAAGGAAAAGCCTGTAGGTACGGTATGCTTTGGATATTTTATGGAGGGAAGACTTTGGACGGAAACGGTAGTATTTCCTGACAGGGGGCGAAATATAGTCAGGGATATGAGTGTGGAGCATGTAATGGATGTGCTGATAAATGAATTGAAGAAATAAAGGTTATGTGTTAAAATTTTCTTTACGATGATTAATGGAAGGTGGGATTAAGATATGCCAATTAAAGTAAAACAGAGTCTCCCGGCAAGGGATATTTTAGAGAAAGAGAATATATTTGTAATGACGGAAACAAGAGCCATGACCCAGGATATCAGACCTCTTAAAGTTCTTGTTTTAAATCTGATGCCTACCAAAATCGTTACTGAGACACAGATTTTAAGAAAATTATCTAATACACCTCTTCAGATAGAGGTAGAATTTCTACAGACGGCAACATACCGTTCAAAGCATACAGACAAAAGCCATTTAGATGAATTTTATAAGACCTTTGACGAGGTTTCAAACAAGTATTTTGACGGATTAATAATAACAGGAGCACCTCTTGATTTTGTGGATTATGAGGATGTGGAATACTGGGATGAAATATGTGAAATTATGGAGTGGTCCAAAAAGCATGTACATTGTACTTTCTATTTATGCTGGGGTGCTTTTGCAGGACTTTATTATCACTATGGCATAAGAAAAAGAGACCGTGTTCCAAAGCTTTCAGGAATTTATAAACATAAAATTTTAAAGAAGAAATCTCCTTTGTTCAGAGGCTTTGACGATGAGTTTTATGCACCTCATTCCAGGGCAACAGAAGTTACAAGAGAGCAGATTTTGGCGGAGCCGGCACTGGAATTAATGGCAGAGTCAGATGAGGCAGGGGTGGCAATAGTCAAATCAAAAGACAGCAGACAGTTTTATGTTTTATGTCATACGGAATATGATGCAGACACTCTTAAGCTTGAATATGAGAGAGATACTGAAAAAGGCATGAACCCTCAGCTTCCGGTAAATTACTTTCCGGATGATGATCCTACAAAGGAACCGGTGGTAAACTGGCGCTCAGCAGGTCAGTTGTTGTGGACTAACTGGATTAACTACTACGTATACCAGACTACGCCGTATGATATTAATGATGTAGAAAACGAATAGGGAGAAATATTATGATTAAAATTATAGCAGACAGCACCTGCGATTTATCAGATGAATTAATAAAAAAATATGATATAGATATTCTTCCATTGTATATTCACATGGGAGATAAGGAATATAAGGACAAGCTTGAAATAACTCCTCAGGAGATATACAGATGGTCTGATGAAAACCGCACTACACCAAAGACAGCGGCACCTTCTATTGAGGATGCCATGAATATAATTGAAAAATATCAGAAGCAGGGTGATGACATTATTATGTTTGCCATATCAGAAGATATGTCAACATCAGCTAATGTTATGAGAATGGCGGCAGATAATTTAGATTACAGTGATCATGTGTATGTTATTAATTCAGAAAGTCTTTCCACGGGAATTGGTCTTTTAGTTATTGAGGCAGCAGTTATGGCACAAAAAGACAAAAGTCCTCAGGATATTGTGGAAATAATTGAAGCCTATAAGCCTTATGTAAGGGCAAGCTTTGTGGTAGATACGCTTAAATATCTTCACAGAGGAGGACGTTGTTCTTCTACAGCAACGTTAGTTGGAGGAGTTCTTAAGTTAAAGCCAAGAATTGTAGTTGAAAACGGAAAAATGTTAGCTGACAAAAAATACCGTGGAAAAATTGATAAGGTAATTGTTCAGTATGTAAAGGATTTGGAAAATGCCTTGCTTCATGCCAAAAAGGACAGGGTATTTATTACCCATTCAGGATGTGATGATGAAGTTGTAAACATTGTAAAGAAGTATTTAAAAGACCTTCATCATTTCAAAAATATATATGTTACTAATGCAGGAGGTGTAATATCCAGCCACTGCGGACCGGGAACATTGGGAGTTTTGTTTATTGCCGCAGGAGAGAAGCATGGTCCATATGATAAAAAGTTTGATGCTAACAAAAACGGCATAATGGAAGACCATGAAAAGGCTGCAGAAGATGCTTACATCAGACATTTAGTAGAAAAGGAAAAGCGTGACAGTGGCGAGGAAGATCAGGAGGAAGAAGACTTCTAAGGATATGTCACACAAAATTGACGGTTTCAACAATAAACACTAAAATATTCTTGTTTATTCTGCCTATGACATTTAACTATAAAAAGTAGTATACTTATATTAGGGAAAAAATTGATTAGAAAATGTTAGATTGGGTATAAATAAAACTAAGAGATAAGTAAAAGAGGTGTTTAGAGTGTTTAAAATTGGTGACTATGTTGTTCACGGAAGAAACGGAGTGTGCAAGGTGGTTGATATTACCCATATTGATATTTCCGGAGCAGATAAAAACCAGCTATATTATACTTTAATTCCAATGAAGTCAGAAGATAGCAGAATTTTTTATCCTGTGGATGGAAATAAAATAGTTATGCGCCCGGTATTAACAAGACAGGAGGCAGAGAATATTGTTTCCGAGATAAAAGACATTGAGCCTATGTGGATTGAAAATGACAGGCAGCGTGAGGAAAAATACAAAGAGGCAATCAGTTCCTGTGACTGTGAAAAGCTTATTTGTATAATAAAAACATTACATGCCAGAAATTCCAAGAGAATGGCACAGGGAAAGCGTATAACCTATGTAGATGACCGATACTTAAAGGAAGCAAAGAGAAATCTTCATGATGAGTTTTCAATTGCCCTTGGTATAGACAGAAATCAGGTAGAGGAATACATAAGAGAACACATTGATGTGGCGTAAGCATATTATAAGTGAATAATTTACATTAGAATCGAGTAGGAGTAATCTTACTCGATTTTACTTGCCAAGAATATTGTAGATGAATTATAATACCAACTATAGAAAAGCCCCAAGGGGCAATACATATTATGTGTGGAGGAGAAAATATGTTTTGTAAGAAATGTGGAAAATATGTTCAGCCTAATGAAAATTTCTGCCCTTACTGTGGAGCAGAGGTTGAAAAAGCTGATTTTGCAAGTAATACAGATGAAACGAAAGTTATCCCAAATATTCAGGATGAATTAAACAGTCAGGGAAAAAGCCTTGATGATATATCAGAGGATATTCCAAAGGAAGTTGAATATGTGGAAGATGACCAATTTGATTTTCCGGAAGATTTAGGTGATGATGAATTTGAGTTTGCCGAAGATGATGAAGATGATGGGGAGTTAGAATATGAGGATGATGAGGACGGCTATTACGGAGATGTTGCTAAAGAAAATGAGGCAATTGCCAACAAAAATAAAAAGATGAATATTATAGCCATTGCTGTTTCAGCGTCAATTATACTGGTAATAGTAATTGTAGCTGTTGCACTTTCCCTTACATTAGGTGGCAAAAACAACGATAAAAAGGAAACTACAAGTGCTAAGGAAACAGCTACAACTGTAGAGGAATCAGTTACGGAAGAAACAGCAGAGGCAACTCAGGAGCCACAGCAGAATGAAACAGAGCCGGAAACAGAGCCGGAAACAGAACCTGCAACAGAGCCACCTGTGGTAACTAAGAAACCAAGACCAACTAAGCCGGCGGTACAACCTACAGAAGCTCCTACTAAGGCAGAACCTGTTACGGAGGCACCTACAGAGCCTGTTACAGCGGCACCTGATGATAATCAGGATAATGCAGGAGAATAATTATTTAGGAAAATAGAATGAGATTTAATAAAAAAACAAGTGATTATTTAATTGAATTATTAAGGTCTGTAATAAATGAAGATTCACCTAAAGAGAAACCGGAGGGTGTAGACTGGGATGACATATACAGTCTCGCCCTGTTTCACAAGGTGGATGAAATGGCTTTTCATGCCATATCAAAACTTACGGGAAAGCCTGAAGGCAGGGAGGTTTTAAAGTGGGAAAAGCAGCATGAAAAAAATCAGATTGTAAATATGGTACAGACAGGAGAAGGAGAAACCATTATAAATGAGGCATCTGCAAGGGGGATAGATATTTTACCTCTTAAGGGGTCTGTGCTTAAAAACATATATCCAAATCCGGAATTTAGGCAGATGGGTGATTTGGATTATTTGGTTTTATCTGATGAAAGTACCATGAAGGAAATGGGAAAACTGTTACATGAATTAGGATATGAAGATGGTGAAGGGGTAGGCCTTGAAGCCAGCCACGACGTGTATATTAAGCCACCTTATATGGAGGTGGAGGTTCACAGAAGACTTCTTCCAACTACTGAGGAAAATCACTGGCATACTGATGATATATGGGACAGGCTTGTAAAAGATGAAGATAATCCCCATCTTATGCATATGACACCGGAGGATTTTTATTTGTTTCATCTTCTTCATTTTGAGAAGCATTATTCCATGGGTGGAAGCGGTATAAGATCCATTATAGACCAGTATTACCTAATGAAAAATTATGGTGCTACCATGGATTTTGATTACATTAATAAGCTTCTTGTTAAAATGAATTATGTTGAATTTGAGGCTATGTGTAAAAATCTTGCAAAGGCATGGTTTGAAGATGGTTTATTAAATGATGAATTAGAACAGTCAGCTGAGTACATAATAAACAGTGGTGCCTTTGGTACCTTTGAGCAATACCAGAAGTGGCGTTTTGAACAGTATAGAAAACAAGGCATAAAAACTAAAAAAGGCCTGTTTTTCCGAAGAATGTTTATGGAAAGGGAAAGGATGGAAAATATATATCCGTCTCTTAAGAAACATGGATGGCTGTTGCCGTTTTGCTGGGTACACAGATTGATAAAGGCTGTTTTGTTTAGAAGAAATAAAATCAAAATGGAGATAAATAGTTTAAGGGATAAAAAATAAACAGGACGTATTCAATGAGGTGAAAGACATGAGTAAAAAAGAGTTTAAGCCATTTATTCCCGCAAATAAGGTTGTGCCTGAATTTACTGTGGCATCAGTAGTTTTAGGCATTCTTATGGCGGTTATTTTTGGCGCCGCAAATGCTTATTTAGGACTTCGTGTGGGAATGACTGTTTCTGCCTCTATTCCGGCAGCAGTAATATCCATGGGAGTTCTCCGTGTAATTCTTAAAAAAGATTCCATTTTAGAAAATAATATGGTGCAGACAATTGGGTCGGCAGGTGAATCATTAGCCGCAGGGGCTATTTTTACCATGCCGGCAATTTTTATGTGGGCAAATGAGGGTTTGTGTGAAAAGCCTTCCTTCTGGCTTATTGCAGTAATTGCCCTTTGCGGAGGTTTGTTGGGGGTATTTTTTATGGTTCCTCTTAGAACTGCTTTAATAGTGGAAGAACACGAAAGATTGCCATATCCTGAAGGAATGGCATGTTCTGAGGTGCTGTTGGCAGGAGAAGAAGGAGGAAGTAAGTCAAAGGTGGTTTTTTCAGGACTGGGCATTTCTGCCATATACAAATTTGTGGCAGACGGACTCAGGCTTTTTCCCAGTCAGGTGGAGTATTCTTTTAGTAAAAACTATACCTGTGGAATAGGTGTTGATGTGTTACCGGCATTAGCAGGTGTAGGATATATATGTGGTATAAAAATCGCCAGATATATGTTTGCAGGAGGAGTGCTGTCATATCTGGTGCTTATTCCTGCCATTGCATTTTTCGGAGGAGACAGTGTGATTACCGGGGCAAATGCCTCAGACATTGTGGGAAATATCTGGGGAGGCTATGTAAGGTATATAGGAGCCGGAGCAGTGGCAGCAGGAGGCATTATAAGTCTGATTAAAACATTTCCCACTATGGTAAAAACTTTCAGACATGCCATAAAAGGTTTTGGCAAAAATGTATCCGGGGGAGAGAGAACAGCAAGGGATTTACCAATGTGGTTTATTTTAACGGGGATTTTCGTTATAGCAGTTGCCATGTGCTTTATTCCGGGAATTACCATAAATCCTCTAGGTGCCATATTAATTATTATATTTGGATTTTTCTTTGCCACTGTATCTTCCAGAATGGTAGGATTAGTAGGAAGCAGCAATAATCCTGTATCGGGAATGGCTATTGCAACCCTTATTATTACAACCTTTGTGCTTAAATCCACAGGAACTACAGGAGCAAAGGGGATGATAGCAGCCATATCTATAGGAACGGTAATATGTATTGTGGCGGCAATGGCAGGAGATACTTCCCAGGATTTGAAAACAGGATATATAGTAGGGGCAACTCCTAAAAAACAGCAAATCGGTGAAATGATAGGAACTCTGGTTTCTGCATTGTCAATTGGAGGAGTAATGTATCTTTTAAGTAATTCCTGGGGTGGGTTCGGTTCAGAGCAGTTAGCAGCGCCACAGGCATCTTTAATGAAAATGGTTATTGAGGGAGTTATGGGGGGAACCCTTCCCTGGACTCTTATTTTCGTAGGTGTTTTTGTTGCAGTGGTGGCTGAAATCCTTAATATACCGGTGCTGGCATTTGCCATAGGTCTGTATCTGCCTATTTATCTTAGCACTCCTATTATGATAGGTGGAATTACCAGATGGATTGTGGAGAATAAATTTAAATATAATAGTGAAAAGCAGCAGAAGGATTCCGTGGATAAGGGAGTGTTATATTCTGCGGGAATGATTGCAGGAGAAGGACTTGTAGGAATATTTCTGGCAGTTTTAGCGGTTTTTGGAATAGATAAAGCAATTGATTTATCAGGTATTTATGGTGGAGGATTTTATTCTGTGGGAAAATGTGTGGCATTGATTGTTTTTACATTTTTTATTATTTCAATTATAGGCTTTTGTGTGAAAGGCAGGAATAAGACGGAATAAAGGAAAAATAGAATTTTCACAGGGGGAGAATATAAATGGTGAAAAAACAAAAATTAAATTATGTTGATTTTATACCCGGAATAAATATACAATGGAAGATAACAAAGGATAATCTGGTGGAGATAATTGTGGAAAATAAGGGATTTTACAATGTAGTAGCCCGGAGGCTGTTAAAAAAGCCCAGATTTAGTTACGTTCAATTAGATTCCTATGGAAGTTATGTGTGGCGGCAAATAGACGGAAAAAGAAATATATATGAAATTGGCGCAAGGTTAAAGAAAGAACATAGCAAAGCCGGAGAAATGTTATATGAAAGGTTAAGCATGTTTTTTAATATACTGGAAAAGAAGAAATTTATAGTATTTATGGAGGAAGACAAATGAGAGTTTTAGAGAATTTAGAGCCAAAGAAGGTATTTGAATATTTTGAGAATATTACAAGGATTCCCCATGGTTCGGGAAATGTAGAGGCAATAAGCAATTACATTGCAGACTTTGCCAAAAGCCGTGATTTGAAATACAGACAGGATGATATGCACAATATTATTGTGTGGAAGGAGGCATCAAAGGGATATGAAAACTCTAAGCCTGTAATAATTCAGGGACATATGGATATGGTGGCGGTAAAAACTGCTGACAGTAATAAGGACATGGAAAAAGAGGGTCTGGACCTTGAAATTGAAGGTGACTGGATAACGGCAGATAAAACCTCCCTTGGAGGAGATGATGGCATTGCCGTAGCCTATGCCCTTGCTATTTTAGATAGTAGTGAAATAGCACATCCCCCTATTGAAGCTGTATTTACGGTAGATGAAGAGGTGGGAATGTTAGGTGCGGCAGCTATTGACGTTTCTGATTTAAAGGGAAAACTTCTTTTAAATGTGGATT
The DNA here is from genome assembly GCF_014287775.1 of Eubacterium segne. Lineage (NCBI taxonomy): Bacteria > Bacillati > Bacillota > Clostridia > Eubacteriales > Eubacteriaceae > Eubacterium > Eubacterium segne. The sequence continues at coordinate 129,593 of NZ_JACOOZ010000009.1, forward strand.
CGGAGGATGAAGGAATATTTACAGTAAGTTGTGCAGGTGGAGCTACTGCTACATGTATTCTCCCGTATAATAAGGATATGATAAATGCCAAAATTATAGAAATGAGATTAGATGGCTTTACGGGAGGACATTCAGGAGCCGAGATACACAAGGAAAGAGCTAATTCCAACTGTGTTTTAGGAAGGATTCTTTTAAATGTGTTTGAGAATATTGATATGCGTATTATTGGGGTAAACGGTGGCGAAAAGGATAATGCCATTGCCAATTTAAGCGAGGCGGCAATTGCAGTTTTACCGGAATGTGTAGACAGGGCTAAGGAAATTATTAATAAGGTATTTGATGAAGTAAAAGATGAATACAAGGTAACTGACCCGGCTATGAAAATTACCCTTAATGTTATGGATAGTCAGTTAGTGGAGGCAATGTCAGGGCCATCCACATTGGCAACAGTTATTCTTTTGGCAAACCTTCCAAACGGAGTTGAAAGAATGAATCCTGAAATTAAGGATATGGTTCAGACTTCCCTTAATCTTGGAATTTTAAGAACTACGGATAAAGAAGTAAGAATGTCCTATTCCGTAAGAAGTTCTAAGGATAGTGAGAAAAATTATCTTATACAGAAACTTAAAAGCCTTACGGAAATATTTGGCGGAAGTCTTCAGTGTGAAGGTGTTTATCCCGGCTGGGAGTACAGGGCTGATTCAGTGCTAAGGGACACAGCTGTAAAGGCGTACAGGGAAGTTTATGGTGGAAAAGAGCCGGTGGTAGAGGGAATACACGCAGGTCTTGAGTGTGGACTTTTTGCCTCCAAAATAGATGATTTGGATGCCATATCCTTTGGACCGGATATGAAGGATATTCACACAACAGATGAGAAATTAAGCATTTCTTCAACAAAAAGAACATGGGAGCTACTGGTAAAAATACTGGAAATGTTAAAATAGAGAGAGTTTTGCTATGGAAGAAAATTATAAAAAATACTTAGAATTGTTATCTGAAAAATACCCTACTACCTAGTCGGTATGTACGGAGATAATTAATCTTAATGCAATACTTAATCTGCCAAAGGGCACGGAGCATTTTATGAGTGATATTCACGGTGAGTATGAGGCATTTGTGCATATTATGAATAATTGCTCCGGAGAAATTCATGACAAGGATCAGGAATAATCTTAAATATGATAATATCAGAATGTTAGAAAGCGGTTATGGAATAAGTCTGAGAACCCTTACTTTGTTTGCCGAGAAAACCTACAAAAATATTGGTCCAATGAAGGCGGCACTAAAGGCTATTTCCGTGATTTTATTTAAATTAGAGGGACAGATTATTATGCGTCACCCTGAATACAAAATGGATATTAAATCTGACAGAAATAAATTTGAAACAAAGAAAAATCGACTTAAGGTTAGGGATACTGATATTGGGAAGAAAATATTAGAGCAGATATACGATTTGGAGGAACTTCTTAAGATATACAGGGAGGACAATCTGATACATAACTAAGGGGAAGGGAAGAGTGATTTGGGAATGATTATCTCATGTACCTTTTGGGGTAGGTATTGGAATAATGTGATTTAATGAAAATGAAAAAATATAGCAAAATACCAATATTGATTAGGGCACAAGGTTGAAAAAGCCACTACAAACAGGTATACTAATGGGCAGAGTACATATGGAAAGGACAAAATATGAAAAAAAGAAAAATAATTATATGTGTTGTAGCATTTTGTATAGTTGTTTTAGTTGGGGTGTTTGTGGGAGTTTCATCACACAGAGATTACACCAAAGCACTTGACATTCCGCAGAAATCAGAGATATCCATAAAGCAGTATTCCACAGGAAAAGAAATCCAATTAGAAAATGATGATGCAGATAAAATGGCAGAAATGTTGAAAGAGCATTTAAGTTATAAGGGTATTACATATGATGATTCTGTAGTAAGCAGTGAAGAGGATGTGTACAGCATAATGATATCATCAACGGATTTTTTCAAGGTTTATTATGTAGATAAAACTAATAAAAAAAGCAAAATAGACGGAGATATTTCAGCATTTGGGGCTGATATTAAGGTTAAAAGCGACGGTGAACTTGTAGAATATTTGCATGGATTGTTTGAAAAATAGTGAAATTGAAAAAGTGTATATTGAGGTAAATTAATTCATTGTCAAATATAATGAAGCGGTTTATGTACAAAAAGGAACTCGTGTGAGTTCTTTTTTATATGAGTAAAAGTTAATAGTTGTATTTACAACTGTCTTGTCAGATGTAAAATGATGTGTTATAATGCCACACAATAATGTCAAAGCTGTTTATCGGGCGATGTTATTAATAAATCATTACATAAAGTTTAGAAATGAGAGAAATATGAAAGTAGACGTTTTAATAGTGGGAAGTGGATGTGCAGGTCTTTACTGTGCACTGAATCTTCCAAAGGATAAGAACATATTAATTATCACAAAGGACATTGTGGAGCATAGCGATTCGTACCTGGCACAGGGCGGTATGTGTATGCTCAAAGATGAAAGTGACTTTGAAAGTTATTTTAATGACACCATGAAAGCAGGTCATTATGAGAATAACCCTGATGCCGTAACAACAATGATTAATTCTTCACAGGACTTAGTTAAGGATTTAATTGGATTTGGTGTGGATTTTGCTAAAGATGAAGAGGGAAATCTTTTGTTTACCAGAGAAGGAGCCCATTCTCAAAAACGAATTTTATTTCATGAGGATATTACGGGAAAAGAAATAACAAGTCACCTATATGAAGAAGCAAAAAAACGTGATAATATAACTATAAAGGAACATTGGACTATGGTTGACATAATATGCCAAGAGGATAAATGTTATGGAGCTGTAGTTAAAAAGGATGATGAAAACCTTACGGTAATAAATGCTAATTATACAGTTTTAGCAAGCGGTGGAATCGGAGGAATTTACAGACATTCTACTAACTACAGACATTTAACAGGTGATGGAGTTGCCGTTGCCATAAGACACGGCGTAAAAGTTGAACATGTGGATTATGTTCAGATACATCCAACAACTTTTTATTCCGAAAGAGAAGAGGACAGAAGCTTTTTGATTTCTGAGTCAGTGAGAGGGGAGGGTGCCCTTCTCTATGATAAAAATTACAAGAGATTTACCAATGAATTACTTCCAAGAGATATTGTTACGGAGAATATAAAGGCTCAAATGAAAAAAGACGGAACAAAACACGTTTGGTTGTCGATGCGTCCTATTGAAAAGGAGCAGTTAGAGCATCATTTCCCAAATATAATCGGACACTGTAAGGAACATGGATATAATGTTCCTGAAGAAATGATACCGGTTGTCCCAGCACAGCATTACTTTATGGGTGGAATTAAGGTAAATCTTCAAAGTAAAACATCCATGAACCAGCTTTATGCGGTAGGGGAAACAGCGTGTAACGGTGTACATGGAAAAAACCGTCTTGCAAGTAATTCACTTCTTGAAAGTATGGTTTTTGCAAAGCGTGCAGCCGGAGAAATGACAGCGGAATTCGATTCTACAGAGTACAGGAACACTGAAAATATGGATTTATCACCTTATAGTGATTTGAAAAAGTGGAATAAAGAAAACAAGGAAATTTTATTAGAAGCGATAGATAAAGGAGAATAAAATGTTTGATCAGGTAACTTTAAAATTGTCAGTAGACCCATTAATATTAAGTGCATTAAAGGAAGATGTAACAAGTGAAGATGTAACTACCAATTCAGTTATGCCTAAGGGAACATTAGGTGAAGTGGATTTAATTTGCAAGGAAGATGGCATTATTTGCGGATTACAGGTTTTTGCCAGAGCTTTCCAGCTTTTAGATGAAAGCACCAAGGTTGAATTATTTGTGGAAGATGGCGATGAAGTTAAAGCAGGTCAGCTTATGGGAAAAGTAACAGGAGATATAAGGGTTTTACTTGTAGGAGAGAGAACAGGTCTTAATTATCTTCAGAGAATGAGCGGTATTGCCACATACACTAAATCCATTGCGAAACTTCTTGAGGGAAGCAAAACCAAACTTCTTGATACAAGAAAAACTTCACCAAACAATAGAATTTTTGAAAAATACGCAGTTCGTGTTGGCGGAGGAAATAATCACAGATATAATTTAACAGACGGAGTTCTTTTAAAGGATAATCATATTGGTGCAGCAGGAAGTGTTACAAAGGCTATAAATATGGCAAAGGAATACGCACCATTTGTAAGAAAAATTGAAGTTGAAGTGGAAAATATTGATATGGTGAAGGAAGCCGTTGAAGCAGGAGCAGATATTATTATGCTTGATAATATGAGCCACGATGTAATGAAAGAGGCTATAGATATTATTGATGGAAAGGCTGAAATAGAAGTTTCAGGAAATGTTACAAGAGAAAATATTGCAAAACTTACTGACTTAGGGGTTGACTATATTTCCAGCGGAGCATTAACGCACTCAGCACCAATTATGGATATTTCACTTAAAAATCTACATCGTATATAGTTTTTTGGGAGGAAAAATGGAAGGAGAAAAGAGAAGGGAAAATATTTTAAGAATATTGCAGGACAGTGACAAACCGGTATCAGGCACCAAACTGGCTGAAAAATTTCAGATAAGCCGTCAGGTGGTGGTTCAGGATATAGCACTTTTAAGGGCAAAAAAATATAATATTATTTCTACTCACAAGGGTTATGTTTTACAGGAGGAAAAAGGTCGGAAGCAAAGGGTTTTTAAGGTAAAGCACAGTGCAGACAAGATACTGGATGAACTTAATCTTATAGTGGATTGTGGTGGAAAAGTTGAAGATGTTTTTGTGTATCATAAGGTTTACGGTGTGGTAAAAGTAGAAATGCACATTAAATCAAGAAGGGATGCAAAAAAATATGTAGAAGAAATAAAAGGAGGCGTGTCTGTACCTTTAGAGCAGATAACCTCTGAGTATCATTATCATACGGTTACCGCTGATTCAAAGGAAACCCTTGATGAAATTCAGGAGGAACTTCAAAAGCAGGGATATCTGGTTGCTTTGAGAGATTATGAACCGGTGGACTTTTGGAGTGGAGAAGACAAGCAGGAATAAGAGATGTATCTGGGATGTATTGCGTTTTCGGCAGAGTTTGCAATAGAGTCTGCAATTCATAATTTCTTAAAAAGTCTGTAATCCATAATTTTGGTAATCCATAAATTTTTAAAAAGTTGTGACATTTTCTAAAAAGTATGATATTATATACGAAGCGGTGCGTGGCTCAGCTTGGTAGAGCGCTGCGTTCGGGACGCAGAGGTCGCAGGTTCGAATCCTGTCGCACCGATGAGTAAATAATATAGCCGTGCAATTGTCGTTGCACGGCTATATTATTATATTATAAGTAACAAAAAACATAATAAAGTGATGAAAAATAGGAGAGGATTATGAGTAAAAAATTATTATCAGTTGTACTGTCATTAGTTATGGTTATGTCATTATTAACGGGATGTGGAAAGGATGACAGCACATTTTTTAAGGAAGTAAAGGAAATCTCACAGATTACAAAAGGCGAGGCTACGGTGGAAATTAAAGCCACAGGAAAATTAGAAGATACCGAAGATTTAGACAGGGTTTTAGATGATAATGGTAAGTTTTCCATGGCACTTAAGATGTATGTAAAGGCTGAAGCTAAGGATAAAATGGCAGTGAGATTTGATGTTAAGGCAGGAAAAGATACTGATTATCAGAAGCTTACAACTTTTGCTGTAGATGGAACAAAGTTATATTTAGAAACAGCACCACTTTTAGAGTTTATAAAGACAATTAACGAAGAAAAAGCTACAAGTCTGGAATCAGTTTTGTCACAGATAGGAGTTACACAAAGCATTTCATTGGATTATAAGCAGTTAGCAGAGGCATCAGGTCAGGAATTACCGGATACTAAAACATTAGATAAGGATTCCCTTAAGGAAATACAGTCTGTATGGACTAAAATAGAAAATAATTTTAAAGACCTTCAGGGAAAAGATGGTGATAATTACACACTGACGGTAAATGGTGACAACGCAGATAAAGCGGTGGATATGTTAATTAATTTTGTGAAAAACGATTTACAGGATACATTGAAAACATGTACTGATTTGGTAACAAAGGTGTATGGTGAGGACAGCAAAGTTGCATCTTCATACAAGGAGTTACAGGATAGTGTGGGTTCCACATCAGATATGGCAGATAAAATTAAAGAAAACAAATCAGATTTTGTTGACACCATAAAGAAGTCAAATGCCAATTTGGTAGCAAAGGCAAGAGTTACAGGAAAAGCCGGAAGCAGAAGTGGAATATTTAATGTTTCAACAGGTGATATGAAAATTGATAATGAAGATATTAACGTAAGTGTTGATATGAAAATCAAGGAAGGAAAAACATCTGTGGATGATATGATTCCGAAAAATGCAGCAGATATAACTACATTGTTAATTACGGCAATGAACGCTCAGGCGAAGGGGAATGATTTATTAGATGATAGTGAAGATATCCTTGACGATGAATTGTACAATTATAGTGACGATGATGCGGCAGAGGAAACAACAACGGAAAATGAAATATTTTAGTTAGAAAAAAGCGGGTTTTGATACCCGCTTTTGTAGTATTAAAATATATGAATTTTTTATTTCTTAGCTTTAATGGCTGCGTCAACAAATCCAACAAACAAAGGATGTGGTCTGTTAGGACGACTCTTTAATTCAGGATGTGCCTGAGTGGCAATGAAGAACGGATGTGAAGGAATTTCAATCATCTCTATAATTCTGCCGTCAGGTGAGATACCTGAAAGTTTCATGCCGTTTTCAGTAAGATTTCTTCTGTAATCATTATTTACTTCATAACGGTGACGATGACGTTCATTAATTAACTCAGTGCCATAAAGCTTATAAGCTTTACTTTCTTTGTCAAGGACACAAGGATAAGAACCAAGTCTTAATGTACCACCAATATCTGTAACCCCTTCCTGGTCAGGCATAAGGCTGATAACAGGATGAGTAGTGGATGGGTCAAGCTCAATACTATGGGCATCACGGAAACCAACTACATCACGGGCAAATTCAACTATAGATAACTGCATTCCAAGACAAAGACCAAGGAATGGAATATTGTTTTCCCTTGCATACTTAATAGCTGCGATTTTACCATCAATTCCACGACTGCCAAAACCACCGGGAACAAGAATACCTGAAACATCACTAAAGATTTCAGGGGCATTTTCATTAGTAACCTCTTCAGAATCCACCCATTTGATATTTACGGTAGTTCTGCTGTTGTAGCCTGCATGCTTTAAAGATTCAACTACGCTGATGTAGGCATCATGCAAAGCAATATATTTTCCAACAAGAGCAACAGTAACTTCCTGTGTAGGATTTTTAGCAGCCTCAACCATTGCCTTCCAATCTTCAAGGTCAGGTTCAGGGCAATCTAAGTTAAGACTCTGACAAACGATTTCTGCCAAATGTTCTTTTTCCATGGCAAGAGGTGCTTCATAAAGCAAATCCAGTGTAAGGTTTTGAACAACATGGCTGGCAGGAACGTTACAGAACAAACTGATTTTATCCTTTAAATTATCATCAATTTCATATTCAGTACGACATACAACTATGTCAGGCTGAATACCAAGTCTCTGTAATTCCTTAACGCTCATCTGAATAGGTTTGGTCTTCATTTCTTCAGAAGCAGGAAGATAAACCATAAGAGCAACATGAATAAGGATACAATTCTCATGTCCTACATCATGCTGGAACTGTCTGATAGCCTCAATATATGGCTGAGACTCAATATCGCCTACGGTTCCGCCTACTTCAATAATAGCTATTTCAGTTTCTTCGCTGAGACTTCTGTGGAAACGACTTTTAATTTCATTGGTAATGTGGGGGATAACCTGAACTGTTCCTCCGCCAAAGTCACCACGTCTCTCTTTTTCGAGAACTGACCAATAAACTTTACCGGTAGTTACGTTAGAATTTTTTGTTAAACTTTCATCAATAAATCTTTCATAATGTCCAAGGTCCAAATCTGTTTCAGCACCATCGTCTGTTACAAAAACCTCGCCGTGCTGTATCGGATTCATGGTACCGGGATCAATGTTAATATATGGGTCAAACTTCTGCATTGTAACCTTATAGCCACGAGCTTTCAGAAGTCTTCCCAATGAAGCGGCTGTAATACCTTTTCCAAGACCGGAAACAACACCGCCTGTTACGAATACATATTTCACTGCCATGTGATTTTCCTCCCTGAGTATACTAAACATATTTTAAAAACACCTTACTAGTGTACTACAATAAATATTTTATTTCTAGAAAAAAATAAAAAAAATATCAATATTCTAAAATTTTAATGAAATATTCAATAAAATTTCACATTATTTTTTAACAATGTGATATAGTATTTTACTATAAGGAATCTAAATGAAAGGAAAAACAATGGATAATAATCAAAATAGAAATACTAACAGAAATAATCCAAACAGGAACGATGATAACAATCAGAAAAAAAGTATGATTATCAGCGTTGTGGTTGCCGTAATAGGTGCATTGCTTTTAACATCGTTGTTTTCATCAGTTTTAAGTTCGGCATCAAAGGAAGAAATAACCTATAGCCAGTTTGTTAAATTGTTGGATAATGACAAGGTTGAAAGCGTTCTTTTTGAATCCGGAAAGATTTACATTGAAACCAAAAATCTGCAAAATGGACTCATAAAGAAAACTTTCTGGACTACAGCAGTTAATGATCCGGATTTAATAAGTGAATTGAAAAATAAATATACCGATGTAGAATTCAAAGCGGAAAGTACCAGTGCAAGCAATGGTATTATCATTATATTACTGGAATATGTTGTTCCACTGATATTATTCTGGGCATTACTGATGTTTGTTATGCGAAGGGTATCCGGTGGAAAAGGCGGACCGGGCGGTGTGTTCGGTGTAGGAAAGTCAAATGCCAAGGTATATATTCAAAAGAAAACAGGTGTCACATTTAAGGATGTGGCAGGACAGGAAGAAGCAAAGGAATCAGTTGTGGAATTGGTTGATTTCCTTCATAATCCGGGAAAATATACGGCAATAGGTGCGAAACTTCCTAAGGGAGCACTTTTAGTAGGCCCTCCGGGAACAGGTAAAACCCTTCTGGCAAAGGCAGTGGCAGGAGAGGCAAATGTGCCATTCTTCTCATTATCAGGTTCAGATTTCGTGGAAATGTTTGTAGGTGTAGGTGCCTCAAGAGTAAGAGATTTGTTTAAGCAGGCAGAAGAAAACGCACCATGTATCGTATTTATTGATGAAATTGATTCTATAGGTAAGAGCCGTGATTCAAGATACGGCGGAGGCAATGACGAAAGAGAACAGACCTTAAACGCACTTTTAGCGGAAATGGATGGATTTGACACATCAAAGGGAATATTGATTTTAGCGGCAACTAACAGACCGGAAGTTCTTGATCCGGCATTGTTAAGACCGGGACGTTTTGACAGACGTGTTATAGTGGACGCACCGGATTTCAAAGGCAGGGTTGAGACATTAAAGGTTCATTCAAAGGATGTTAAATTGGATGAAACAGTTGATTTGGAAGCTATTGCCAATATAACCAGTGGTGCTGTAGGTTCAGACCTTGCCAATATGGTAAATGAAGCTGCCATTAATGCAGTAAAATGTGGCAGAAAGGCTATTTCCCAGGCAGATTTAATGGAAGCCGTGGAAGTGGTTATTGCCGGAAAAGAAAAGAAGGACAGAATCTTAAGCAAGGAAGAAAAGAAGATTGTTGCATACCATGAGGTAGGACATGCTCTTGTGGCAGCTATTCAAAAGGATGCAGAGCCGGTACAGAAAATTACTATTGTTCCAAGAACCATGGGCTCGTTGGGATATGTTATTCAGGCACCTGAAAAGGAAAAATACCTTATGTCACAGGATGAATTAAATGCAGAGCTTGTTACCTTACTAGCAGGAAGAGCTTCAGAGGAGATAGTATTTGATTCAGTTACTACAGGGGCTTCAAATGATATGGAAAAGGCAACTAATATTGCCCGTTCCATGGTTGCACAGTACGGTATGTCAGAGAAATTTGGACTGATGAGTTTAGAGCGTGTGGAAGACCCATATCTGGGAAGACGTGCACAGTTAAACTGCAGTGATAAGACGGCAACTGAAATAGAGGAAGAGGTTAAGATACTTCTTAAGGAAAAATATGAGGAGGCAAAGCAGCTTCTTAGGGATAACAGAGACAAGCTGGATAAGATAGCTGAATTTCTCTATAATAAGGAAACAATCACAGGTAAGGAATTTATGGAAATTTACCGTAAGTGTGATGAGCCGGATGGAGCTTCGGATGACAACCAAGATGTAACCTTGAATGACAAACCGGATGAAATATCTGAATAAATAATAATCATAAAAAATATTAATAATTAGAAAAAGAACCTTTAGCGGCACAAGAATATGTTGCCGGAGGTTCTTTTTTTGATGCCATTTTAAACTCAAAAATTAGAAAAAGGAAGAATTAAAGAAAAGAAAAAACATGAAAAAATGAAATATTTGACCCCAAAAAAGCTGCACTTGCGCAAAAAACGGGTACGGTTGCGCAAGACCTATTGAAATGTGAAAAAAAGGGTGTAATTTAGTACTTGTCCGGACAATACAATTAGTATATACGGAAAGGACAGAAGGGTGTTCGATTATTTCAGAAGATTCGTATCTTATTGGTTTTAAGGTATAGTCCAAAGTATAAATATCTGATATATTATATATATTGATATTTATGTGGAGGATAAGAGATGCAACTTCTGGTTTCAATAGTCACAGACTGGCTATTCGTTTTTTGTATTGTTTTAATTTGTGATTATTATCTAGCTCTTAATAAGAGGGATAATACATATAAATATATACTGGCAACTGCATTGGTGGCAGTTTGTTCAGTGTGTAAATGCATAGAATCTAATGTCTTTTTTGAAGGGGGAGTAATATTAATAACCATTGCATGTGCTGTAGCATTATGTTTCAAAGAAAAAATAATTAATATTATTTTTATATCAGTGTGGTTATTTTTAATTGTTTCGCTTATATCATCAATAGTAGAAGTTGTAATTAATATTATATGCACGTTATTAAATTATAAAGAGGGAATGCTTACGTATATAATACAATCAGGTATTGTGTTTGCGTTTATATATGTTGTAGCAATTTTACTTAAACGAAAAAATATTGATGGGATAAAGAAGATTCATTTGGGATTTTTGGTGTTATATACAATTTTAACTTTTGTAGATGCATTCGCATTAATGATAATGGCTACAGTTACACTGGATAAGATGGCATATAAAAATAAAGTACTTTATGGTGTAACTTTTACTTTAGTAGCATTAGGAATACTGATTCAATTGGGGGCAGTAATTTTATTAATGGTATCAAGGGACATATATAGGCAAAAGGAAGAAATAGTACATAAATATCTTAATGAACAAAATGCACATTATGAGTATTTAGAAAAACGTGAGGAGAAAACGAAAAAATTTCGGCATGATTTAAAAAATCATATATGTGTTTTGGAGAGATTGTCGGAAATTGATAGTCAAAAATATAAGGAGTATTGCGATGCAATACTGTCAAAAGTGGATGAACTTAGAAGTAATGTATCTGTTAATAATAGTATAGTCGATGCAGTGCTTAACAGGTTTTACAGTGATGCTGTAGAGTTAAACATTGATTTTAATATAAGTGGTCATATGCCCAATAATTGTAACATAGATGCATATGATTTGTGTACGGTGTTTTCGAACCTGTTAAGTAATGCATTTGATGCAGCTAAAAAAGAATCTAAGAAGCAAGTGGATATAGAAATTTCCTACGACAAAGAAGATATAATTGTAAAAGTTAGCAATTGTTTTAGTGGCAAGCTTGAAATTAAAAATGGTCAGATTTCAACAAGTAAGGCAGATAAGGATTGGCATGGCTGGGGATTACAAAATGTAAGGGACAGCGTTGATAAATATGATGGAATAATGGATATTGATGCGAAAGGAAACATATTTAGTGTAACAATATTATTAAAGAATATTTCCGAGGAGATTGGTTTATGAACATAGCAATTATAGATGATGAAAAGTTATGGAGAAATATGGCACACAAATTAGTTCAAAATCATTATGCAGGTGTGGACATAAACATTGAAGAGTTTGAATCCGGAGATAGTTTTCTGGAACGAAAAGGTAATTTCGACTTTGTGCTGGTGGATATTGAAATGCCGGGAAAAGATGGATTTGAAACAATCAAAGAATACAAAGGCATTAAACAGGAATTTATTACAATAATTTTTACAACTCATATGGAAATCAGCAACAAGGGATATTTTGTTGATGCATTTAGATATATTAACAAAGATAATATGGAAGCTGAATTAAAGGAAGCCTTAACTTCAGCTGATGTCAGACTTGAAACAAATAAAACTCTATCATTTAATGAACTGGGTAAAGGAAACATAAATATCAGGATATGTGATATTTTCTACATAGAAACAGAAGCAAGAAAACTGATTGTACATACATTTAACGGTGAATTAAAATGTAGTGGAAAAATATCACAATATGAGGAAGAGTTAGAAAATGTAGGATTTTTTAGAAGTCACAAATGCTACTTGGTTAATATGGATAAAGTAAAAAGATTTAGTAGCAGTGAAGCTGAATTTACTGATGGAACCACAGCCTATGTAAGTAGCAGGCGTTATGCTGAAATGAAGAGAAAATATTTGGAAAGAAAAAGGAATATATCCTGTAAATAGGTAAAAAAATAATTTCGAAAGTAGATTAAAATGTTAAAAATCCAGCGGAAAATCTTAAAAATTAATAATAGGTATGTGTCAGGTAGGTTTTTACCTGCCTTTTTTATTTGCATGGATTGGTAATAAAATCTGATAAAAAACTGAAATAACGACAATAAGAGACACAAATTTATGAAAAAAATAGCGAATAAAATCACAAAAAAGCTACACTTACGCAAAAAACGGGTACGTTTGCGCAAGTCCTATTGAAATATTAAAATCCCAATAATAAAATGTAGATGAAAATTTTATACAAATTATATTTTCATTTGGGGGACAAATGTATGGTGAAGAACAGATGAAAAAGGGGGAAGCGAGGTTATGATTATAGTCCTTATAATCAGTCAAAAAATCACATCTAAGAAGCTTATTCTTTTAAATGAAACCCGTGTCAAAATGACATAGTCTCCCTTTTTCATTAATTCAAAAAGGCATAGAACGCAAAGCATTGCGGAGTCTATGCCTTTTAACGTAAATAGGTTGGGTGGGAAAATGGTTACCGTTAATGAAACTTCAATTATAGGGAGAAATTGAAGTAGTGAACAAAAGTGGAGGATAAGTTATGAGAAGGAACATTTATGGTAAAATGATTTCGGCAGTAATGGCAATGGCATTGTGCGTAACGAGCGTTAATGTTTCAGCAGTGCAATTAGAGTCGGAAATCACAAAGAAAAATGCTTTAATGTCAGATAAACAGGAAATAATTGAAAATGATGACAAGAGCATTGATGATGAAGGTAGAGAAAAGCCTGTTGTAATTAAGGAAATAAAGAGTATGAGAGATGAAAATTCAAACACGTACCTTATGAGCAACGGAATGAAAAAAACAGTATATTATTCAGACAACATACGCTTTGAAGAGGATGGAAAATTAAAAAAATATAATTCAGAGTTGGTTGCCGCTGAATCACAGGATAAGAAAATCATATCTTTTGCAAAAAATATTTCCGTAAAAAATTCAAAAAAATACAAATATGTAAATAAGTCCGGAGATACAAAACAATATTTGCCGGAAACAATCGGGGAGGAAAGCCCGGTTCTTCTTACACAGGATGACTACAGAATATCATTTGTACCGTTGGATGCCGGGGAGAATTCGGATGATTATGTAGAAACTAAAACCGATAAGGTATCATTAGAAACTGAAAAAATTGAGGATGCCGTAACTGGAAAGAAGGAAGAAAAAAGCATAAAGGCAGTATATGAAAACACCGGGAATGATACAAAAATAGCATATCATTCGTTAGAGCATGGAATGAAAGAAGACATTATACTTAATGAAATTCCTGATAATAATGAATTTTTATATAAAATATGTACTGAAAATCTTGAGGTACGTCTTGATGCTGTAGGTGGTGGGATTTCATTTATTGACAAGGAAAAAGACAGCATTGTTGCGGGAATTCCGGCACCGTCAATGAATGATAGTACGGGAAAAGCATACAGTGAAGATGTACATTATGAATTAGAGAAGTCCGTCTCTGAAACAAAGGGAATAAATGCATATATATTAAAAATAGTTGTAGATAATGACTATTTGACTTCAACTGACAGAAAGTATCCTGTTACAATTGATCCGTCAGTCACATGGGAAGGAACCGGTGAATTAGGTGAGGCTTATATTTTAAAGGCAAATCCTGATGTTAATTATTATGC